>NZ_JBVKBL010000005.1:0-515856 GCF_055657085.1 Streptomyces sp. NPDC107765 | reverse complement strand
CCGCAGGGAAGAACCCCGGGCACTTGGACGGTGAAGGCTCTTCCCCGGACGACCACCCGCACCGACGCAGGGGATGTTGCCCCCGTGCCCCCCCTCGTGGGGCCCCCCCCCGCGGCCGGTGCTACTTGCCGGCCTCGCGGGCCAGGAAGGCCAGCAGGTCCTGCCGGCTCACCACGCCCTTCGGCTTGCCCTCGACGAGGACGATCGCCGCGTCGGCGCTCTCCAGGACGGCCATCAGGTCGGAGACCGACTCACCGGAGCCGACCTGCGGCAGCGGCGGGCACATGTGCTTCTCCAGCGGGTCGGTCAGCGACGCCCGCTGGGTGAACAGCGCGTCCAGCAGCTCCCGTTCGACGACGGAGCCGACGACCTCGGCGGCCATCACGTCCGGGTGGCCGGCGCCCGGCTTGACGATCGGCATCTGCGAGACGCCGTACTCGCGCAGCACGTCGATCGCCTCGCCGACGGTCTCCTCCGGGTGCATGTGGACCAGCGAGGGCAGCGCGCCCTCCTTGTGCTCCAGGACGTCGACGACCCGGGCGGCGGTGCCGCCCTCCTCCAGGAAGCCGTAGTCGGCCATCCACTCGTCGTTGAAGATCTTGGAGAGGTAGCCGCGGCCGCTGTCCGGCAGCAGGACGACGACGACATCGTCCGGTCCGAGCCGGGAGGCGACCTCCAGCGCGGCCACCACGGCCATGCCGCAGGAGCCGCCGACCAGCAGGCCCTCCTCCTTGGCCAGCCGCCGGGTCATCTGGAAGGCGTCCTTGTCCGACACCGCGACGATCTCGTCGGCGACCGTGCGGTCGTAGGCGGTCGGCCAGAAGTCCTCGCCGACGCCCTCGATCAGGTACGGGCGCCCGGAGCCGCCGCTGTACACCGAGCCCTCCGGGTCGGCGCCGATGACCGTGACCCGGCCCTCGCTGGCGTCCTTGAGGTAGCGGCCGGTGCCGCTGATCGTGCCGCCGGTGCCGACGCCCGCCACGAAGTGCGTGAGCCGGCCGTCCGTCTGGGCCCACAGCTCCGGACCGGTGGTCTCGTAGTGGGAGCGCGGGTTGTTCGGGTTGCTGTACTGGTCGGGCTTCCAGGCGCCCGGCGTCTCGCGCACCAGCCGGTCCGAGACGTTGTAGTACGAGTCCGGGTGCTCGGGGTCCACCGCGGTCGGGCAGACCACGACCTCGGCGCCGTAGGCGCGCAGCACGTTGATCTTGTCCGTGGACACCTTGTCCGGGCAGACGAAGATGCACTTGTAACCCTTTTGCTGGGCCACGATCGCCAGGCCCACCCCGGTGTTCCCGGAGGTCGGCTCGACGATCGTGCCGCCCGGCTGCAGCTCACCCGACTGCTCGGCGGCCTCGATCATCCGCACGGCGATCCGGTCCTTCACCGAACCGCCGGGATTGAAGTACTCGACCTTGGCCAGGACTGTGGCCTGGATGCCCTTGGTCACGTTGTTGAGCCGCACGAGCGGGGTGTTGCCGACGAGCTCAATCATCGAATCGTAAAACTGCACGGTGGTCTCCGCGGTCGGGGGCACGCTCTCCTGCGCCCGTGCCGCCAGCCTATTGCCCGGGTGGCGCGGAGGGCGGAGGAGTTGCGTTCCGTGCGGGAACGGGCAACACCCTGTTGTAGGAGTTCTTGCCGATTCAAGAGCGCGTCGGCCCCCGGGTCCGGCGCGCCCCGCACTGCACGGGGAGGTGCCCGGCCCATGCCGATGACGATGTCCAGGGCGAGGGTGGCACGGCGGATCGCCACCGCCGCCGCGGTCGGTGGCGGCGGCGTCGGGCTGCTCGGCGTCGCCACCGTCGGTGTGCTGCTGACCGAGGTCCGGCTGGCCCGCCGCACGGTCGGCGGCTCCAGCGACATCCCACCGTGCGCCGACGGCCGCTACGGCGCCGCCTTCGGTCACCGCACCGACCGCCCGCCGCTCCGCCTGGGCTTCCTCGGCGACTCCACCGCCGCCGGCCAGGGCGTGCACCGCGTCTCGCAGACCCCGGGCGCGCTGCTCGCCTCCGGTCTCGCCGCGGTCGCCGAACTCCCCGTCGACTTCCGCAACGTGGCGCTGCCCGGGGCGCAGTCGGACGATCTGGCGCGCCAGGTGGAGCTGATGCTCGCGGACGGCACGCAGACGCCCGACGTCTGCGTGATCATGATCGGGGCGAACGACGTCACCCACCGGATGCCGCCCGCGCAGTCCGTCCGCCACCTCTCGGACGCGGTGCGCCGGCTGCGCGCCGCGGGCTGCGAGGTGGTGGTGGGCACCTGCCCCGATCTGGGCACGATCGAGCCGGTCTACCAGCCGCTGCGGTGGGTGGCCCGGCGGCTCTCCCGGCAGCTCGCGGCCGCGCAGACGATCGGGGCGGTGGAGAGCGGCGGCCGTACGGTCTCGCTGGGCGACCTGCTGGGCCCCGAGTTCGAGGCGCATCCGCGGGAGCTGTTCGGGCCGGACAACTACCACCCGTCGGCGGAGGGGTACGCCACCGCCGCGATGGCCGTGCTGCCGACGCTGTGCGCCTCGCTGGGCCTGTGGCCGGACGAGGAGCGGCCGGAGCCCGCCCGGGGCGAGGGCATCCTCCCGGTCGAGCAGGCGGCCGCCGAGGCGGCTTCCGAGGGCGGTACGGAGGTCACCGCCTCCCGCGCGCCCTGGGCGCTGCTCAAGCACCGCCGGCGGCGCCAGCTGCCGGAGGCGGAGGAGTCGGCGGACCGGCCGTCGGTGCCGCGCTGAGGGTCCGCCGGTCGCCGGACGGGCCAGGGGCCGCGGGGAATACCCGGCGGCCCCTTGCCGTTCCATAAGCGCTCGCTTAGAAAAGAGGTCCGCATCACAACGCGCAGCCCGTGACCTCAGCAGTACGTGCAGGTAACTTCCCTCACAGTCCAGCACCTTGTCCCGCCCGTCGCCCGACCACCGCCCCTCAATGAGGCGCAGGGCGCCACTTGATTTCCTGGAGCCGTGATGCCCGAAGCCGTGATCGTCTCAGCCGCCCGCTCCCCGATCGGCCGCGCCTTCAAGGGCTCGCTGAAGGACCTGCGCCCGGACGACCTGACCGCGAAGATCATCGAGACCGCCCTGGCCAAGGTCCCCGAGCTGGACCCCAAGGACATCGACGACCTGATGCTGGGCTGCGGCCTCCCCGGTGGCGAGCAGGGCCACAACCTCGGCCGCATCGTGGCCGTCCAGATGGGGATGGACCACCTCCCGGGCTGCACCATCACCCGTTACTGTTCCTCGTCGCTCCAGACGACGCGGATGGCGCTGCACGCCATCAAGGCCGGTGAGGGCGACGTCTTCATCTCGGCCGGCGTCGAGACGGTCTCGCGCAGCGTGAAGGGCACCTCCGACGGGCTGCCCGACACCCACAACCCGCTCTTCGCCGACGCCGAGGCCCGTACGGCCGCGCGCGCCGAGCAGGAGGGCGCCGACTGGCACGACCCGCGCGAGGACGGCCTGATCCCCGACGCGTACATCGCGATGGGCCAGACCGCGGAGAACCTCGCCCGCCTCAAGGGCGTCACCCGCCAGGACATGGACGAGTTCGGCGTACGGTCGCAGAACCTCGCCGAGAAGGCGATCAAGGACGGCTTCTGGGAGCGGGAGATCACTCCGGTGACGCTGCCCGACGGCACGGTCGTCTCGCAGGACGACGGCCCGCGCGCCGGCGTCACGCTGGAGGGCGTGCAGGGCCTCAAGCCGGTCTTCCGCCCCGACGGCCTGGTGACGGCCGGCAACTGCTGCGCGCTCAACGACGGTGCCGCGGCGCTGGTCATCATGTCCGACACCAAGGCCCGTGAGCTGGGCCTGACGCCGCTCGCCCGGATCGTCTCCACCGGCGTCTCGGGCCTGTCCCCCGAGATCATGGGCTACGGCCCGGTCGAGGCCAGCAAGCAGGCGCTCCGCCGCGCCGGCCTGACCATCTCCGACATCGACCTGGTCGAGATCAACGAGGCGTTCGCCGCCCAGGTGATCCCCTCCTACCGCGACCTGGACATCCCGCTGGACAAGCTGAACGTCAACGGCGGCGCGATCGCCGTCGGCCACCCCTTCGGCATGACCGGCGCCCGCATCACCACCACGCTCATCAACTCCCTCCAGTGGCACGACAAGCAGTTCGGCCTGGAGACCATGTGCGTGGGGGGCGGCCAGGGCATGGCGATGGTCATCGAGCGGCTGAGCTGAGCTGTAGCGAAGCGGAAGCGAAGTTCAGCGCGACCACGAGCACGCGCGGCTGAGCTGAGCTGTAGCGAAGCGGAAGCGAAGGTCAGCGCGAGCTCGGGCACGTGCGGCTGAGCTGAGGATCTCCCCTGGAAGTCCTTGAGGGTGTGCGCGCGGCGGAACAGACCAACTTCCGCCCCGCGCACACCCTTCGCTGTTGCGCGGACACGGGCCGCGACGGCGCGTGACCTGCCTCACGCGGTGACAAGATCGCGACCCAATCTCCCCCAGGATTGTGATGAACGTCCTGGGGGAGAAGCGTCGTTGCAGGTCAGCAGGGGGTCACCGCACCACAGAAGGCCCATGGCCCCTAGCATTTCGGGATATAGCGCCCGGTGAGCGGTCGCCGACCCCCGGCAGGCTGATGTAGGAAGTCGGAGAACATTCTGCTAACGGGAGTACGCCGGTGCGCGAGCCGCCACCATTGGTGACCTCCGTGAGCGGCGCATCAAGGGGGTCGCCCCGGCCGACGGCCGGGGGAAGTCCATGTACCGATGCACGGCCCGTGGGAAGTGGGCCGCCGAACGAAGTGGAGGTCGGCGCATGAGCGTCACCACCCTCGTCCTGCTCGTGGCCGCGGCCGTCGCCGTGGCGCTGGGCGCCGTCGCGCTGGGCACCGCCCGTGCGCTGCGCCGCCAGCTCGTCGAGCTGCACGGTGAGCTGGTCGCCGCCCGCCGGGACGCCGCGGCACGCGCGGAGGCGGCCCAGGCTGCCGCCGCCACCATCCCCGCCGCCCGCACCAGCCCGGCCGAGGCGACCCCGCTCGCGGACATACGCGCCGCCGTCGCCGACGCGCTCGCCGAGGAGCGCGAGCGCGAGCTGGCCGAGGCCCGGGCGTTCTGGGCCGCGCAGGAGGCCAGGGACGCCGCGGACGCCCCGTCTCTGCTCGGCCTCGTCGACGAGAGCCCGCTGGACGGCCGCGAGGGCCGGCTGACCCGCGACGGGCGGCCGGAGTCCGAGCGGTTCGACCTCCAGCCGTTCGTGCCGCGCCAGGCGGACCTGGCCGGCCTGGAGCCGCTGCTGGGCCCGGACGCCCTGGAGGCGATGGACACCCTGGAGTCCGTGGAGGCGCTGGAGGCCCTGGACGCACCGGAGTTGGAGCCCGTCGAGGGCACCGAGTCCGCCGAACTGGCCGCCGCCCGCCGCCGGCACCCCTCGCACCCGGACTTCTCCCCGTCCCCGGTGATCAGCGACTACGAGCGCACCGTGGCGCGCCTGGAGGAGCTGGCGCGGGAGGCCACCGCGGTCGCGGACGTCCGCCCGGGCCCGCTGGGCACCCTGGACGTGTACGTGTTCGCCGACGGCACCACGCTCTGCCTGACCCCCGGCCAGCGCGAGGCCGCGGACCGGGTCGCGGACGCGCTGCACGCCGGGCGCACCCCGGTGCTGCTGGGCGGCTCCGGCATCTCCGGCGCGTACGCCCTGACCTTCTCCTGGGGCGAGAACCGCGAGGACAGCGTCTACATCCTCGCCGACCGCGTGATCGCCTCGCTCTGACGGACGTTCCGCCCGACTCTCCGACGGCGGTTTGGCGCTAGCAGCGTTCCGCTGTCGCCCGTACGCATCGCACGGCCTCCGCCAGCTCTTCGGCGGGGGCCACTTTCGCGTCAGGATCGGGTCCGGTGCCGGCCGGATGGGCGGCCGCGGCCCGTAGTGCCTCGACGAGGTCGTGCCCGGCCACCGCGAGCTGGTCGCCGACCGCGAACATCCCGGCGTCCGGGAACGGGCGCGGCGGCTCCCCGGGCCGTTCGATCAGCTGCGCACGGGTCGCCAACTCCCGCGCCAGCGCGAGCCCCTCGGCCGCCGCGCCCTGGCTGAGCCGGCTCTGCGGCAGCGCTCGGAGGCGGTCGGCGAGGGCGTCCACCGCGGTCTGCAAAGGGGTCACGTCAAGCACGTCGTGAGCCTATGCGCCACTCCCGGGTGGTTGCCAACGGCGGAAGCCTCAGGCACGGTGTGCTGAAGAACCAGCATCGACCGCGTCCGGAGGCGCCGATGTCTCAGCTCTTCTCCGAAGAGACCCACCGGAACATGCTCTCCCGCATCCCCGAGTGCACGGGTCGGGAAATCTCCGAATGGCTCCGCACCGTTGACGAAGGCCCCGCTCTCTTCCGCTTCGACGAAAAGGTCAGCTGGCTCCGTGGCGAGCACAACCTCGCCCACGGGCACGCCAAGGCGATCGTCCATGAACACGACCTCAGGCGCGCCGCGCGGAAGTTCTGATCCGCGATGAGGCGCCGTCCTCAACCCCGAAGGGCCCGCAGGCTGCTGCCTGCGGGCCCTTCGTCACGTTGCTGCTCATGGAGCTGCTTACGGAGCAGCTCACGGAGCTGCTGGTGCTGCGGGGTCCGGTCAGTCGCCCCGGAGGATGGAGATCAGCCGCAGCATCTCCATGTAGATCCAGACCAGCGTGAGGGTCAGGCCGAACGCCGCCAGCCAGGACTCCTCGCGCGGCGCGCCGTAGGCGATGCCGTCCTCGACCTGCTTGAAGTCCAGGGCGAGGAACAGCGCACCGAGCACCACGCCGACGATGCCGAAGAGGATGCCCAGGCCGCCGCTGCGGAAGCCGAGGCCCTCCCCGCCGCCGAAGGCCATGAACAGCACGTTGACCAGCGACAGCAGGACGAAGCCCATCGCCGCGATCAGCACGAAGCGGGTGAAGCGGGCGGTGACCCGGACGATCCGCGTCTTGTAGGCGATCAGCATGGTGACGAACACCGCCATCGTGCCCAGCACCGCCTGCATGGGGGCGCCGCTCATCTTCGGCAGGTCGTTGAGGAAGCCGCTGAGCGCGCCGAGGAAGACGCCCTCCAGTGCCGCGTACGCGAGGATCAGCGCGGGCGACGGCCGGCGCTTGAAGGACTGGACGAAGCCCAGCACCATCGCGACCAGACCCGCGCCGACGGCGAAGCCGAGGTTCTGAGTCAGGAACAGCCAGCCGACGGTGGCGCCGGCGATGACCGTGCCGAGCGTCAGGCCCGTGCGCGTGACGACGTCGTCCATCGTCATCGGCCGGGTCTGCGGCGCGTACTGCGGCGGTGCCTGGGTGACGGGCTGACCCTGGGCGTAGGGGTCGGTGGGGGCCTGCGCGTAGGGGTTGCCGCCCTGTGCGTAGGGGTTGGTGCCGGCGTACGGGTTCGCGGTGGGGCCCCCGGCCTGCGCGTTGAAGCCCGCGTAGCCGGTGTCGCGGCTGAACCCCCGTCGCGAGAAGACCGGGTTGCTGCTCCTCATCTCACTCCTCCATGGCCGCCCTGCGCGGCCTTGACGGCAAGCGTAATGGCTTGGCAAAGACACGTCGCTCGTTCTTGGGCAGGATCTTTCCCCGTCCCCGGCGCTTCACGTCCTCCAGGAGGAGGACGTACGGGACGCCGCGGAGGTGCCCGGAGGCCACCGCCGGCGCATGAACCCGGGCGCAACGGACGTCACATCCGAGCAGGCAACCGATTCACCGGAGCGGCCGTCTTTCCTTCCGGCCGGAAGTGCCCTGCTGGGCGTATCGGCGGAGATGACACCTGGTCATGATCCGTATGCCGGAGCGCCCCTTCCCCACACCCCGGCAGCTCACTGTGCGTAGTGCCATGGGCGCGATTCGTGGTAATCGGGGGGACAGACGGGGCTATTCTGGCGGCAAACAGCAGCGAAAGAGGTTGAGGTCCCTGTGCCTGACGTCTCCGTAGTCGTCATCGTCTACAACGACGCCGACCGGTTGCCGACCGCGGTCCAGTCCGTACTGGACCAGACGCTCCGGGACGTCGAGGTGGTGATCGTCGACGATTGCAGCACCGACCGTTCCTTCGAAGTGGCGCAGCAGCTCGCCGCCACGCACCCGGAGAGAGTCAGAGCCTTCCAGCTGCCGGAGAACAGCGGCGCGGGCGGCGAACCGCGCAATGCCGGCATCCAGCACACCCGCGGCCGTTACGTCATGTTCCTGGACAGCGACGACGTCCTGGAGGTCAATGCCTGCCGGAACATGCTGGAGGCCGCCGAGGAAACCGGCTCGGACATCGTTTCCGGTCTGTGCGTCCGGCTGCACAAGGACACCCGCAACCAGAAGCGGGACGAATGGTATTCCTGGCTGTACGGCACGACCCGGACCCTGGAGTCGGTCACGGAATTGCCGGACCTTTTCGTCTGGGACACCCTCTCCACCAACAAGTGCTATCGCCGTGATTTCCTCATCGAACATGACCTGCGATTCCCGAAGGGCATGTTCTACGAGGACCTGATGTTCATCGCCGATGCCTATCTCGCGGCGAAGCGCATCACGCTGATTCCCAATCAGGTCTATTTCTGGCACGTATTCGAGCGGGCCGCCGTGAAATCGGTGACGAACCGGCGGCACGAAATGACGAACTATGCGCACCGGCTGGAGATCCACCGGCGCATCGACGCATTGCTGGCCGAGCGCGGCCTGACCGAGATGAAGCTCGCCAAGGACGTCAAATTCCTCAAGCACGACCTGGTGCTGCATCTGCGCGACCTGCCGTTCCGGGACGAGTCCTACCGCCGCGAGTTCGCCGAGCTCTCCCGGGAATACCTCGCCGGCATTGCCCCCGAGGCGTACGAGCGGGTACCGGCCATCCAGGCCATCTGCGCGTACCTGCTCCAGCGGGGTGACTGGGACAACCTGATCCCGGCCGTGGACACGCTGATCAACCGCGACAAGGTCTCCTCGCCGCTGGCCGAGCACGACGGCCGGATCTACTGGTGCGGGGGCCACTTCGACGACGCCTTCGGCCGCTCCGTACTGGACGTCACCGACATCGGCTACCACGAGAAGCCGGTCAACCAGCTGTTCCTGCGCAACCAGCTCACCCGTTACCAGGAATCCGGCCGGGCCGTCTCCCTGGCCGGGCGGATCACCAACCCGCTGGGCGTCGTCCCGCCCGGTGCGCGGCTGACGGGCGAGCTGGAGTTCAGTGCCCGGCGGCGCAGCCTGCAGTCCTTCCGCTTCCCGGTCGGGGAGCTGCGCCACGAGGGTGACACGATCCACTGGGCGGCCACCGCGGACCTCACCGCCGGACTGCGTCCGCTGGGCATCGTCGACTCCATCTGGGACGTCCGGCTGCGGCTGGACGTGGACGGGGTGCGGACCACCACCCGGATCACCGTCGCGGACACCGAGCTGACCGGGTCGCTGCCGGTCCGGCCGCGGCTGACGCGGATGGTCGCCGACCGTCTGCAGCCGCATGCCTCGGCCAAGGGGCATCTGGCGTTCCGGCTGGTCAGCGAGGGTGCGAGCGCCGAGCGGGTGCAGGAGCTGATCACCCGCGGGGTGCGCGGGAAGCCGGGCACGCTCGCCAAGTCCGGCTACCGCAAGGCGAAGGCGCTGCGCAAGAAGGTCGTCTCCGGCGACAACAAGCTCCGCGTGTACCACGAGGTGTTCTGCCGGCTGCCCGTGAAGAAGCGCACGGTGGTCTTCGAGAGCCACCTGGGCAAGCAGTACAGCGACAGTCCGCGCGCGATCTACGAGGAGATGCGCCGGCAGGGCCTGGAGTTCGAGGCGATCTGGTCGTACGCCGGCTCGCCGAAGGACTTCCCGAAGGGCGTCACGCTGGTCAAGCGCTGGTCGCTGCCGTACCTCAAGGCGCTGGCGCAGGCGGAGTTCTGGGTGGACAACCAGAGCTACCCGCTCAAGCTCACCAAGCGCCCCGAGACCACGTACCTCCAGACCTGGCACGGCTCGGCGCTGAAGAAGATGGGCTTCGACCAGCCCGCCCTCAAGGCGCAGACCCGGCAGCAGCAGGAGGAGCAGCAGAGTTCGCTGGACCGCTTCGACCGCTTCCTGGTCCGTTCCGAGCACGATGTGCACACCCTGGCCAGGGCGTTCCGGCTCAAGGAGAAGACGCTGCTGCGGGTCGGGTACCCGCGCAACGACGCGCTGGTGCACGCCCGGCAGCGCGAGGAGGAGCTGGGGCGGCGGGAACGCGGGCCGCTGGCCGCGGAGTTGGGGATTCCCGAGGACAAGACCGTGCTGCTGTACGCGCCGACGTTCCGCAAGGCGGGCGGCCGGCACGGGCGCTTCGAATTGCCCTTCGACGTCGAGCGGTTCGCGGAGCAGTTCGGCGACCGGTACGTCCTGCTGGTGCGCTCGCACTATCTCAATCACGTGGTGCTGCCCCCGACGGTGCAGGGCCGGGTCATCGACGTGTCGGCGCGTCATGACGTGACGCCGCTGCTGGCGCTGGCCGACGGGCTGATCACCGACTATTCGTCGGTGATGTTCGACTACGCGCTGCTGGACCGGCCGTTGGTGTTCTTCACCTACGACTACGACGAATACGTCCACGAGGGCCGGGGGACCTACTTCGACCTGCTGGCGCACGCGCCGGGCCCGGTGGTCCGTACCGAGGACGATTTCCACGAGACGATCAAGTCGTTCGAGACGCAGTCCCTGGAATACGCCCGCCAGCGCGCGGAATTCGTCGCCAAGTTCGGGGAATACGACCGGGGCGACGCCGCCCGGAGCATTGTCGATCAGTTCTTTGCGCAGTGGAGCCGTTGATGACCAAGTCGTACGCAGCCGGGCCGCGGGACATCTTCTTCGTCTCCAACAGCGTCAACGAGATGGGCGGCATCACCAGTTGGTCGCACCAGATGGCGCGGCTGTTCAGCGAGCGGGGCCACCGGGTGCATCTCATCGGCATCGTGCCGGCGCCCGAGGGGCGCGCCCATGAGCTGGCCGACGACGTGCCGTTCAAGGCCACCACGCTGTACCGCGACCACCCGCCGACGGTCCGCCCGGTGCGCGGGCTGAAGGACCGGCTGAACGTCGCCGAGCAGCGCCGCCGGGCCGCCCGGGAGGCCGGGATGCGGGAGCAGGCGGCGAAGATGAGTGCGCTGTTCCGGGCGGCGAAGCCGGGCGGGGTGGTGATCGTCACCCAGGTGTGGGCGATGGAGTGGGTCGCGCTGGCCGACACCGCCGGACTGACGGTGGTCGGAATGAGCCATGAGTCGTTCGAGACCTGCCGCAAGTCCTCCCGCTTCGGCCGGGTCAAGCGGTTTTACGCGGACGTCGACCGGATGCTGACGCTCACCCGCG
Source organism: Streptomyces sp. NPDC107765 (assembly GCF_055657085.1). Taxonomy (NCBI): domain Bacteria; kingdom Bacillati; phylum Actinomycetota; class Actinomycetes; order Kitasatosporales; family Streptomycetaceae; genus Streptomyces; species Streptomyces sp. NPDC107765. The sequence continues at coordinate 504,610 of NZ_JBVKBL010000005.1, read as the reverse complement.
AGGACGCCGACCGCTGGATCCGCCAGCGGATGGACAACGTCGGCTTCATGCCCAACCCGCTGCCGTTCTTCCCCGACGTCCCGTCGGACCGCTCCCGCAAGTCCGTGGTCAGCATCGGCCGGCTGCACGAGGAGAAGGGCGTCGACCTGCTGCTGGAGGCGTGGGCGCAGGTCGCCCCGGAGCATCCGGACTGGACGCTGCGGATCTACGGGTCCGGTGAGGAGGCCGAGGCGCTGCGCAAGCTGGCGGCGGAGTTGGGGGTGACCTCGTCCGTCGAGTGGATGGGGCGTACCTCGGACGTTCCGGGGGCGCTGCGGGAGAGTGCGGTGTTCGCGCTCAGCTCGCGGGGTGAGGGCTTCCCGCTGGCGCCGATGGAGGCGATGGCGACGGCCGTGCCGTGTGTGGCGTTCGACGTGGCGCCGGGTGTCCGCGAGATCATCACGGACGGCGAGGACGGCTTCCTCGCCCCCCCGGGCAATATCACCGAATTCGCCCGGCATCTCGGCACCCTGATGTCCGACAAGGAGCTCCGGGACACGATGGGCGAAGCCGCCCGGGAGAACATCCAGCGGTTCTCCACCGAGGAGATTGTCGGGCGCTGGGAGAACCTCTTCGCTCTCCTGGAGCGCTGAGCCCGCCGAACAAAGCACGAGGGCCGCCGGTTTGCCCCGGCGGCCCTTCTCGTTGAAAATTCAGGTAAGCACCCGACTTCGAACCCCGCCTTGGTCACGTGCGGAGTGCCCGGAGCCGGACTTGAACCGGCACGGCCCGTAGGCCAGCGAGGTTTAAGCTCGCCGTGTCTGCATTCCACCATCCGGGCTGGGGGATCCCCCATGCCACCCCAAAGAGGGCAGCACGAGCGTAGCCCGCAGCGCACGACGCAGATCGGCCGCTCATCCCGAGGTTGTCTTATTTTATTGGCAACTGAGGGTGCATCAGCGCTGGGTACAGGCCGTGGGCACATGCCTGGCACCTCCCCTTGCCACGCCCCGCCGCGGCGCAAATCAGTACCCGAATTGACGGAAACTCGACGCCCGCCCGCCACCCCCGTCACCCGGCCGGGGACGCCCCTCGGGCCGCCCGGTACGCCGCCCCCGCCTCAGGGTTCGTCTCCTCCTCCGGGATGACCGGACGGGGGGCGGGTACTGCCCAGGGGTGGTCAAGGACGGTCACAGGGGTTGACGTCCTCCCGCTGTGCGCTGACCCACGATGGAAAGCGTCCGCATGACGTCCGCGGTGCGTGCCTTTGGGCCGCCCGCGGCCCCGTTGGTCCCTCGTCCCGACAGGAGCTCGTTCCCGTGACCACCACCCACTCCGGTGTCCCGACCGCCGGCCGCACCACCGCGGTGGCCGCCCGCGCCACGGATCTGACCAAGGTCTACGGCCAGGGCGAGACCCAGGTGGTCGCCCTGGACGCGGTCTCCGTCGACTTCCGGCAGGCGCAGTTCACCGCGATCATGGGCCCCTCGGGGTCCGGCAAGTCGACCCTGATGCACTGCATGGCCGGGCTGGACTCGATCTCCGGCGGCTCCGCCCGGATAGGCGACGTCGAACTGACCGGCCTCAAGGACAAGAAGCTCACCCAGCTGCGGCGCGACAAGATCGGCTTCGTGTTCCAGGCGTTCAACCTGCTGCCGACCCTGAACGCGCTGGAGAACATCACCCTGCCCATGGACATCGCGGGCCGTAAGCCGGACCGCGCCTGGCTGGACCGCGTGGTGGAGACCGTCGGCCTGTCCGGCCGCCTCAAGCACCGCCCCAGCCAGCTCTCCGGCGGCCAGCAGCAGCGGGTCGCGGTCGCCCGCGCGCTCGCCTCCCGGCCCGAGATCATCTTCGCCGACGAGCCCACCGGGAACCTGGACTCGCGCTCCGGCGCCGAGGTGCTGGGCTTCCTGCGCAACTCCGTGCGTGAGCTGGGCCAGACCGTGGTGATGGTCACCCACGACCCGGTCGCCGCCTCCTACGCGGACCGCGTGGTCTTCCTCGCCGACGGCCGGATCGTCGACGACATGCCCGACCCGACCGCCGACCTGGTGCTGGAACGCCTCAAGGGCTTCGACGCCAAGGGCCGCACGAGCTGATCCGCGGCAGCCGCCACCCCCACCCGGACCTCCCGGGCCTCTCCTCCAGGACTGACCCACTCATGTTCCGTACCGCCTTGCGCAACGTGCTTGCGCACAAGGCCCGGCTGCTGATGACCGTCCTCGCCGTGATGCTCGGCGTGGCCTTCGTCTCCGGCACCCTGGTCTTCACCTCGACCACATCCCATGCCTCCCGGGCCCAGATGCAGCAGAGCTTCCGCAACGTCGACGTGGCCGTCCGGCCGCAGTCCGACGGCAACTCCGCGGCGCCACCCGTGCTCGACCGGAAGCTCCTCGACAAGACCGCCCGGGTGCCCGGCGCGGCCTCCGCCACCGGCATCGTCTCCGGCTTCACCGCCATCGCCGACAAGGACGGCAGGCTCGTCGGCGACGCCGACCGGAGCAGGGGCGGCAACTACTTCCCCGGCGCCGACGGCAAGGACGCCCGCTACCCGATGCGCAACGGCGTGTCCCCGCACGGCCCGCACGAGTTCGCCCTGGACACCCGGACCGCGGACCAGGGCGGCTACAAGGTCGGCGACACCGTACGGACATCCACCAACGGACCGGTCCGCGAAATGAAGCTGACCGGCATCTTCACCGCCGACGACAGCGAGGTCGCGGCCGGCAGCAGCCTCGCCCTGTTCGACACCCCGACCGCCCAGAAGCTGCTGGGCACCCCCGGCGGATTCAGCGAGATCCAGCTCAAGGCAGCCGCCGGTACCTCCCAGACGGCCCTGAAGTCCGCGGTCGAGACCGTGCTGCCCAAGGGCCACGCCACGGTCAGCACCGGCAAGCAACTCGCCGACGACCTGGCCGAGATGATCGCCCAGAACGCCGCCCAGACGCAGAAGTTCTTCCTGGTCTTCGCCGGAATCGCGCTCTTCGTCGGCATCTTCCTCATCGTCAACACCTTCACGATGCTGGTCGCTCAGCGCACCAAGGAGCTGGCGCTGCTGCGTGCGGTCGGCGCCAGCCGCCGCCAGGTCACCCGCTCGGTGCTGATCGAGGCGTTCGTCGTCGGCGTGATCGCCTCCGTCATCGGCCTGGTCGCCGGTGTCGGCGTCGGCGCCGGAATGCGCGCCCTGGTCGGCAGCCTGGGCAACAGCAGTCCCGACGGTCCCCTGGTGGTCCCGTTCTCGGCCGTGCTGACCTCCCTGCTCGTCGGCACCCTCATCACCGTCCTGTCCGCCTGGCTGCCGGGCCGACGCGCCGCAAAGATTCCGCCGGTCGCCGCGATGAGCAGTGTGCACGCGCCCCCCACCACCAAGTCCCTGGTGCTGCGCAACACCATCGGTGCGCTCATCACGGGCGCCGGTACGGCCGGAGTGCTCGCCGCCATCCGGATATCCAACGACGAGGCGAGCATGAACGCACTGAGCGTCAGCGCGGCGGTGGTGATGGTCGGCGTGTTCATCCTGACGCCGCTGCTGTCCCGCCCGTTGATCGCTCTGGCCGCACCCGTCCTGCGGGCCTTCGGGGTCGCCGGCACCCTCGCCCGGCAGAACGCGGTCCGCAATCCACGCCGTACGGCCGCCACCGCCTCCGCGCTGATGGTGGGACTGACCATGATCACCGGGCTGACGGTGATCGCGGTCAGTGTGCAGACCACGATCGAGAAGAAGGCCGTCGCCTCGCTCAAGGCCGACTACGTGGTCTCCATGGCCGGCCAGGGCATGAGGCCGCTCTCCCCCGACGTGGCGAAGAAACTCAGCACCCTGGACGGGGTCACCGCCGTCAGCCCGCTGCGGCAGTCCGCCACCAGCGGCGCCACCCCCGAGTTCCTGACCGCGGTCGACGGCAAGGCGTTCGGCAAGCTCACCCAACTCGATTTCACCGAGGGCTCATCGGGCGAGCTCCGGGGCGGCCGGGTGATCGTGGACGACGCCTCCGCCAGGCGTAAGGGCCTGCACCCCGGTTCCCGCGTCCCGGTGGCCTTCGAGGACGGTACGAAGAGCATCTTCACCGTCTCGGGTGTCTACGAGGGCACGGACCTGCTCAGGGGCATCGTCGTGGACAACGCCACCGTGGCCCCGCATCAGAAGCAGGCCGTCGATACGCAGGTGCTGGTGAAGACCAGGGGCGGCGCCACCGACGCCGCCAAGGACACGCTGGTCAAGGCGCTCGGCAAGAACCCGGCGATCTCCGTCGCCGACAAGCAGCAGGTCTCCGCGGAGATCGCCCACATGATGACCCAGATGCTGAACCTGCTGTACGCGATGCTCGCCATGGCCGTGATCGTCGCGGTGCTCGGCGTCATCAACACCCTGGCGATGTCGGTCTTCGAGCGCTCGCAGGAGATCGGCATGCTCCGCGCCATCGGACTGGACCGCCCCGGTGTCAAGCAGATGGTGCGGCTGGAGTCCTTGGTGATCTCGCTCTTCGGCGGGGTGCTCGCCGTCGGCCTGGGCGTCTTCTTCGGCTGGGCGGGCGGAGACGTGCTCAGCAAGTCGGTCAGGGGGTTCGAGCTGGTGCTGCCCTGGGGCCGGATCGGTCTCTTCCTCGCGGCGGCGGCGCTGATCGGCGTCCTGGCCGCGCTCTGGCCGGCGCGGCGGGCGGCCCGGCTGAACATGCTGGCGTCGATCAAGGCGGAGTAGCCGCGGAAAAAGCGCGTGTGCCGGGCCCCCGCGCGGGGCCCGGCACACGCGCTGTCGGCCCGGCAGGTCAGCCCGCCCAGGTCCGCGCCCGCAGCGGCAGCCCGGAGGCGCCGGGTTCCGGGGTCCGTACGGCCAGCACCTGGTTGACTCCTATCCGGTTGCGCTCGAACGACAGCGCCGAGGCGGCCATGTAGAGCCGCCACACCCTCGCCCGTCCGGGCGAGGTGAGCCGCACCGCCGCGTCCCAGTGCCGCTCCAGGTTGGCGACCCACGCACGCAGCGTCAGCGCGTAGTGCTCGCGGAGCGCCTCCACGTCCCGCACCTCGAAGCCGGCCTCCTCCAGCTGGGCCACGGTCCGGCCGACCGGCGCCAGCTCGCCGTCCGGGAAGACGTACCGGTCGATGAACTCGTCGACGCGGTACGTCTCCTCGTCCGCCAGCGGCCGCCGGGCGATCTGGTGGTTGAGCAGCCGCCCGCCGGGCCGCAGCAGGGCGTACAGCGCGTCCGCGTACTCCGCGTACCGGGTGCGGCCGACGTGCTCGGCCATCCCGACCGAGGAGATCGCGTCGAACGGCTCGTCCTTGATCTCGCGGTAGTCCTGCACCCGGATCTCCACCCGGTCGGCGAGCCCGGCCTCGGCGATCCGCTTGCGCGCGTAGGTGGCCTGCTCCTCGGAGAGGGTGATGCCGACCGCCCGTACGCCGTACTCGCGGGCCGCGTGCAGCACCATCGAACCCCAGCCGCAGCCCACGTCCAGCAGCCGCTGGTCCTCCTTCAGGGCCAGCTTGCGGCAGATCAGGTCGAGCTTTCCCCGCTGGGCTTCCTCCAGCGTCGCGTCCGGTGTCGGCCAGTAGGCGCAGGAGTAGACCATGGACGGGCCGAGCACCAGCTCGTAGAAGTCGTTGCCGACGTCGTAGTGGTGGCTGATGGCTTCCTTGTCGCGCAGCAGGGTGTGCAGCGGTCCGCGGCGCCGCCGGGCCTCCTCGGCGGGTGGTGCGGGCGGGACCGGCGCGCCGACCAGGGTCAGCAGTTCCCGGGCGGCGGCACGGACCTCCGGGCGGGCCAGGGCGCGCAGGACGGCGGCCCGCTGCGGCTTGGGGGCGTCGGTGCCGCGCTCCCAGAGGAGTCCGGCGAGGAGGTCGAGTGCGTCGTAGAGGTCGCCGTCGACATCGATGTCGCCGGCCACCCAGGCCCGGGCCAGGCCGAGTTCGCCGGGTTTGAACAGCAGCCGGCGCAGTGCGCGGCGGTTGCGGAAGACGAGCGTGGGCGCCCCCGGCGGGCCGGACTCGCTGCGGTCCCAGGCGCGGATGCGCACCGGGAGCGGGGCTCCCAGCACCTCCTCGGCGAGCTTGGTGAGCCGTCCAGCGGCGTCGGCCATGTCGCACACCTCCGTGTTGACGAGTCGGGCAAAGAAGTTTCACCCACCACGTAAACGCCAACGGGGCGTCCCGTTAGTCCCGTTGCTGGTAAGAGAACCTCACCCGGGACGCTTTTCGCCAGAGCGGACACGTTTGCGGACATGCCGAAGGGCGTCCGCCCCACGGATGGCGGACGCCCTTCGGGCTGGTCGGAGTACTCCCGTACCCGACCGGTGAATCAGCTTGCCTTGGCCTTCGGCTTGTCGCCGGAGCCGGCCGCGGCCGGTGCGGGGGCCGGCTTGGCCGCCTCGTAGAACTCCTCGCGGGGGTTCTCCATGGCGCCGAGCGAGACCACCTCGCGCTTGAGGAACATCGCCAGCGTCCAGTCGGCGAAGACCCGGATCTTGCGGTTGAACGTCGGCATCGCCATGCCGTGGTACGCGCGGTGCATGTACCAGGCGAGACGGCCCTTGAGCTTGATCTTCATCTTGCCCATGACGATCATCGCGACGCCCTTGTGCAGGCCGAGACCGGCGACCGCACCCTTGTTGGCGTGGCTGTACTCCTTCTGCGGGAAGCCCCGCATGCCGGAGACCACGTTGTCGCCGAGGACCTTGGCCTGCCGCAGCGCGTGCTGCGCGTTCGGCGGGCACCAGGCGTTCTCGTTGCCGTTCTTGCGGCCGACCAGGTCCGGGACCTGGGCGTTGTCGCCGGCGGCCCAGATGTGGTCGGTGCCCTGCACCTGGAGGGTCGGGGCGGTGTCGACGTGACCGCGCGGGCCGAGCGGCAGGCCGAAGCGGGCCAGCGCCGGGTTGGGCTTGACGCCCGCGGTCCACACGATGGTGTTGGAGTCGACCTCGAGGCCGTTGTTCAGCTTGACGTGGCCGTCGACGCAGGAGTCCATGCCGGTCTTGAGGTAGACCTCGACGCCGCGGGACTCCAGGTGCTCCTTGCCGTAGGCGCCGAGCTTGGGGCCGACCTCGGGGAGGATCTTGTCGGCGACGTCGACCAGCAGGAAGCGCATGTCCTCGCGCTTCACGTTGTTGTAGTACTTCGCGGCGTCCCGGGCCATGTCCTCGACCTCACCGACGGTCTCCGCACCGGCGAAGCCACCGCCGACGAAGACGAAGGTGAGCGCCTTGCGGCGGACCTCTTCGTCGGTCGTGGAGTCGGCCTTGTCCAGCTGCTCCAGGACGTGGTTGCGCAGCCCGATGGCCTCCTCGATGCCCTTCATGCCGATGCCGTTCTCGGCGAGGCCGGGGATCGGGAAGGTGCGGGAGACCGCGCCGAGCGCGATCACCAGGTAGTCGAAGGGCAGCTCGTACGCCTCGCCGACCAGCGGGGCGATCGTGGCGACCTTGCGGTCCTGATCGATGGTGGTGACCCGGCCGGTGAGGACCTCCGCCTTCGGCAGCACGCGTCGCAGCGGGACGACGACGTGCCGGGGGGAGATGCTGCCGGCGGCGGCTTCGGGGAGGAAGGGCTGATAGGTCATGTACGACCGCGGGTCGACGACCGTGACGGTCGCCTCGCCGTAGCGCATCTTCTTGAGAATGCGCCGAGCTGCGTACAGGCCTACGTACCCACCGCCTACTACGAGGATCCTGGGACGCTCCGTGGTGCTCATGCAATCGAGTATCCACCCCCAGATGGGGGGTCGCTCGTGAGCCCCTTCACAAGGACCCGAGGGGCATCTGCTACACTCCGCCGGCTTCGTGACGGACGCCATAGCGCGGGCCGGAACCACCGTAGTACGCGAGGCGTTGGACACCCCCATTGATCAGGGCTTGTAGGCCATTCGGGTGACCCGCCACACCCCGCGGGAGCACACGGCCGAGCCGCCGGAACCCGCGCATTCTCCGGGTCGAAGAGCCCTGGAGCCTTCGAATGGGCATCGTACGGTCAGATTGTTCGCCCGACAGGAGGGTTTTTCATGTGAAGGATTTCACGAACTTTCTTTCACCGGGCGCCCACGAAGCCTCCTGAGCGCCCCCGGATCCCGCTCGGACGGCACCCCGCCCGCTCAAAACACCGCACGACAGAGGCCGTTGCCCGAACCTCCGCGACCGGCGCGACGTCCACCGCGGCATCTGAGGGACGGCGCGTCCGGGCACCCGGCCCGGACTCGCCGTTCCTTCCAGAGCCTCAGTCCGCGATGCTCCAGGCGATGCCGTCCAGGATGTCGTGTTCGCTGACCACGACCTCCTCGGCACCGGTACGTTCCATGATCGACAGCAGGACGAGGGCGCCTGCGCCGATCACGTCGACCCGGCCCGGGTGCATGACCGGGATGGCCGCGCGCTCGGCGTGGGTGGCGGTCAGCAGCCGGTCGGTGATCTCGCGGACCTTCGCCAGCGGGATGCGGGAGTGGTGGATGGCCTCGGAGTCGTAGTGGGTGAGGCCCAGGGCGATCGCGGAGACGGTGGTCACCGAGCCGGCCAGGCCCACCAGGGTGGCGGCCTCGGCCAGCGGGACGGCCTCCTCCGCGTGGTCCAGGGCCGTCGCGATGTCGGCCTTCATGGCGGAGATCTGGGCAGCGGTGGGCGGGTCGCTGATCTCGCCGTCGTGCACCAGGTGCCGTTCGGTCATCCGCACGCAGCCGACGTCGACCGAGCGGGCGGCCCGGACGGAATCATCGCCGAGGACGAACTCGGTCGAGCCGCCGCCGATGTCCACCACCAGGAACGGCCTGGCGAGATCCGGGCGGCCGGTGAGCTCCTTGGTGGCGCCGTTGAAGGAGAACTCCGCCTCCTGGTCGCCGGTGATCACCTCGGGCTCCACACCCAGGATGTCCACCACGCCGCGCACGAAGTCCGCGCGGTTCTCCGCGTCCCGGGAGGCCGAGGTCGCCACGAAACGGACCCGCTCGGCACCCAGGCCCTTGATCACCGCGGCGTACTCCCGGCAGGCCGCGAAGGTCCGCTCCAGCGCCTCCGGCGCCAGCCGCCCCGTGCGGTCCACGTCCTGGCCCAGCCGGACGATCTGCATCCGGCGGTCGAGCTCCTTCAGCTCGCCGGTGGCGGGGTCGACGTCCGCGACCAGCAGGCGGATGGAGTTCGTACCGCAGTCGACGGCGGCGACACGCTTCACTCGGACTCTCCCTCGTCGGTCCCGGTGGCGTTCTCGGTGGCGTGCTCGCTGTTGTTGTCGCTGTGGTGCTCGCTGCACGGGCTCACGCAGGGGCCCTTCTTCCACCACTCCGGCAGCATGGCGATCGCCTCGTCACCGAGCGGGTTGACGCCCGGCCCGGCCGCCAGCGAGTGGCCGACGAGGACGTGCAGGCACTTGACCCGGTCGGGCATGCCGCCCGCGCTGGGGAAGCCCGCCAGCACCTCGATGGCGTCCCGCCGCCGGATGTAGTCCTCGTGGGCCGCGCGGTAGGCGGCGGCGAGCTCCGGGTCGGTCGCCAGCCGCTCGGTCATCTCCTTCATCACGCCGTTGGCCTCCAGCGTGCCGATCGCGGAGGCCGCGCGCGGGCAGGTGAGGTAGTACAGCGTGGGGAAGGGCGTGCCGTCCTCCAGGCGCGGCGCCGTCTCGACGACGTCCGGCTGGCCGCACGGGCAGCGGTGCGCGATGGCGCGCAGGCCGCGCGGCGGGCGGCCGAGCTGCTCCTTGAAGGCGGCGATGTCCGCGGCGGTGGGCTCGGTGGGCTCGGTCTGGGGCGGAGGGGTTTCCATGTGCGCTTTCGGTGAGGTGGTGGGTGATACGGCGGGGGACGGGACGGCGGTGCGCGCCGTCCCTGTCGACAGTACGGGGCCGCGCGCGCCGGCGGTACGGGCCGGGCACACCGGCGGCCCGGCCGGAGCCGGCGCTACCGCTTGTCGGCCGCGTCGACCGCGTGCCACAGGTTGTCGTACCAGGGGCGCTGCGCGGCCCGCGTCCCCTTGGGGGCGGCGGCGGTGCCGGAGCCGTCCTGGACGATGTACCCGGTCTCGCCCGGCATGACGTAGTGCAGGTGCCGGCGGGCCTGCTGGCGGACGTACTCGGGGTCCTGCCAGCGGGCCTTCTGCTCGCGCAGCCGGTCCAGCTCGGCGCCCGCGTCGCGGGCCTTGCGGCGCTGGTCGGCGATGTCGGAGCGCTGGGAGACGTACTGCCTTATCGGGTACGCGAGCGCCACCACCAGCGAGCACATCACCAGGGCCAGCAGGGCGGCGCGGCCGGTGAGGCGGTTGCGGCGGGCCGGCCGGGCGCGGTAGACGCGGGCGGCGGCCTGCTCGCCGAGCGCCTTGAGTCGGGTCGCGGTCGAGAACCGGTCCGCGGGCACGTCGTCTCCCCTTCACTGACGGACGCCGGTCTGCTTCAAGCAGGTACGTCCCCGGCAACGGTACGGGACCGTTGCCGGGGACGTACGGGGCGCTGGGCGGTCGGCTCGCCCGATCAGCCCTTTCGGGCCTCGGGCCGGGCCGCCCCGGCGGAACCGCGGGGCGCCGCGCTCCGGGTGTCAGCCCTTGAAGCGGGGGAACGCGCTGCGGCCGGCGTACACCGCGGCGTCGTCGAGGATCTCCTCGATGCGCAGCAGCTGGTTGTACTTGGCGACGCGCTCGGAGCGGGCCGGGGCACCGGTCTTGATCTGGCCGCAGTTGGTGGCGACGGCGAGGTCGGCGATGGTGACGTCCTCGGTCTCGCCGGAGCGGTGCGACATCATGCACTTGAAGCCGTTGCGCTGGGCCAGCTCGACGGCGTCCAGGGTCTCGGTCAGCGAGCCGATCTGGTTGACCTTGACCAGGAGGGCGTTGGCGGAGCCCTCCTCGATGCCGCGGGCCAGGCGCTCGGGGTTGGTCACGAACAGGTCGTCGCCGACCAGCTGGACCTTGGCGCCGAGCTTGTCGGTGATGACCTTCCAGCCGGCCCAGTCGTCCTCGAACAGCGGGTCCTCGATGGAGACCAGCGGGTACGCGTCGACGAGCTCCTCGTAGTACTCGGTCATCTGGGCGGCCGAGCGGGACTGGCCCTCGAACTGGTACGAGCCGTCCTTGTAGAACTCGGAGGCGGCGACGTCCAGGGCGAGCGCGATGTCCTGGCCGGGGGCGTAGCCGGCCTGCTTGATGGCTTCCAGGATGAGGTCGAGGGCCTCGCGGTTGGAGCCGAGGTTCGGGGCGAAGCCGCCCTCGTCGCCCAGGCCGGTCGACAGACCGCGCTCCTTCAGGACCTTCTTGAGGGTGTGGTAGACCTCGGCGCCCCAGCGCAGGGCCTCGGAGAAGGACTCCGCGCCGATCGGGGCGATCATGAACTCCTGGATGTCCACGTTGGAGTCGGCGTGCGAGCCGCCGTTCAGGATGTTCATCATCGGCACGGGCAGGACGTGCGCGTTCGGGCCGCCCAGGTAGCGGAACAGCGGGAGGTCGCTGGCCTCGGAGGCGGCGTGCGCGACGGCGAGGGAGACGCCGAGGATGGCGTTGGCGCCGAGCGAGCCCTTGTTGTCGGTGGCGTCCAGGTCGAACATGGCCTGGTCGATCAGCCGCTGCTCGGTCGCGTCGTAGCCGACGAGCTCCGGGCCGATCTGCTCGATGACGGCCAGGACGGCCTTCTCCACGCCCTTGCCGAGGTAGCGGTTGGGGTCGCCGTCACGGAGCTCGATGGCCTCGAAGGCGCCGGTGGAGGCACCGGACGGCACGGCGGCACGGCCGGTGCTGCCGTCGTCGAGGCCGACCTCGACCTCGACCGTGGGATTACCTCGCGAGTCGAGAATTTCGCGGGCTACGACGACGTCGATGGACGGCACGTTGTCTCCTTCATGGGTGTCTGGAGTTCTGCAGCACGAGCCTAACGGCCCGGGGAGCGTCCGCCTCCCCTTGGCCCGCTCCGTGGGACGGAATAACCCCCCAAGCGACACAAAGGCCCAGCTCACGGGACGTTTGCCGCAATGTTCGCCGAGCGGGGAAAGTCCGGCGGAGCGGCCGGCCGGCGGTGGCGCGGACGGGGGGCGACTCCGGGGACGACGGTGGGGATGGCGGCGGGGATGACGGGGGGATACGACAGAAGCCCCGCCGCGGCGCGCCGGGGGGAGGGGCGCGCCGGACGGGGCCGGTCTCACCAGGGGTGACCCGGTGCGGGGACGGCTCAGACGTGGAGCTTCTGACCCGGGAAGATCAGGTTCGGGTTGCCGCCGATGACGGACTTGTTGGCCGCGTAGACGGCCTTCCAGTGGGTGCCGTGGGCCTTGGCGATCTTGGCGAGGGTGTCGCCGGCCTTGACGGTGTAGTTGCCGTGGCCCTGGTTCTTCTTCGGGGCGGCCGGGGCGCTCTCGTGCTTCGGGGCGGCCGGGGTGCGCTTGACGGCCGCGTCGCTCTTCGCCGGCGCGGACTTGGCCACCGGGGCGCTGGTGTTCAGGTCGGGGGACGGGCCACCGGAGGTCAGACCGCCGGCGCCGGCGCAGGACCAGGCGCCCGGGCCCTGGAGGGCGAGGAGCTTCTCGGCCGCGGCGATCTGCTGGGACTTGGTGGCGAGGTCCGCGCGGGGCGCGTACTTGGTGCCGCCGGCGGCGGCCCAGCTGGAGTTGGAGAACTGCAGGCCACCGTAGTAGCCGTTACCGGTGTTGATCGACCAGTTGCCGCCGGACTCGCACTGGGCGACCTTGTCCCAGGTGGCGACGGAGGCGGCGGACGCGGAGGTGGCGCCCATCAGCGGGACGGCCACGGCGGCACCGGCGACACCGGCGAGCGTGGCGACGCGGACGGCCTTGGAGGGACGACGGTGCTTGCCCTTGTTGATCAGCATGGTTCGTTCGTTTCCTCACCGACGCCTACGAGGTGAGCTGTCGGGTTCGGACTGATGAGTCGCCCGGCCGGTGCCATGGGCACCGGGCTTCACCCCAAGCCGGCTGACCCGCTTTCACGGGCCTGGCCGGCGCCTACCTTGGTTCCCCCGCTCCTGCCTACGGCGCTTGCGCGTCAACTGCCTCCGACCACCGGCAGGATTCGGCGTGTGATCGAAGGGGCCCGCTTTGGCGAGCGGTGATGACCGTAAACAGGAACCCCCGTGGTGTTCAAACCCCCCCATCTGGCCCGAGTTGGCCATTTTTGATCACGGAGGGGTTATAAACCCGCAGGTGGGGACCGGTGCGACGGCGGCGGACCCTTCGGGGCCCACCGCCCCACAACGAGACGCTTGTCTCACTTTCGCCAAAGCGGGCCGAAACCGGCGAACTACCCCTTGGACTGCCCGAGATCGAGCTGCTGGCCTGGTTGGATCAGGTCCGCGTCGGAGCCGACGACGTCCTCGTTGCGGTCGTAGAGCGCCGGCCAGCCACCCGGCAGCCGGTGCGCCTGGGCGATCGCTGACAGGCTGTCACCCGGCTGCACGGTGTACCCGTCGCCGCCCGCCGGGGGCGTCCGGTGCGCGTCGTCACCGCGCGAGGCGTGCCGCCCGCCGGCCGTCCGGCCGGCGCCGTCCCCCTCGCCCGGGTCCGCGTCGCCGCGGTGCCGGCCCGAACCGCCCGGCACGCCGTCCGTCCCCGTACCGCCCTGCGACCCGTCCTGCGCCCCGCCCTGCGACCCGTCGGAGGCCGTGCCGTCCGCGGAGCCGGTGCCGTTGCCGTCGTCCGTGCCGCGGCCGTGGCCGCTGCCGTCGCCGGAGGGGCCGGGGGTGCCGGACGGGTCCTCGCCCCGGTCGCCCGGTGTCGCGTCGCCGGACGGCCCGGACGAACCGGAGGTCCGGTCGGGGCCGGGGGACGACTCGCCGGTGCCGGCGGAGTCCGTGGGGTCGGGAGTGGACGGGGACGGCGTGGCCTGCGACGGCTCGTCGTCGGCCGGCCCGTCGCCCGCATCGCCACCGGGGTCGTCGGCCGTCCCGTCGTGCATCCCGGTGGAACCGGTGGAGCCGTCGTCGTCCGAGGGGTCGGGTATCGGGGTGCTGGTGCCGCCCGGGTCGACCTGCGGTGCCCGGCCGTCCTTCGTCAGGCCGGCGTTCACCGCACAGCTCGGCCAGGCGTCCGGGCCGAGGTCGTCGAGGATCGTCTCGGCCACCGCGATCTGCTGGGCGCGGCTGGCGAGGTCCGGCCGCGAGGCGTAGGCCCCGCCGCCGTGCCGGTCCCACATCTCCTGGGTGAGCTGGAGGCCGCCGTAGAAGCCGTTGCCGGTGTCGGAGCTCCAGATGCCGCCGCTCTCGCACTGGGCGACCCGGTCCCAGGTCGCGGTGTCGGCGGCATGTGCGCCGCCGGCGGAGAGCAGGGGCAGTGCGAGTGCCGAGCCGGTCACTCCCGCCGTGACAAAGATGGCCGGTGCTTGACGGGGGCGCCGGTGTCGGCCGTTCCCGGAACGCATGCGGATGCCTTTCGCGCGGCGGTTGAGTTGTCGCGATCCAGCGGTTTCCTCGACAGTGTGTTCGAGGAACCGTTGATCGTGGATCGAAAAATAGCCGGGGTCACGGGTAGTCACAAGTCGGTGTAGCAAAGATCACGCGCAGGTCACGTCCTGACGCTCTGTCACCACCGGCCTCCGCCGCAGGTCAGGGCCGCTCGGGCGCGAACTCCACCGGCAGCGACCGCAGTCCGCGCATGATGAGCCCGCCGCGCCAGCGCAATTCGCCCGGTTCCACCGCAAGCCGGATGTCCGGAAGCCGGGTCAGCAGGGTGGCGAGCGCGGTCTGCCCTTCGAGCCGGGCGAGCGGGGCACCCAGGCAGTAGTGGATGCCGTGCCCGTAGCCCAGGTGCTGATTGTCACGCCGGGTCAGGTCGAGCACGTCCGGCTCGGGGAAGCGCGCCGGGTCGCGGTCGGCGGCGGCCAGGACGACCAGGACGGGGTCCCCCTCGGCGATCCGCCGACCGCCGAGGGTCAGCTCCTCGGTGGCGAACCGCCAGGTCGCCAGCTCCACGGGGCCGTCGAAGCGGAGCAGTTCCTCCACGCCGGTGGCCAGCAGCCCGGTGTCGCCCGCCGCCAGCGACTTCTGCAGCAGCTCGCGCTGGGCGGGGTGCCGCAGCAGCTGGTACGTACCGTTGCCGATCAGGTTCACGGTCGTCTCAAAACCGGCGAACAGGAGGATGAAGGCCATCGCGGCGACCTCGTTCTCGGTGAGGTGCTCGCCGTGGTCCGAGGCGCGGATCAGCCCGGAGATCAGGTCCTCGTCCGGGGCCGGGGTGGCCTCCAGGGTTTCGCGCTTGCGGTGGATCAGCTCGGCGAGATAGCCGCGCATCTTCTTCACCGACCGC
The DNA here is from genome assembly GCF_055657085.1 of Streptomyces sp. NPDC107765. NCBI lineage: Bacteria > Bacillati > Actinomycetota > Actinomycetes > Kitasatosporales > Streptomycetaceae > Streptomyces > Streptomyces sp. NPDC107765. The sequence continues at coordinate 489,429 of NZ_JBVKBL010000005.1, read as the reverse complement.
GCGACCCCGCCGCGCGGCCCCCCGCCGTGCCGGATCATCATGCCCGCCCAGTCGCGGAAGTCGTCCTGGTCCTCACGCGGGACGCCCAGCAGGTCGCAGATCGCGTAGATCGGCAGCGGGAACGCGAACTCGTGGATCAGATCGGCCTCACCCCGACCGGCGAACCCGTCGATGAGGTGATCGGTCAGCTCCTGCACCCGGGGCGCGAACTCGGCGACGCGACGAGGGGTGAACGCCTTGCTGACCAGCCGGCGCAGCCGGGTGTGGTCCGGCGGGTCGATGTTGAGCAGATGCGTCATCAGGTTGGCGCTGCGCTCGCCCGGGATGCCGACCTTGCCCTTGCCGTGCGCGGACTCGCTGTGGTGCACCGGATTCTTGGAGAGCCGGGCGTCGGCCAGCGCCTGCCGCGCCTCGGTGTAGCGGGTCACCAGCCATGCCTCGACCCCGCTGGGCAGCGCCGTGCGGTGCACCGGCGCGTGCTCGCGCAGCCAGGCGTACGCCGGATACGGGTCGGACGCGAACTCCCAGGTGAACAGCGGGGGCGCGGGCGGGACCGGCCGGTCCGCCGGGCAGCCCGCGGAGCCGTCCGCAGCGCTGTGGGCGGGCGTGGGGTCCGGCGGGGTGGGCTGGGGCTTGTCGTGCACCCTCTGACCGTAACCGCCCCGGAAGACGCCCGGCGCACGGCCGGCGGCCCCGCTCCCGGGGCACCCGGTGGCTCCCTCAGGAGGCGCCCGGATCCACCCCCAGCCCCTCCAGGAAGGCCACCGCCGCCGGTGACGGCCCCAGGGCGCTCCACACCACCCGTTCCGTACGTTCCGGCGCCGGCCGCGCCCGCACGACGTGCAGCCCGGACAGCTCGGCGGCGATGGCCTCCGGGACCATGCCGATGCCCAGCCCCGCCCGCACCAGCTTCGCCAGGAACTCCACCGTGGTCACCTCGAAGGACACCTCCGACGACAGCCCGGCCGCCCGGAACGCCTCGTCGCGCTGGCGCCGGGCCGCCGAACCCGCCGTGAAGTCCACGAAGGTCTCCCGCGCCAGCCGCGCCAGCGTCGTCCACTCCCGCCCCGCCAGCGCATGCCCCGGCGGCACGACGGCCACCAGCTCGCCGCGGGCCAGCACCCGTTCCCGTACGCCGGACGGGCGGGCGTCGGGCACCAGCCCGACGAAGGCGACGTCCAGCGTCCCCTCCCGCACCTTCTCGATGAGCGGATCGCTCATCTCCATCTGCAGGCCGACCCGCACCTGCGGATAGCGAGTGCGGAAATCGCCCAGCTCACGGGCGAGATCGACGGCCGCCACGGTCGAGATCGCGCCCACCGCCAGCCGGCCGCGCACCTCCCCGGTCGCCGCCGCCACCTCCGCCCGGGCCCGCTCGGCCGCCGCCAGCGCCTGCCGCGCGACCGGGACGAACGCCTCGCCGGCGGCGGTCAGCCGGACGCTGCGGCTGGTCCGGTCGAAGAGCCGCGCACCGAGCTCCTTCTCCAGCCGGGCGATCTGGTGGCTGAGGGCCGACTGCACCACGTGGCACCGCTCGGCGGCCCGGGTGAACCCGCCCGTTTCGGCCACCGCCACGACATAGCGCATCTGTTGCAGCTCCATGCCCGCCGATCCTGCCACCGGCGGCAGCGATCACTCGTCATCCGGGATCGATCGTGAGGCGAGATTGATCGCGATACGAGATGGATCCGATGAAAATGATGTGTTGGACTCATCGGTGCCGGCTGCCCGACGCTGGGTGGTGCCCGCCGCCACGGTGGCCGCGGGCACGAACGGGGAGGTCAGGTATGACAGCCGAGGACGCACACCGGTCCGCGCAGGACCGACCGGGACGGCTGGGCCGCGGCACGCTGCTGCTGATGTCCGTCGCCACCGGTCTGTCCGTCGCGGGCAACTACTTCGCCCAGCCGCTGCTCGACGTCATCGGCCATGACCTGGGACTTTCGGCGTCCACCGCCGCGCTGGTGGTGACCGTCGCACAGCTCGGCTACGGCCTCGGGCTGCTGCTGCTCGTCCCGCTCGGGGACCTGGTGGAGCGGCGGCGGCTGGCCGTCACGCTGTGCGCGGCGACCGCCGTCTTCCTCACCGTGACGGCGAGCGCGACCAACGCCGCCCTGCTGCTGACCGGCACCGCGCTGACCGGCCTGGCCTCGGTCGCGGCCCAGGTCGTCATGCCGTACGCGGCCACCCTCGCCGCCCCCGAGGAGCGCGGCCGGACCGTCGGCACCCTCATGACCGGTCTGCTGCTCGGCATCCTGCTCGCCCGTACGGCCTCCGGAACCCTCGCCGAGCTGGGCGGCTGGCGCACCGCGTACTGGGTCAACGCCGGGCTGATGGCGCTGATGGCCGTGCTGCTGCGGCTCCGGCTGCCGGCCCTGCGCACCACGGCCGGGCTGCGCTATCCGGCGCTGCTGCGCTCCACCCTCGCGCTGTTCGCCCAGGAGCCGGTGCTGCGGTGGCGGGCGGTGCTGGGCGCGCTGACCTTCGCGGGCTTCAGCGCGCTGTGGACGGCGCTGGCGTTCCTGATGTCGGGTCCGGCCTACGGCTGGCAGGAGTCCGCCATCGGCCTGCTGGGGCTGGTCGGCGCGGCCGGCTCGCTCTCCGCCTCCGCCGCCGGCCGGCTGGCGGACCGCGGACTGGTCCACCACGTCGCCGGCGCCGCGGCGTTCCTGCTGCTCGGCTCCTGGGGGCTGCTGGCGCTGGGCGGGGCGGGCGGCACCTGGTCGCTGGCGGCGCTGCTGGCCGGGGTGATCGTGCTGGACCTCGCCGCCCAGGGCATGCACGTCAGCAACCAGAACCTGATCTACGGCGTCCGCCCCGAGGCCCGTAACCGCCTCAACTCCGCCTACATGACCAGCTACTTCGCGGGCGGCGCGGTCGGCTCGGCACTGACCTCGGTGGTGTGGTCCGCCGGGGGCTGGGCCTGGGTGTGCGCCATGGGGGCCGGGCTGGCGGCGGCCGCGGCGGCGGTGTGGCTGCTGGACCGGCTGGCACGCCGCCGTGCCCGGCCGGACGGGGCGGCGGGGCGGGAGCAGGAGGCGGCCGCGGCGGCGGTGGCGGTCACGCGCTGACGGCGTCCCCTCCCGGGGCCGCGCCCGCGCCCGGCTCCTCGCCGAGGGCCCGCGCGGCCCCGGGGTGGCCCAGGGCGGCGGCCTTGCGGTACCAGGCTCGGGCCTCGCCGGGCTCGCCGGCCTTCTTGTGCAGCTCGGCGAGGCGGAAGGCGCCGTAGGGGTCGCCGGACTCGTACGCCTTGAGGTACCAGGGGCGGGCCTCTTCCGGGCGGTCCTGGATCTCAAGGAAGACGCCGAGGTTGGCGGCGGCAAGGGGCCTGCCCCCGGCGGCGTGCTCCTTGAGTTCGGATTCGATCGTGTCCACCGACGGCGGCGCCTCGAAGTTGTCGTACAGCCGCTCCGCCGCCTGCTGGTCACCGGCGTCGGCGGCGCGCCGCAACCACACCTCGGCCATCGCGCGGTCGTTCCACAGCAGGATCAGGCTGCCGTAACGCCCCGCCGCATCGGCGCAGCCGGCCAGGAGCGCGTCGTGGTAACTGTCGAAGGCATCGGTGTCGTCCCCGCCGGCCAACCGCAGGTCGCCCCACAGGTACGCCGCCTCCGCGCTCCCGCCCTCCTTGCCGACGCCCAGCCAGCGCTCCGCCCGCTCCCGCAGCAGCTTCCCCAGCAGCGTCGCCGCCTCCGCGTCCCCCGACTCCGCGGCGAGCTCCAGATACGGTTCGGCGGCCTTGCCCTCGCCCCGGTCGGCCAGCATCCGGCCCAGCCGCCCCGCGGACTCCGGCCGGCCCGCGTCCGCCGCGCGCCGGAACCACTCCTCGGCCTCCGCCCGCTCCCCCAGCGACTCGGCCACCAACCCGAGGTTGTGCAGCGCCGCGCTTTCGCCCGCCTCGGCGGCCCGCCGGAACGCCTCGCGGGCGGCGGCCGCGATGGCCGGGTAGTCGTACGTGTCGTCCGTCCGCGCCACCGCCAGGGCGTAGCGCCAGATCCGGCCGTCCACCGGCGGCAGGGTCTCGTGCCGCTCGGCCGCCTCCAGCAGGAAGGGCGCGACCCGCCAGGTGTTACCGGTGCCGCCCACCAGGAACCGCAGCAGGCCGTGGCGCCGCTCCGTCGCCCACTCCCGGGCGTCCGCCAGCGGCTCCCGGTCCATCCCGGTGACGTCCGCACAGCCCTCGTGCACCTTGGTCAGCAGGTCCATCGGCAGCGGGCCGTGCAGCCCGCAGCGGGCCAGGTCGAGGGCGGCCCGGACCAGGGCGTGGCCGCGCGGGTGGCGGTCGGCGCGGCGGGCCCGCCACCACTCGTCCCAGAGCAGCGGCCCGAGCGTCAGATAGGCGGCCGCGCCTTCCGGGCCGCTGGAACAGAGCGCGTCGACCAGCCGCGGGTCGCCGGCCCGCCCGGCCCGGTGTGCCAGCCGCGCCCGCTCGGCCGGGCTCCACTCACGGGCCAGCTCGACGACGGTCGCCAGGTCCAGTACCCGGCCGTGCGGGGCGTGCCGGTGCTCGTCGTAGGCGTCCTCGCGCATCGTGGCGAGCACGATCACGCCCAGCGCGGTGAGCTGGGACAGCAGCCTCGGCTCCAGGCCGCCTCCCCCGCCCCCGGCGGCGGCACCGAGATACCCGTCGAGGTCGTCCAGCCAGAGCACGTAGCGGCCCGGGCGCCCTTGCAACAGGGCGGGCAGACCGCGCAGGTCAGCGCCGCGCGCGGGCGCGAACACCCGGAATCCGGCGAGTCCTTGGGCCATCGCCTCCAGTGCCGTACGCGACTTGCCGGCGAACGGCTCCCCGAGCACCAGCACCAGACCGCCGGCCTCCCGGGCCCGGGTGACCGCCGCGATGAGGGCGTCGTCGCGGTCCCTGAGGACGTACGGCGGCAGCGCGGGGAGGGCCGGGATCCGGTGCGTGGGGCGCACCCCCAGCGCGACCGGGTCGAGGTCCTCGACCCGCGGCCAGTCGTCGGGTTCGGGCAGCGCACCATGGAGCGAACCGGCATGGAACGTCAGCGAGTTGATGGAGGCGGCCTGGATGACGTGGCCGTGAAGGCCACCGGTGAGGGAGTTGTGCACCGGCGGGACGGGGTGACCGTCCGGCCCGGCGGCCGACCCGCCGGCCGATTCGCCGGACAACCGGTCGGCCACCTCACCGGCCGCCTCCTCGGTCAACTCCTCGCAGAGCGCCCGGAGTTCGCCCGCGGCCTCGGGGTGCTGCTCCAGCAGGCTGCGCAGACTGGCCTGCCAGCGCGCGGTCACCTCGTCCGACGACTCCGGCGGCGCAGCGGAAGACGGCTCTTCCGCCGACCGCGGCCGGGCGGCCGTCTCCTCCGCGGCCGCCCCGGCGGCTGTTTCGGCCGCCGCCTCGGCGGGAGCGTCGGCCGCCGCCCGCCGGAAGAGCTCCGAGACCCTCAACCGGACATCCGCCCAAGCGTCCGTCGCCATGGCCTGCACCATCGCGCTCGCCCCCGCGCCCGCCAGCGCCGCCAACTCCGCTTCCACGCCCGCCCCCTCAACACGCCCTGCACCCACGGTACTAAGGGGTACTGCCCTCCGCCGCCAGCACCGCGTCGCGGTAGGCGCGGGCCGCCGCGCGCAGCGCCGCCTCCGGGTCGGTGCCCTCCGCCTCGGCGCGGACCGCCATGGCCAGGAGCTCGTACCCGATGCCCCGGCCGGCCGGCAGCGGCACGTCCAGGCCCGCCGTGCGCGCCCGCGACGCCAGCTTCGCCGCCAGGGCCAGGCCGGGCTGGGCCAGCGGCACGCCCTCGGTCACCGATCCGCGCTGCTTCTCGACGGCCTTGGTGCGTATCCAGTGCGCCTTGACGTCCTCCGGGGTCGCCGCCTCCGCCTCCCCGAAGACATGCGGATGGCGGTGGATCAGCTTCTCCACGATGGTGCCCGCCACGTCGTCGACGGAGAACGGTTCCTCCGGGTCGTCCTGCGCGATCCGGGCGTGGAAGACGACCTGGAGGAGCACGTCCCCCAGCTCCTCGCGCAGCTCGACCCGGTCGCCGGCCTCGATGGCCTCGACCATCTCGTACGCCTCCTCCAGGCCGTACTTGGCGAGGTCCTGGTGGGTCCGGATGCTGCTCCAGGGGCACTCGGCGCGGATCTGGTCCATGACCTGGACGAGGTCGAGCAGCCGGGCGCCGGGCAGGTCGTACGAGCCGGGCAGCAGTTCGAGGTCGGGCATGGTCTCGCGGCCGGAGCCGGCCAGCCGGGCCAGGCCGTCGGTGAGCGCGCTCTCGCCCTCCGCCGAGGTCAGCACGACGGCCGTACGGTCCTCGGGGACGCAGTAGTCGACCAGCTCGCGGGCGGTCGGGGCGGCGGTCTCCACCGCGATGCCGGCCTCGCGCAGATACGGCAGCTGCGGATGGTCCGGATCGGCGCACAGCACCCGCTCGGCGGCGCGCAGCACCTGCCACGCGGGCCAGGACAGCAGACCGGGGGCGACCCGGTGGCTGGTGGTGAGCAGGACCAGGCGTCCGGTGCCGGGGCCCTCGGGGCGGGCGGCGGCGCCGGCGTCGGCGGCGGAGGCGTCAGCGTTCACGCATCGAACGTAACGCACCCCACCGACAACCCCACCGGCACCGCCCGGCGCCCGCGCCGCCGCCCGCCCGGATCAGGTCTGCTGCCGCACCGGGGCGGCGGCGATCCACGGGTCCTTGGTCTCGCCGAGGATGACCTGCTGGTCGTCCCACCTGCCGAAGCGCGGATTGACGTCGATCCCCATCGAGCGGGACGTCCGGGCCAGCGACCGGGCGAGCTTCTGCTGGCCCTGCGGCTTGCCGCGGTCCGCGCCGAGGTGCCGGGCGATGCCGTCGAGCAGCAGCTGGTTGCGGACCGTGCCGTCGACCTCGTCGGGGGCGATGCCCTGCTGCAGCCACATCGCCTTCAGCCGCTCGGCCCCGCCGGCCTGCTTCTCGGCCTTGCCGCGCCACGCCTGGACGTCCTTGCGGGTGACCGTCACCCCGGCGTCCTTCGCGCCGCGCGCCAACACCTCGTCGAAGATCATGCCGTTGAGCGTGGCCAGGCTGAGCCGGCCGGTGTTCATGATCAGCTGGCCGCCCTGCGGGGACCTGGCCTGCGCGGCCCGTACGTCCCGGACCTTCGCCTGAAGCTGGGCGACGGTGATCCGCTTCCCGTCCACTATGGCGGCGGCACCGGGGTGCGCCTCGCTCCCGCAGGCGGCGAGCAGCGGCGTCGCGGCCAGCAGAGCGGCGGTGGCGGATACGGAGAGCGCTGTCCTACGGCGGAACACATGGCCTCCCGGCAGATCGTGCGACGGAGTCTCGACCTTGAGTGATCGATGCTATGAAGTCGGCGTGGCCCAGGCCACTGCTTCGGCCAACGATCTGCGCCGGGGTCGGGTTTCTGCGTCCCGCACCCGGCCGCCCGCCCGATCCGGTCGGTCCGCGGCCCGCCCCGCACGGCGCACCGCACGAACGCCGGGCGTGGCGTGACTCAACGGGCGTCTGTGGCGTTGTCCCCATAGTCCGGCGGGCCCGAACCGGTGAGAAAGGTGGCTGGAGTGGACATCGCGGAACAGGTGCGGACCCTGTTGACGACGAAATTCGGGGTGGATCCCCTCTCCGTGAATCCGGAGGTCCCGTTGCGGAAGCTGGGGGTCGACTCGCTGGCGCTGGAGGAGCTGCGCCTGCTCATCGAGGACGGTCTCCAGGTGGACCTGGAGGACGTCGAGCTGACGCCCCGGGACAGTTACGGCCAGCTGCTGGCGGCCGTGCACGTGGCGGCCGCGTGAGCCGCCCGGGCCGGGAGCCCCGCCCGGTCCCGGGCGGGTACGCGACCGGTCCCGCGCAGCAGCCGTACGCGGCTGCCGTGACCGGTCTGGGCATGCTGACCGCCGCCGGTGCCGGGGTCGGCGCGAGCTGGCGGGAGATCACCCGCGCCACCGCACCGTCCGGGGTGCGCCGGCCCGCCGAACTGCAGGATCTGCCCACGGACTTCATGTACCTGGTCGACGGCCTGGACGTCGACGAGGCCCTGGACGTCGCCTCCCGCCGTCTGATGGACCGTTTCTCCCAACTGGCGGTGCTGGCCGCCCGCGAGGCCGTGGCCGACGCCGGGCTGGACCCCGCCGAGTGGGACGGCGACCGGGTCGCGGTCCTCATCGGGACCGCCAACGGCGGGCTGCCCGCCTACGACGAGCAGCACACCGTCCTTCTGGAGCGCGGGCCGCGCCGGGTCTCCCCCGTGCTGGCGGCGCTCACCACCGGCAACAGCGCCGCGGCGAGCGTCTGCCGCGATCTGGCCGCCCGCGGGCCGAGCCTCGCGGTGAACACCACCTGCGCCTCCGGTACCGACGCCATCGGCCTGGCCCGTCAGCTGCTGCGCGCCGGCATGTGCGACATCGCCCTCGCCGGCGGCGCCGAATCGGCCTGCTCCCGGCTGCTGGTGGCGAGCATGTGCAAGATGAAGGGCCTCTCCACCCGGCGGGACGACCCGGCCGCGGCCTGCCGCCCGTTCGACGCCGACCGGAACGGCTTCGTCCTGGGCGAGGGCGCCGGGCTGCTCGTCCTGGAGCGGCCCGAGCACGCCCGGGCGCGCGGCGCCCGGATCAGGGCCCGGATCACCGGCTACGGCTCGTCCAACGACGCGTACGCCCCGGTCGCCCCGCATCCCGACGGTGCCGGCGCCGAACGCGCGCTGCGCGCCGCGCTGGCCGACGCCGACGCCGACCCCGCCGACATCGGGCACGTCAACGCGCACGGCACCTCGACGGTCCTCAACGACCTGATCGAGGGCACCATGCTGCGCCGGGTGCTCGGCGAACACCCCCTGGTCACCTCGACCAAAGCCATGACCGGCCACACCCTCGGCGCGGCCGGCGCCATCGAGACCGCGTTCACCGTGCTGGCGGTGCAGCACCAGCTGGTGCCGCCGACGGCGAACCTCGTATCGCCCGACCCCGACATCCCCGTCGAGGTGGTGGCCAAGGAAGCCCGGCCGGCGCGGCTGGACTGCGCGGTGAAGACCTCACTGGGGTTCGGCGGGCACAACGCCGCCCTGGTCGTCAGCCGCGGGTGAGCCCAGCGCCGGTCCCGGCGGGGCACCCACGCGAAGGAGACGCATGACCAACGAAGCGGTCCACGCCCTGAGGGTGGACGGGCTGTCCTACTCCTACCGGCTGGTGCGGCAGCCGGCTCCCCGGACCGAACCGGTACTGGTGCTGGGCGGCGCGCTGCAGGACAAATACGGCTGGCAGCACCTCGACGAGCCGGTGTCGCCGCTGGCGAGCCTGATCACCATCGACCTGCCGGGCTCGGGCAACGCCGATCCGCTCCGCCCCGACCAGGGTCTTGCGACCATGTGCCGGGCGGTGGAGCACGTCCTCGACGACCTCGGGGTGGCCCGGGTCAACCTCTTCGGCTACTCGTTCGGTTCGGCGATCGCCTTCGCCTTCGCGCAGCGCCGGCCGCACCGGATCGCGCGGCTGCTGCTCGGCGGCGTGCCGGCGCACATCACCCACGCCCAGCTGGCGTTGTGGCGGCAGGCTGCGGCCCGGATGGCGGCCGGTGAGCCGGAGGAGTTCGTCGATCTGGCGCTGCAACTGTGGCTGTGCCAGGACGAGAGCCGCTTCGTGCGCCACCGCAAGCTGGTGCACCGCTACGTCAAGCGCCTGATCATGCATGCCGTCACGCACATCCCGCACGGCTTCACGGTCCTGGACCGCTCGGCCACCGAGGAGCTCAACCCGTCGGGCGGGCTGACCGGGGTGCCCGCGCTGGTCTTCTGCGGTGAGCACGACACGGTGTCCTCGCCCGAGAAGCAGCGGGCGTTCGCGGCCACCATCGAGGACAGCCGCTTCCTGACCATCGCCGAGTCCGACCACTGGGTCGCCCTCGAACGCGCCCAGGCGGTGGTCGACCTGGTCGTCAGGTTCTTCACCGACCAGCCCCTGGACACCGCGGACTACCTGGTCACCTGCGAGCCGGCCGGACTCTGAAAACTCACGGGCGTCCGGCACCGAAGCCAGCGATCATGGCTCGCGCGGGGAATCGCGTGAGAAGCCGTCCGAGGAGTGATGTCCATGACCGCTGTCCCCCACGGGCCGGCCGGTGTGCCCGCCGATCCGACCGTCCTCCACCCGATGCCGGAGCAGACCCGGGTCGTCCTGCTGAAGCCGCTGGTCACCTCGCCGCTGATCGAGGTCGGCGACTTCACGTACTACGACGACCCGGACGACCCGACCGCGTTCGAGACCCGCAACGTCCTCTACCACTACGGGCCGGAGAGGCTGGTCATCGGGAAGTTCTGCGCGCTGGGCGAGGGCGTGCGGTTCCTGATGAACGGCGCCAACCACCGGATGGACGGCCCGTCGACCTTCCCGTTCCCCATCATGGGCGGCTCCTGGACCGAGCACTTCGACCTGATCACGGGGTTGCCGGGGCGCGGTGACACGGTGGTCGGCAACGACGTCTGGTTCGGCCACCGGTCGATGGTGATGCCCGGCGTCCGGATCGGCCACGGCGCGGTCGTCGCGGCCGGCTCGGTGGTCGTCGACGACGTCCCCGACTACGCGATCGTCGGCGGCAATCCGGCCCGCGTCATCCGCCACCGTTATGACGCCGCGGACATCGCCCGGCTCCTCGACCTGGCCTGGTGGGACTGGCCGGTCGACCACCTCACCGCCCACCTGCGCACGGTCATGTCGGGCACCGTCGACGAGCTGGAGGCGGCGGCCCCCAAGCCGTAGGCCGAGCCGGGCCGGTTGTCGGTGGCGGCTGCCATGCTCTTCCGCACCGGCCTCGCCGCCCTGGCGAGGCGCGCCGTCGGCCGCGGGCAGCGGCTCTACTGCTGGACATGCCCGTAGCGGACGCCCGCACGGCGCACGCCGCCACGAGGGGCCCGATGGGCGTCCCTAGCCCTGCACCTGGCTCAGCCAGTACAGGGTGCGGCGGAGTTCGGTGGGGAAGGCGTGGTGCGGGCCGTGGAGGCGTTCGGCGTCGTAGAGGAGGCGGGAGAGGGCCTCCTGGGCGGCGCCGCGTTCGCCCTGGGCGAGGAGCAGGTGGCCGATGGAGCGGCGGATTTCCAGGGGGCGGAGGGGGTCGTCGGCGTAGTGCTCGAAGTAGGGGAGCAGGGCGCGGTACTCCTCCAGGGCCTGGGTGACCTCGCCGAGCTGTTCGAGGCACTGGGCGGCCTCGTAGTGGAACTGGAGGGCCTGGCGGGTGGCGCCGGCGCCGGATTCCTTGGCGTACTCCTCGGCCAGCAGCCGGAGTTCGGGCAGTGCGCGGCGGTACTGGCCGTCGTCCATGAGGGTCGCGGCGTACTGCTTGCGCAGGGTGCGAACGACCGGGGAGTGGGCGCCGTGCCGCTCGGCGGCGGCCGGGAGGATGTTGCCGAGGATGTCCACGGCGTGGGTGATCCGGCCCTGGTCGAGCAGGTTCTTGACCTCGTCGACGGCGGCGGCGACGTCCGGTCCGGTGGAGGGGGGAGAGGACGGGGGCGGGGGCACCAGGGGGGTGGCGGCGGAGGTCCAGGCGCCGGGCGGGCGGGAGGTGCTGGTCGCTGCCGGTGGCGGCGGGCCCGGTTCGTTCGGGGCGGAGTTCACGGCGCCGCCGGACGTCAGCGCACCCGAGAGGGCGGAGACGCGGGGGTCGGCCGGGCCGGCGGGCGGGGCCGGTGCCGGGGCCTGGGGGGTGGAGAGGGCGGTGGGGGTCGGAGCGTGGGAGGAGCGGAGGGGCCAGGGGGCCTGGGGGTGGCGGAAGGGCCGGGTGGGGTCCATGGGGGCGAGTGGTGCGGGCGGGTTCGCCGCGGAGCCCACGGTGGCGGTGGGCAGGAGGGGGGCCAGGGCCTGGTAGACCTCCTGCGCGTCGGCGGGGCGGGCCTGGGGGTCCTTGCGGAGGAGGTGCAGCACGAGCGCTTCGAGGGCCTCGGGGACGTCGGGGCGGAGCTTCCGCACCGGCACGGGCTCCTCGTGGAGGTGGCGGTGGAGCACGCCGAGGGCCGTCGACCCGGCGAACGGGACCTCGCCGCTGAGGAGTTCGTGCAGCAGGACCCCCAGCGCGTAGAGGTCGGTGTACGGGCCGACCGCGCCGCCCATGGCCTGCTCGGGGGCCATGTAGGCGGGGCTGCCGATGGGCGAGCCCGTGTGCGTGAGGCGGGTGGTGTCGGTGTCCAGCGCGGAGGCGATGCCGAGGTCGAGGACGACCAGGGAACCGTCCGGGCGGATCATGACGTTACGGGGCTTGAGGTCGCGGTGGACGATCGGCACCGCGTGGACGGAGGCGAGCACGGCGCAGAGCTGGGCGGCGACCGAGACCGCCCAGGGCCAGGGGTAGGGGTCGTGCTCGGCGAGGTGGTCGGAGAGGTCGGCGCCCTCGACGTACTGCATGACCAGATAGAGGTCCTCGCCGTCGCTGCCGGCGTCGTGGACGGTGACCAGCCCGGGGTGGTCGACCTGCGCGGTGACCCGGCACTCGCGGACGAAGCGGCGCCGCATCTCCTCGCCGTCGGGGGTGCCGGCCACCCGGTCCGGGCGCAGCAGTTTGACGCCGACCCGGCGGTCCAGCCGGCGGTCGTAGCCGATCCAGACCTGGCCCATGCCGCCCTGGCCGAGCAGCGCGGAGAGTTCGTAACGGTCGCCGATGACCCGGCCGTTCACCGTCCTTCCTCCTTGCGGAGGTAGTCGCTGAGCTCGTCGAGTTCGGCCCGCACCCGGTCGATGCGCTGCGGCTGCGGGCGTTCCTGGGGCGCGGGCGCGGGGAGGTACGGGGCGGGCGCGGGGTGGTGGCCGGGCGCCGGCGGCGGGGGCAGCCGGGTCTCGGTCACGGCGTACGGGTTGGCCGGGCGGGGGCCCTGGTACGGCTGGGTCTCCCGGCTGTGGAAGGCGCCCGGTGCGGGCGGCTGCGGCGGGCCGTAGGGCTGCGCGAGGGGCGGGGAGCCGGGGATGCCGGCGAGGGGCGGGGTGCCCGGGAGGCCCGCGAGGCCCGGGTAGGCCGCCGGGACGTGGCCGGCGCCGGGGGCGGCGGTGCGCCGGGTACGGGTGTCGACGACGAGGTAGTAGGCCACGGCCGCCGCGATCTGCATCAGCAGCAGGCCCACGCCGACGTTGGTGCGCCAGTCCGTCTCGGCGTAGCTGGTGATCAGCACGCACGCGCCGATGACCGCGACCAGGTCACCGCCGAACAGCCACCAGCCCAGCTGCCCGCGCTGCACGATCGCGGCCCGCAGCATCGGCACCCAGGCCAGCAGCCCCAGGCTGAGCACCGCGGTGGCCACGAACACCACCCGCAGCAGGATGACCGTGCCCTGCGCGGGGGGACGGTGCGGCGGGGGGGCCGGGACGGGGCCGTGCATCACTGCTCCTGACGGATCGGTTCGTGGCCGGTGGAGCCGTGCTGACACGGCGGCCTGGCACGCCGGCGGGGGTGCGCCCATCACCGCACGTGCCTTGCGAGCGTATATACGACACCGGGCGCGTGTGCGGGGTTGTACGGAATGGACCGGGCGATGTGCCGGGCCCATTCTGCGACCTGCGGCGGGCCGGGGACCGCCCCGGTCCCGCCGTTCCGCCGGTCCGTCCGCTATACCCGATCCGTCCGCCGGTCCGGCGTGACCGACCCGTCCGTCAGTCCGTCGTAGAGGCCCTGCACCAGCTGTTCGCCGAGCCGGGTGGCCTGGCGCAGGGTGCTTTCGAAGGCGGCCAGGTCGCTGAACCGGCTGCCGTACCGGCGCTGTTCGGCCAGCGGGAGCCGGGGCAGCTGGAGGCGGCGGACGTCGAGCCGGGTGGCGGTGGAGGCGTAGCTGCTGGCCTGGCGGTTGTTGGCGGTGCCGCGCAGGAAGCCGGCGAGGAACCACGGGTCCAGGGCGGCCGGGTCGGGGCGCAGCAGGGTGAGATTGCGGCCGAGGGCGGCGCCGGCGGTGGCCGCGTCGACGACCCGGGCGATGGCGCCGCCGCCGAGGACCGGGACGACGACGTCGCCCTCGCGGAGCAGGACGGGCTCCTCGGCCGGCCCGGAGGCGGGTGCCTCGGGCAGGGCGCCGGAGGGGGCGCCGCCGGCGATGACGTCGTGGTCGGTGAGGACCGGGGGCGCGTCCTGCCCCTCGGCCGGGGCGGTGCCGGGGCCGCCGGTGCGCAGCACCAGGGCGCCGGAGCGGGCGAGTTCGCCGACGGTGGTCAGCGGCCAGCGGGCCGGTCCGGTGTCGGCGTCGGCGGGCCGGGGGGTGAGCTGGGTGGTCCGGGCGAGGGTTTCGGTCAGCCGGTCGTGCACCTCGGCGAGTGCGGCGGGGCCGCCGGCCGCGGCGGGCGGCGGGAGGTGCCGGGCCGGGGCCAGGTCGACGTCGTCGTCGAGGAGGTCGATGGCGGCCAGCGAGCGCCGGACGCCGGGCCGCTCCTCGATGCCGCCGTCGCGGTCGAAGGCCCGCCAGGCCTCCACGGCGGTGTCCCGGACGGTCTGCCAGTCGGGCCGGTCCCGGCCGGCGGCGCCGGCGGCCGCCCCGGTGGCGGGGCCCGCGGTGTCGACGACGAGGAGCTGCGGGGTGGGCGGGGTGGTGCCGCCGGGCTTGCGCAGCACCCACAGGTGCAGCGGGACGCCGTTGGGCGGGGCGGCGCCGGCCGGCAGTGCGATGACCGCGCGCAGTGCGCCGCGGCGCAGCAGGTCGGCGCGGATCCGGCGGCCGGAGCGGCGGGACGCGGCGGCGGGCGGCATCAGCACGACGGCGGTGCCGCCCTCGCGCAGCCGGGCCAGGGCGTGCTGGACCCAGGCGAGTTCGGATTCGGTGCGGGCCGGGAAGCCGTACTCCCAGCGCGGGTCGTAGGCGAGTTCGTCGTGGCCCCAGTTGCGTTCGTTGAACGGCGGGTGGACGAGCACGGCGTCCGCGGTGAGTTCGGGGAAGGCGTCGGCGCGCAGGGTGTCCGCGGCGCGCACCCGGACCTCGGCGGCGGGGGCGTCGAGGGCGAGGCGGAGCGCGGTGAGCGCGGCGAGGTCGGGGTCGGACTCCTGGCCGTGGAGGGTGACGGCGGTGCCGTCGGTCTCGTCGGCGGTGCGCTCGCGGGCGGCGGCGAGCAGCGCGCCGGCGCCGCAGGCCGGGTCGAGGACGGTGGTCAACGGGCCTGCCACGGCGGCGAGTTCGGCCATCAGGGCGGCGGGTCCCGGCGGGGTCAGGGTGTACTGCCGGGGGTTGGCGTCCAGATGACGGCCGAGCAGGAACGCGTACGCCTCGGGGGCGCCGTCCAGGGTCGCGAGCTCGCCGGTTGCGCGGACGAGCGCGGCGGAGGGGGCGAGCGCCTCGCGGGTGAGGCCGCGGACGGGGTGGCCGGGGCCGAGCCGGGCGGCGAGCACGGAGTCGAGCATCGCGGGCAGCACGCCGGTGAGCTCGGTGTCGTCGGCGGCGCCGCGCAGCTGCTGCCAGGCGGCGGGCCGGTCGTGGGCGAGCAGCAGGACGGCGCCGGCCTGGCGGAGCGCGGCGGCGGCGCCCGCGGGGTGCCCGACGAGCTGCTGCCAGACCCGCTCGCGCAGCGGGACCTCGGCGAGTTTGCCCTGGTCGCGCAGCCATTGCTCGATGTCGCGGAGGGCGAAGGCGGGGCTGGTCTCGGTGCCGCCGACGGGCTTGGGGAAGTCGGCGTGGCGGCGCCGCCAGTTGCTGACCGCGGCCCGGCCGACGCCGGCGAGCCGGGCGATGCCGGCGGCGGTCACCTCGGTCGGGCGGCCGTCCGCCCCCTGGTCCGCTGACGCGCTGTGCGACACCTGGCTGACTCCCATTCCGTGAACCCCCGACCTCCTGTGACCCCCGACGCTGTGTCGGCCAGCATACCCATCCGCCGGGATTCTCCCCCTTCACAGCGTGAACCAATCCTCTTCTCTCATTCATGTTGACTCGGTTCACAGCCTCTGCTGTTATTGACCCATCACCGCAACGGTCTTCGATCCACCAGCCCGGAAGGGGCTCCCACGCATGTCCCAGCAGATGCACTACCAGCCCGCCCCGCAGGGGCACGCCGCCCCGCAGCAGGCCCGTAACGGTCTCGGCGTCGCCGCCCTGATCCTCGGCATCATCGGCGCACTCAGCGGCATCCCGATGATCCTGTTCTGGCTGGCCGGGCCCCTGGGCATCCTGGCCCTGATCTTCGGCCTGGTGGGCATGAGCCGGGCCAAGAAGGGCCAGGCCACCAACAAGGGCGTGGCGATCACCGGCACGATCCTCGGCGCGCTCTCGCTCATCCTCGCGGTCGTCGGGGTCATCGTCACCCTGATGGCCGTCAACAAGGCCGTCGACGAGGTGCACAAGGAGTACGAGAAGCAGTCGGGCAGCAGCAGCAACATCAAGGACCTGGGCGCGGGTCAGGCCGCGAAGTACAACAACGGCCTTGAGGTGTCCGTCTCGAAGCCCACCCCGTACACCGTCGACAAGAACACCCTCATCGACGGCCACACCGAGGGCAACAAGGCATGGAAGGTCACCGTCACCCTCAAGAACACCAGCTCCAAGCCCTACACCAACCCGCTGATGACGACCGACGCGGAGGCCGACGGCAAGAAGTCCGAGGAGGTCGCCGACGACAAGCACGGCATCCTCCACCACGACTTCGAGAAGACCCTCAGCCCCAACGAGTCCTCCAAGGTGGACATGGTCTTCGACGCCCCGCCGACCGCCAAGGAGCTCGAACTCAAGATCACGCCGGACCTGCTGCTCGACCCGGCGAACTGGAAGCTGGCGCTCTGACGCCCCGGGGCCCCGCCCCGCTGCCTCTCCCCGGCCCGGCACCGCGACCCGCGGTGCCGGGCCGGCGCCGTTCGTCCGGCGGGAACGGACCGTGCCGGCGCGGCGTCTGACTCACTGCCCGACGGGCACCTGGCCTCCGGGCCGGCCGCGTCAGGTACCTTTCCGGCAGTTGAGAGTGAGTGAGGACCTGATGGACACGGCCGCCGCAACGGCCGGGGGTGCCCCCGGACGGGACCTGGGGCAGGACGGCCGCACCGTGCCGCCGCCCCGGACCGCCGCCGACCCGGCCGCGACCACCACCCCCGGGCCGCCCGCCGGCCCCCTCCGGCGCACCGCCGGCCGCCTGCGGGACCGCACGGCCCCGCTGCGCGTCCCCCGCCTCGACCCGTACTGGGCCGCCCTCCTCTTCTTCCTCGCCTTCGCGCTGCTGGCCCTCGCCCGCTACCGGACCCTGTCCACGTCCTCCTGGGACCTGGGCATCTTCGAACAGGCGATACGCGGCTACGCCCACTTCGGGGCGCCGATCGTCGACCTCAAGGGCCCCGGCACCAACATCCTCGGCGACCACTTCAGCCCCGTACTGGTCCTGCTCGCCCCCCTCTACCGCGTCTTCCCCTCCTCACTGACCCTGCTGATAGCCCAGGCCGCGCTGTTCGCGGTGTCCGTCATACCGGTCACCCGCGCCGCGGCCCGCGCCCTCGGCCGCTTCCCCGGCCTCGCCCTCGGCATCGCGTACGGCACCTCCTGGGGCATCCAGAAGGCCGTCGACTTCGACTTCCACGAGATCGCGTTCGCCCTGCCGCTGCTGGCCTTCGCCCTCGAAGCGGTGCTCCGCGGCCGCTGGACCGCGGCGGTGTGCTGGGCGGCGCCGCTGGTCCTGGTCAAGGAGGACCTGGGCGTCACCGCCGCCGCCATCGGCGCCCTCGCCCTGATACGCACCCGGAGGGCGAGCCCCCTCCCCATCGCCCTGGTCGGCTTCGGCCTCGGCGCCGCCGCCCTCACCCTCGGCGTCCTCATCCCGTCCTTCAACGGGTCCGGCTCCTACGACTACTGGAGCAAGTTCGGCGCCGACGGCGGCGGCGCGACGATCCCCCTCGACACGGCGCTGCGCACCACCCTGTGGGTGCTGCTCCCCACCACCGGCCTGCTCGCCCTGCGCTCCCCCCTCATCCTGGTCGCGCTGCCCACCCTGGGCTGGCGGTTCCTCTCCCACGAACCCCACTACTGGGGCATCGACTGGCACTACAACGCCGTCCTGATGCCGGTGGTCTTCCTCGCCCTGGTCGACGCGCTCCCCCGGGCCCGGGTCTCCGCCCGCCCCTGGCTGCGCTCCTACGCCCACCACCTGCCGGCCGCCGCCCTCGCCGCGGCCCTCGCGCTGACCGCCAACCTGCCGCTGGCGCGGCTCACCGAGTCCGCGACGTACCGCACGCCGCCGGACGTCGCCGCCGCGGCGCGGCTGCTCTCCCGGATCCCGGACGGCGCCACCGTCGAATCCGACATCCGCCCCCTGAGCCGGCTCACCGACCACACCCACGTCTTCTGGCTCGGCGACACGGGGGGCTTGGCGCCCGCCTACATCGCGGTCCAGCTGCGGGACGGGCACACGCCGCGCCAGGCGGTCGCGGATGCCGTTGCCCGGCATCCGCGGGCTCACTATGTCGTTCTTGGCGGCGCGGCGGACGTCCTGGTACTTCGCCGCACGACGGCCGGCTGACCCGTACGTTGTCGGGTGACCCCGCCGTACCAAGCCTGTTGCTTCGCCTTCGGCGGGGTGGGGTTGGTTGGGCCGGGGGAAAGCCAAAGACCAGGGGCTCGGCCGCGTCGTGGCGCGGCCGAGCCCCTGGTCCCACCCAGCCGAAGGCGAAAAACAGCAACCCCCACGGCGGGCCGGCCGAAAACGGGCGGCTAGCTCAAGACCGTCGTGAGGAACTCGCCCACCCAGGCGAGCAACTCACGTCCCACCACCGGCTTGCCGCCGACCTTGGCCGTCGTGGGCCGCGGGACCAGGATCTGGTGAGCGGCCGGCTTCAGGACCGTACGCGGGTACAACCGCTTCAGGCGGAGTTCCTGGGACTCGCGGAGTTCGACCGGGCCGAAGCGGATGTTGGCGCCCTGGAGGGTGATGTCCGAGACGCCGCAGGAACGGGCCAGCATCCGCAGGCCGGCGACGAGCAGCAGGTTCTCGACCGGCTCGGGCAGCTTGCCGTAGCGGTCGGTGAGCTCCTCGCGGACCGCGGCGATGTCCTCCTCGGAGTTCGCGGAGGCGATCGCGCGGTAGGCCTGGAGGCGGAGGCGCTCGCCGGGGGCGTAGTCGTGCGGGACGTGCGCGTCGACGGGGAGCTCGATCTTCACTTCGAGCGGCGGCTCCTCCTCCACGCCGCCTTCGAGGGACGCGCGGTAGTCGGCGACGGCCTCGCCGACCATGCGGACGTAGAGGTCGAAGCCGACGCCGGCGATGTGGCCGGACTGTTCGCCGCCGAGGAGGTTGCCGGCGCCGCGGATCTCCAGGTCCTTCATGGCGACGTACATGCCGGCACCCATCTCGGTGTGCTGGGCGATGGTGGCGAGGCGCTCGTGGGCGGTCTCGGTCAGCGGCTTCTCGGGCGGGTAGAGGAAGTACGCGTAGCCGCGTTCGCGGCCGCGGCCGACCCGGCCGCGGAGCTGGTGCAGCTGCGACAGGCCGAAGTTGTCGCCGCGCTCCACGATCAGTGTGTTGGCGTTGGAGATGTCGATGCCGGACTCGACGATCGTGGTCGAGACCAGGACGTCGAACTTCTTCTCCCAGAAGTCGACGACGACCTGTTCGAGGGCCGACTCGGACATCTGGCCGTGGGCGGTGGCGATCCGGGCCTCGGGGACGATCTCGCGGAGGCGGGCGGCGGCGCGGTCGATGGACTCGACGCGGTTGTGGATGTAGAAGACCTGGCCCTCGCGGAGCAGTTCGCGGCGGATGGCGGCGCCGATCTGCTTCTGCTCGTAGGGGCCGACGAAGGTCAGGACCGGGTGCCGCTCCTCGGGCGGGGTGGTGATCGTGGACATCTCGCGGATGCCGGTGACCGCCATCTCCAGGGTGCGGGGGATCGGCGTGGCGGACATGGTCAGCACGTCGACGTTGGCGCGGAGCTTCTTCAGCTGCTCCTTGTGCTCGACGCCGAAGCGCTGCTCCTCGTCGACGATGACCAGGCCCAGGTCCTTGAACTTGGTCTCGGAGGAGAACAGCCGGTGGGTGCCGATGACGACGTCGACGGCGCCGTCCCGCAGGCCCTCCAGGGTCGCCTTGGCCTCGGTGTCGCTCTGGAAGCGGGACAGCGCCTTGACGTTGACCGGGAACTGGCCGTACCGCTCGCTGAAGGTGCCGTAGTGCTGCTGGACCAGCAGCGTGGTGGGGACCAGGACGGCGACCTGCTTGCCGTCCTGGACGGCCTTGAAGGCGGCGCGGACTGCGATCTCGGTCTTGCCGTAGCCGACGTCGCCGCAGATCAGCCGGTCCATCGGGACCGACTTCTCCATGTCCTCCTTGACCTCGGCGATGGTGGTGAGCTGGTCGGGCGTCTCCGCGTACGGGAAGGCGTCCTCCAGTTCGCGCTGCCAGGGGGTGTCCGGACCGAAGGTGTGGCCGGGCGCCGCCATCCGGGCCGAGTACAGCTTGATCAGGTCGGCGGCGATCTCCTTGACGGCCTTCTTGGCGCGCGCCTTGGTCTTGGTCCAGTCGGCGCCGCCGAGCCGGTGCAGGGTCGGGGCCTCCCCGCCCACGTACTTGGTGACCTGCTCCAGCTGGTCGGTGGGGATGTAGAGGCGGTCGCCGGGCTGGCCGCGCTTGGCGGGCGCGTACTCGACGAGGAGGTACTCGCGGGTCGCGCCCTGGACGGTGCGCTGCACCATCTCGATGTAGCGGCCCACGCCGTGCTGCTCGTGGACGATGTAGTCGCCCGCTTCGAGGGTGAGCGGGTCGATGGTCTTGCGGCGCCGGGCCGGCATCCGCTGGCCGTCCTTGCCGGCCGCCTTCTGGCCGGACAGGTCGGTCTCGGTCAGCACGGCGAGCTGGAGCTGCGGCGCGATGAAGCCGTTGTCGAGGGAGCCGCAGGCGACGTGGACGAGGGCGGGCGAGATCTCGGGGAGGTCGGCGTCGAGGCGGGCGGCGATGCCCTCGCCGCCGAGGACCTCGACCGTGCGGGCCGCGGGACCGTGCGCCTCGGTGACGTAGACCGTGCGCCAGCCGTCGGCGAGCCACTGCTTGGTGTCGGCCAGCGCCCGCTGGGTGTCACCGCGGTACGTCTCGGGGGCCGTAAGGCCCAGCTTGAGGGTGTCGCCGTCGTCCTCGGCGTCCAGGTCCTCGTCGCCGGACGCGAACGGCGTGACCGACCACCACATCATGTCCAGCTCACGGGCCCGGTCGCGGACGTCCGCGATGCCCCACAGGGACGCCGCGCCGACGTCGATGGGCGCGTCGCCGCCGCCCGCCGTCGCGGCCCAGCTGGCCTGCAGGAACTCCTGGCTGGTCGCCACCAGGTCGGCGGCCCGGGTGCGCACCCGCTCCGGGTCGCAGACCACCGCCATGGAGCCCTTGGGCAGGACGTCGAGCAGCAGCTCCATCTCGTCGACGAGGACCGGTGCGAGCGACTCCATGCCTTCGACCGCGATGCCCTCGGCGATCTTGCCGAGGAGTTCGCCCAGCTCCGGGTGCTGTTCGGCGAGGACGGCGGCGCGGTGGCGGACGTCGTCGGTGAGCAGCAGCTCACGGCAGGGCGGCGCCCACAGGCCGTGCTCGGCGACCTCCAGGGAGCGCTGGTCGGCGACCTTGAAGTAGCGGATCTCCTCGACGTCGTCGCCCCAGAACTCGATCCGGAGCGGGTGCTCCTCGGTGGGCGGGAAGACGTCCAGGATGCCGCCGCGGACCGCGAACTCGCCGCGCTTCTCGACCAGTTCGACGCGGGCGTAGGCGGCCGCCGCCAGTCCGTCGACGATCTCTTCCAGGTCGGCGGTCTGCCCCGTGCGCAGACTGACCGGCTGTAGCTCGCCCAGGCCCTTGACCTGCGGCTGGAGCACCGAGCGGATCGGCGCGACGACGACCGAGACGGGGCCCGCGGTGGGGTCGTCCGGGCTGGGGTGGGTGAGCCGGCGGAGCACCGCCAGGCGCCGGCCGACGGTGTCCGAGCGCGGGGAGAGCCGCTCGTGCGGCAGCGTCTCCCAGGACGGGAACTCGACGACGGAGTTGTCCTCGCCGGCCGGCATCAGGCTGCGCAGCGCGGCGGCGAGGTCCTCGGCCTCCCGGCCGGTGGCGGTGACCGCCAGCACCGGGCGCTGCGCCTCGCGGGCGAGCGCGGCGATCACGAACGGGCGGGCGGCCGGCGGGCCGACGAGATCCACGTGCGGGCGGCGTCCGTCGGCGGCGGCCCGGACCGCTTCGGCGAGCGCCGGGTCCCGTACGACGGCGTCGAGCAGACCAGTCAGGCTCATGAAAGGCTTCCGTCCCAGCAAGCGAGGCGAACAACGCGAACAGCCCGCGACGTCACACGGGCGGGGGTTGCCCACGATACGCCCGACCGCCGACAAACCGCCGCCCGAGCAGACCGGGCCCGGGCGGGGGCGGGCCGCCCGGTCCCGTTCCGGATCCCGGTCCGGCATGGAAGGCTGGGCCAGGAACGGTGCCCACTACACACAACGGTGGCAGGGAAGCGGAGGGGGACCCATGAGCCGTACGACCAGGGGCAGCGACAGCCCCACGGACCGGGGCACGGGCGGACCGCGGACGCCGGCGCCGGACACCGGGGACGCCCGCACCGAGCGGCGCGGCCCGGTCGTCGCCGCCCTGATGCTCGGCATGGCACTGGCCGCGCTGGACTCCACGATCATCGCCACCGCCGTCCCCCAGATCGTCGGCGACCTCGGCGGCTTCGCGGTCTTCTCCTGGCTGTTCTCCGGCTACCTGCTGGCCGTCACCGTCACCCTGCCCGTCTACGGCAAGCTCTCCGACACCTTCGGCCGCAAGCCCATCCTGCTCACCGGCATCGTGCTCTTCCTCGCCGGCTCACTGGCCTGCGCCGCCGCCTGGAACATGGCGTCCCTGATCGCCTTCCGGGTGCTGCAGGGCCTGGGCGGCGGCGCCCTCCAGGGCACCGTGCAGACCATCGCCGCCGACCTCTACCCGATGAAGGAACGCCCCAAGATCCAGGCCAGGCTCTCCGGCGTCTGGGCCACCTCGGCGATCGCCGGGCCGGCACTCGGCGGACTGCTCGCCGCCTACGCGGACTGGCGGTGGATCTTCCTGGTCAACGTGCCGGTGGGCGCGGTGGCGCTGTGGCTGGTCGGGCGGCACTTCACGGAGCCGCGACGCGCCACCGGCCGTGGCGTGGGCGTCCGGGCCGGCCGGCCCCGGGTGGACTGGCCCGGCGCGCTGGCGATCTTCGCCTGCGGCGGGCTGCTGCTGACCGCCCTGGTCCAGGGCGGCGTCGCCTGGGCCTGGCTCTCCACCCCGTCCCTGCTGCTGTTCGCCGGCAGCGCGGTGTGCGGCGCGGCCACCGTCCTGATCGAACGGCGCGCCGCCGAGCCGATCATCCCCGGCTGGGTGTGGCGCCGCCGCACCATCTCCGCGGTCAACCTCGCCCTGGGGGCACTCGGCCTGCTGATGGTCGCCCCCACCGTCTTCCTGCCCACCTACGCCCAGTCGGTGCTGGGCCTCGGCCCGATCGCGGCCGGTTTCGTGCTGTCCGTGATGACCCTGAGCTGGCCGGTGTCGGCGGCCCTGAGCAGCCACGTCTACAACCGCCTCGGCATCCGCAACTGCGCCCTGCTCGGCAGCGGCGCGGCCGGGCTGATCCTGCTCGCCTTCCCGCTGCTGCCCTATCCCGGCGCGGCCTGGCAGCCCGCACTGATCATGCTGGCGCTGGGTGCCGCCCTCGGCCTCTTCCAGCTGCCGCTGATCATCGGCGTGCAGTCCTCCGTCGGCTACGCCGAGCGCGGCACCGCCACCGCGTCCATACTCTTCTGCCGCCAGGTCGGCCAGTCCGTCGGCGCCGCCCTCTTCGGCGCCGTCGCCAACACCACCCTCAAGGACCGCCTCGCCCACGCCCCGGCCGACATCCGCCCCGGCCTGCCCGGCGACCTCGACGCGGTCTCGCACGCCCTGGAGCACGCCGGCACGCTGACCGCGCACGCCACCGACTACCTCCGCCGCGCGGTCGCCGCCACCGTCGGCCACGTCTACCTCGGTGCCGCCACGGCCGCGGCGCTCGCCGTGCTCGCCCTGCTCCTGCTCGCCCCGCGGCGCTTCCCGGTGCACGCGGACGCCCGTACGGAACAGGCCGAGCCCGGCGGGACGTAGCCGGGCCGGAGCCTTCGCAGGGTCAGCCGCCCGCCTGGCGCGGCACCTGGGTCTCCACGGTGTCCTCCTCGTCGGGCCCGGCGGGGCCGGCCGCCGGGCCGTCGTCCTCCGGCGCCGGGGCCTTGCCGGTCAGCGCCGCCAGGCTGTTGCGGACGTGCGCCATGTGGGAACGGAGCTCCTCGCGCTCCTCGTCGTGCTCCCGCAGCACCCGCTCCGTGGCCCGCTCGATGCGCTCCGCCGCGACCCGGGCCTGCGCCAGCAGCTCGGCGCCCTGGTCCTCGGCGGCCTCCAGGTGGTGCCGGGCGGCCTCCTCGGCCTGGGCGTAGCGCCGGCGCTCGTCGGCGAGCAGCACCTCACCCCGCTCGTCCAGCTCCGCCACCAGCCGCTCCAGCGCCGCCTCCCGCTCGGCGATCTCCCGGCCGCCCGCGTCCCACTCCTCCGCGTGCCGCTTCTCCTGGTCGCTGAGCAGCTGGTCGGTGCGCCGCATCACGTTCGCCAGCGCCTCGGCGGCCTCCGCGCGCAGCTCCCCGGCCTCCCGGGACGCCGCCGCCACGAGGTTCGTGGCGTTGTCCCGGGCCACCTCCTCGGCGTGCCGGGCCCGTTCGTCGGCGTCGGTGCGCAGCGCGGACGCCGCCTTGTCCGCCGACTCCCGGACCCTCTTGGCGTGCGCGTCGGCCGCGTCCCGCTCCTGCTCGGCGAAATCCTCGGCCTCCGTGCGCAGCCGCGCCGCCTCGGACTCCGCCGTGGTCAGGATCAACCGGGCCTCGCTGCCGAGGGATTCGTACGTCTGCGGGGGCAGCTTCGCCAGATAGAGCCGCAGCTCGGTGAGTTCGGCCTCCATCTCGTTGCACAGGACGGTGAGCCGTGCGGCCCGCTCCCAGCAGGAGTCACGGTCGATGGAGAGCCCTTCGAAGCGGCGGTCCACATCCTCCGGCCGGTACCCACGGCCCCGTACGATCTCGAACCCGTGAGGCGAAACCGATGCACTCATCCCTCAAGCCCCTCTGTGCAGTTGCGCGCACTTCTCCTCGGACCGGCCGGCGGCGGCGCCCTCGCGACCCGCCGGCCGACCCACTGCACCAGGATGCGTTATTTAGCGACAGAAGTCGGAATTGGATCATCGTGGCGCAAGGCCCGGAACAACCGGCTCGCCCCGTTTTCGTCCCACAGCAGTACCGACCCGGCCCCGGCCACCGTCACCCCCGGCTGACGCACCGGCACCGTCGTCGCCGTCCCGCTCCCGCCCGCGATCTGCTTCATCGCCCAGCCCATGTCCAGCAACTGCGCCATTCCCGCCTGCTGATCCACCCTCAGCGCCGCCACCGACACGTCCAGCACCCGCCGCAGCCGGAACGGATCGAGCAGCACCTGGGAGTCCGTCATCCCGTCCGCCAGCGCACCGATCAGCCGGCGCTGCCGCTTCACCCGTCCGAGGTCCCCCTGCGGGTCGGCATACCGCGCCCGGACGTACGCCAGCGCCTCGGTGCCGTTCATCCGCCGGCAGCCCGCCGGGAAGTCCGCCCCCGACCTCTCGTCCCGCAGCGGCCGCTCCAGACACAGCCGCACCCCGTCCGGCAACGCGTCCACCACCTGCACCAGCCCCAGGAAGCTGACCTCCGCGTACCGGTCGATCCGCAGCCCCGTCGCCTGTTCCACCGTCCGGGTGAGCAGCCGCGGGCCGCCGTCCGCATACGCCTCGTTGATCTTCCGGCTGCCGTACCCCGGCACCGGTACGTAACTGTCACGCGGCAGACTCACCAGGGAAGGCCCGTGATCGCCGTAGTGCAGCACCATGATCGTGTCGGTGTTCCGCACCTGGTTGTTGCCGACGTGCAGCTCCTTGCGCTGCTCGGGGGTCAGCTCGGCCCGGCTGTCCGAACCGACCAGCAGCCAGTTCGTGCCCCGCCCGGCGGCCGGCCGCCCCGCGTAGTCACCCAGCGCATCGACGTGCTGCAGCTGCTGCCCCGCCCGCACATACAGCCCCACCCCGCCCGCCACCACCAGCAGCACGAGCACCAGCAGCGCCACCAGCAGCCACCTCAGCCAGGCCAGCCGGGACGGCCCGGAACCCGTCCCCCGGCGCCGCGGCGGGCGCCGCCCCGGCAGCGAACGGGCGACCCGCCGCCGGTGCCACCACGGCGGCCGCCGCGCCCGGTACAGCGTCGTCGACGGGCCGGGCCACGACGACGACCACGACGGGGGTATCGGACGGCCCATACAGGCATGGTCAGGGCGCCCGGCCCGGCCCGCAGGTCGAGCGCCCCCGCCCTAGCGGAGAACACCCCTCACAGCAGGCCGTCCCACATCTGCTCCAGCAGCACCGACCACCAGGTCTCCGGCGAACCGAGCGCCGGCGCATCCAGCGCCACCAGCTGCGCCTGGAAGTCCACCGTCCAGCGGCCCGCCTGCTCCGGCGTGAGCCCGTACCGCAGCCGCCACATCCGGCCCAGCATCGCCAGACACCGCACGAACTCCGGCAGCCCGGAATTCACGAACTGCGGCGCGGCCGGCTGACCGCCCGGGCCGGCTTCCATCGGCACCGCCACGATGTTCGCGGTCCCGTACTGGACACACAGCTGACGCCCGAAGTCGTTGCCCATCACCAGGTACGACCCGGCGTCCGACGCCGGCTGCACCCCGCGCTCCGCCGCCAGCTCCGCCAGCGTCGGCACCGGACGGCCCGGCTGCGCCTGCGCCCAGAAGAACGGCCCGAAGTCCACCGGCAGCCCGGCCCACACCAGCATCTGCGCCACCACGTCGGGCACACCGTGCCGGGAGACCGCCCGCTGGTCGAACCGGAAGATCCCCTGCGGCCCGAACGACTGCTCCAGCTCCTGCCCGATCACCTGCGGCGGAACCGGCGGCACCGGCTGCACCTGCGACGGATGCGGCAACGGCACCCGCACCGGGGCCGGCCGCGCCGGACCGTCCGCGACCTGGTGCAACTCGCCCTGGTGCTCGACGAGATGACGCACGCCCTGCTGACGCGAGGCATGGTCCCGGCCGTACGCGGCGGTGTGGCTGATCCGCACCTGCGGCCAGTTGTCCCGGATCATCCGCGCGCAGTAGCCGCCCGGCAGATCACAGCACTCCAGCTCGGTGTGCAGCTCCAACACCTGCTGCGGCGGGACGTTCATCCCGCGCAGCTCGTGCAGCAGCTGCCACTCCGGATGCGGCGTACCCGGCGCCGAACGGCGCACGATCTTCTGCTCCGAACCGTCCGGGGCCCGATAGCTCAGCACCGCCATGTAGCCCGGACCGACCGTCGGCTGACCACTGGGCGCCGGCGGATAGCCGTACGCACCGGGAGCCGCACCGCCGGGGCCCGGCACACCGGGCTGCGGGCCGGGCGCGGCGGGCTGCCCCTGCGGCGGACCCGGCACACCGGGCGGCGGCACACCGGGACCGGCGGCCGGCGGCACACCGGGCGCACCCGGACCGCCCGGACCACCGGGACCGCCCGGCAGCGCCGCGCCACTGGCCAGCATCGTCGCCGCGGCATGCACCCCACCACCGGAGCCACCACCCGCGACGGGCGCCGGCGGGGGCGGCGGCGGACCGCCCTGCCCACCCTGGCCACCCTGCGCGCCCTGGCCGCCGTGCGCACCCTGACCGGGCCGCCCCGGCGGGCCGGGCGGCTTCGGCGCACCGGGTACGCCCGGCGGCGCGGGCGGCGGCGGCACACCCGCACCCGCGCCCCCCGGGCCACCGGCACCCACGAGATCCTGCAGCGCCGCCCCGTCGGCGAGCATCGTCGCCGCGGCGTGCACCCCACCACCGGGACCGCCGGCACCCGGCGCACCCGTACCGCCGGAGCCACCCGCGTCACCGCCACCGGGACCGCCGGCGCCACCCGGCCCGTCCACCGCACTCAGATCAAGACCGTCCGCATCCAGCTGCGAGACCAGCTGCGTCGGTACGTAACCACCGGCCGGCCCACCGGACGCGCCCGCGGCGGCCCCACCCGTACCCGTGGCCGGGGATTCCGCGCTCTGCGGGGCGGGCGGGGGCGTGGCGGGGCCGGGAGCACCCGGCCCGGCGACGCCGGGCGGCGGCGGCACGTCCGCGACCGGCGGCCCCGACGGCGGCGGCAGATCCGGCAGCCCCGCAACGGCCGGCGGCGCGGACGGCATCGGCGGCAGCGGCGCCCCACCGGGACCGCCGGCCTGACCGGACGGCAGGTCCAGCGCGGGCGCGACCTGGGTACGCGGCAACTGGCTGCCGCCCTGCAGCAGTTCGGTCTTGGCGTCCGGCCGCGCCCGCGGCGCCACCGGGGCGTCCTCCTCGTCGCAACCGGCCAGCGGCGGCGCGAAGACCGTCGCCGGCAGGCCCACCGAACGGTCCCCGGCCCCCGCGTCGGAATGCGTCGTGTCCGCCGCCGCCCAGGGGGTGTCGTCGGCAGCGTTCGCGGGGGCCGGGCCGGGCGCGGCGGCAGGAGCAGGCGCGGGCACCGCGGACGGCTGCGGCGCGGCGGCCTGCTGCGGCACCGACGGGGCCACCGGGCCGGAACCCGCACCGGCCCCTTCCCCCGCACTCCCCGCACTCCCCGCGCCACCGGCCGCCCCCGCACCGCCACTACGGTCCGGGACCCCGATCGCGTCCGCCGCCTCCTGCAGCCACTCCGGCGGCGTCAGCAGGAACGACGTGGCCTCCAGATCGATCCGCTGCGGCGGCTCGGCAGCGCCGTACCCGCCGTCCACCGGAGTGCCGTACTCCTCCTCGTAACGACGGATCACCTCGCCCACCGGCAGCCCCGGCCACAGCGTGGTCTCCCCGCTGTCCCGCGCGATCACCATCCGGGCCCGGCCGCCCTCCGACGCCGCACCCCCCTCACGGTCCTCCGCCCAGGCCACGAAACCCAGATCGAACTCCCGCACCCGCACCTCACGGTGGAGCTCCGCCGGCACCTCACCGTTCACCCACCGCTCGGCGCGCTCCTGCGCCTGCGCGAACGTCACCACCGCGATCAGCCCCCCACCGCAACGGCCTGCGCGAAACCGCCGTCCACCATCAGGTTCGCCACCGTCTCCAGCTCCGGCGGATTACCCGCCAGCCGCTGCAGAAATTCGTCGAAATCCGCCCCGCACGGCAACAACAACCGCTCCACCCGCTCCTGCACCGTCCAGCCGTCCCGGTCCCGCGCATCGTCGTACGGGCAGAACCACACCGAACCCCGCCCCTCACCGCGCACCTTCACCGCGACCACACCACCCTGCGCGAACGCCACGCCCAGATAGTCCTTGGTGAAGTGGTCCCGCAGGCACTTGTTCACGTACACCAGGTCATTGACCGCCGCATCGTCCCGCACCGTGAAGAACGGCTGGTCCACCAGCAGCCCCAACTCCGCGTCCAGCGCCGCACCCACCGGCGCACACCCGCCCGCCGCCTTCACGAACGACCGGTACGCACCCGGCAGCCGGTACCCCAGCGCCTCCTCGGCCTGGACCACCTGCTCCTCACCCACCGACAGATCACGGTGCGGCAACCCGAAATGCGCCGGCCGGGTCTCCTGCAACGGCCGCGTCCCGCGCTTGTCGTGCGCCACCGCCGCCGTCGCCAGCCCACCGTGATGCCGCAACAGCGCCTTCACCTCGACCGGGATCAGCTCCATCCGCCGGGTACCCGCCACGTGATGCCAGGTCCAGCCGTGCGGCGTGGCCACCGGCGGCACATCTATCCACAGCTCGTGCCCCTGCGCGTGCAGCGCCGCGTTCGCCGACACATAGTCCGTCAGCCTCAGCTCATCGACCCCGAAACCCTCCGGCGGCTCGGCGATCTCCGCCGCGGCCCGGGCGTACGGCGTGAAATCCGGGAAGCCCCGCCCGTCCATCCGCACCCCCGCCGGATACCGCGCGGCACGCACCGGATCCGGAAAATGCACGACCTGTCCGGCATAGGCCGCATTCGGTGGCGCGGCATGTCCCGCCGCCTGGGGGCCGGGTGGAACCCCCAGCCCTGGCCGACCTGTCGTCATCGCGGTTGCCCCCTGGCTGAAGCTGGCTTTGGGGCACAGCCTATGCCGTACCGCAACACCCCCCGCCGCCCCCGCCCCGCACGTCAGCGCCACCCCCCGGCCCGGCGACGACCCGCCTCCCACCCGGCGGAACCCCCTCCTCCGCCCCCGCGCCCCCCGCCCGTCAGCCCCGCGACACACCGGCGTCACCCGCCGGCCCACCGCCCCTGAACCCCGCACACCACCCCGCCCACCAGCCCCGTTGGCCACCGGCCGACACCCCGTCAGCCCCTCGTGATCACCGCGACAGGCCGTCCGACTACCGGAACACCCAGCACATTTGGCAGGCTGACCCCCGCAACCGGGGGGTTTGCAGGGAGGGAAAGCACCACGGATGAGCACCACGGCACGTCACAGCACCGGCACCGGCACCGGCGACCCCCGCATCGGCTGGAGCGGCACCGCCGACACCCACCGCCCGCCGGCCCTGCACCACCGCCGCGACGGCATCCTCCCCACCATCGGCGCCGCCCTGTCCGTACGCGGCCACACCCTCACCTGCACCGCCAGCAAGGCCGAACAGCCCCCACCGCTCCACCCCCTCGTCCAGGACTTCCTCGACGCCCTCCCCACCGCACAACGCGAACGCTTCACCGGACGCTGCCCCGAAGCCGTCCTGCTCTCCCGCCACCTCACCGCCGTCGAGACCAACCGCGGCAAACGCGCCTCCCGCAAGCCCCTCACCAACGGCGAAGCCCGCCGCTCCCTGAAACACTCCAAGATCACCGCACGCCACATCCGCGAGGACGGCGACCCCCAGCACGGCAGCTACGCCCCACCCTGCCGCTCCTGCGACGCCCTCCTCGCCCACTTCGGCGTCATGCCGATCGGCGCGACGCCCACAGGGAGCTGAACGCCACCATGCCGCCCACCACCCCCGGCCCGCGCACCCCCGGACCCCGCGACGCCACCCACGACCGGACCCCCGGCCGCACCGACTCCACCCGATTCCCCGCCGCCGTCGACGTCGCCCTCCAGGAAGCCGGCTGGCAACCCGGCCGCTGGGACATAAAGCAGGCCGAACACTGGGCCGACACCCTCCGCGCCCACACCTCCCCCGCCGGCCACCGCCACACCGTCTTCCCCGCCGCCGTAGAAGCCTGGGCCGAATTCGGCGGCCTGCGCATCACCGGCCCCGGACCCGGCCGCCACATCGCCCCCACCCCCTTCGTCATCGACCCCCTGCACGGCCTCCACCTCGCCCGCACCCTCGGCGACCTCGGCCGCGCCCTCGCCACCGACGTCGCCCCCCTCGGCCGCGAGGAACTCCCCACCCACGACGGCATCCACCCCCAGGCCGCCCTCGCCATCGACGCCGAAGGCCGCATCTACAGCCTCGACCACACCGGCGACTGGTACCTCGGCGCAGACATCGACACCGCACTGGGCACCCTCGTCCTCGGCACCCGACCGAGCCGCCTCTCGCCCCACGGGACCGACTGACCCCGAGGCACGGCCCGACAACGCCCCCGCCGGCGCAGCACCCCCACCCGGCGGACCGCCGGAAGAAACCGCGACCCGGGTCAGCCCACGACGCGCGGCGCCGGCGAAGGCGCCGGCAGAACCGCCGAAACCCGGAAACCACCACTGTCCGTCGGACCCGAGACAAAGACCCCACCCAGGGCCGTCACCCGCTCCCGCATCCCCACCAGACCATTGCCCCCGCTCGGCAGCCCCGCATCCGCCGCCCCGCCCTCACACGGACCGTTCTCCACCTGCACCGCCAGCTCACCCTCACGATGCGCCAGACGCACCCGCGCCCGGGCACCCGGCGCATGCTTGTGGACGTTCGTCAACGCCTCCTGAACCACCCGGTACACCGCCCGCTCCACCCGCGCCCCATAACGCGGACGGACCGACTCCCCCTCGCCACCGGCCACCGACAGCTCCACCACCATCCCGGCCGCCCGGGACTGCCCCACCAGATCCCCCAGATCATCCAGACCCGGCCCGTCCGGATCCCCCTCCCCCGACGACACCTCCACAGCCGAACCCCTCCGACCCGGGTCCCGCTCCCGACCTTCCCGCTCCGGATCCCCTTCGGCCGCACCCCGCGCCCGCACCCCCGACGCCACCGCCGCCAGCCGCTCCGGCACATCCGCCCCCGCAACACCCCGCGACGCCGACCCCTCGGCCGTCCGCAGCACCCCGAGCATCTCCCGCAACTCCGTCAGCGCCTGCCGGCCCATGTCCCCCACCAGAGCCGCGTTCTTCGACGCCTTCTCCGGATCCTTCAACGCCACCGCCTGCAACGCCGCCGCATGCACCACCATCAAACTCACCCGGTGCGCGACCACGTCATGCATCTCCCGCGCGATCCGCGTCCGCTCCTCGTTACGGGCCCACTCCGCCCGCTCCTCGGCCCGGTCCGCCAACAGCGACAGCTCACGCTCCAGACCGTCCGCACGCTCCCTCAGACTCTCCACCAACCGCCGCCGCGCACCGACGTACAACCCCCACAACACCGGCGGCGCCGTCAGCACCAGACCCAGCGCCAACGCCATCACCGGCACCAGCCACACCGGCGGATTGAAGTCCGGCTGCGACGCGATGTCCTGCCGCATGCTGAGGAACGTCGTCACCAACGTCCCCGTCACCGTCATACCGGCCAACAACGCGGTGATCCGACGCGGCACATCCGACGCGGCGAGCGTGTACAGCCCCACCACACTCAGCAGTCCGCCCATCTCCGCAGGCATCACCGCTATCGAAACCAGCACCACCACCACGGGCCACCGGCGACGCACCAACAGCACCGGACCCACCAGCACACCGAGCAGCGCCCCCAGCAGCTCCGGCAGATGCGCCCCATGCGCAAAACTCACGCCCTCGAGCAGGCACTCCACCGTCGAAGCAGCCGCCAACGACGCATCCAGTACGGCGCTGCGCCGCCGCGCCCACCACCACGGCCCACCTATCGGCGCACCCCGCGCGCCCACACCTTCACTTGCCCCCGTCGCGGTCATACCGACCAGCCTACGGGGGCCTCCACCGGTTCCTCCGCCCAGTTATGGACGCCCGCCCGCCCGGATACCAGCCTTACCCTCGGTTATCCCTCGAACTGTTGAATCGCCCACGTTTTCGATGCTCTGGCGTGTCGTGTCCCGTCACCCTGTTCCCATGTCGCACACCCAACGGACCCCCTACGACTACGAAGCGTTACGCCACCACGCCCTCGCCCTCCGCCGCGCCGGCCTCAGCCGCCGCCAGATCCGCGACCGGCTGTCCCTCCCCCTGACCGACGCCGCCCTGACCTCCCTCCTGGAAGGTGAGCCGCCGCCCGACTGGACCAGGCGCCCGAACGCCAAGGACGACCTCCGGGCGAAGGCACGCGAGCTCCGCAAGCAGGGGCGCACCTACAACGAGATCGTGGCGGAGCTCGGGGTCGCCAAGAGCTCCGTGTCGCTCTGGGTGCGCGATTTACCCAAGCCTCAGAAGTCACCCGAGGCCATGCACCAGATGCGGGAGGCGCGGTGGGCGCCGTACCGGGAAGCCCGGGACCGCGCGATCGAGCAGACGAAGGCGGAGGCGGCGAAAGGCATCGGCACACTCAGCGAGCGGGAACTGTTCCTGATCGGTGTCGGCCTGTACTGGTCGGAGGGGAGCAAGAGCAAGCCGTACCAGCGCAGAGAACGGGTCATCTTCGTCAACAGCGACCCAGGCATGATCAAGGTCTACATGGCCTGGCTGACGCTGCTCGGCGTCGAGCGTGAGCGACTGCGTTTCTCCGTGATGATCCACGAGTCTGCCGATGTGGCAGGCGCCGAGCAGTACTGGGCGGACCTGGTGGGCGTCGACGTCCCCGACCTGTGCAAGACGGTACTCAAGAGGCACAACACCAAAACGGTGCGCAAGAACGTGGGCGACGACTACCGAGGCTGCTTCGTGGTCCGCGTTCTTCAGTGCGCTGAGCTCTACCGTCGCATCGAGGGTTGGTGGGCCGGCATGGTCAAATCGGTGTCCACGCCCGGCGCAGGCTCAGGTATGGTCTGACGCACTGTCCCCCGTGGTGTAACTGGCAGCACACTGGTTTTTGGTACCAGCAGGACAAGGTTCGAATCCTTGCGGGGGAGCCAGTGCAAGTTCGGGTCCTGATCGCAAGATCAGGACCCGCCGTCGTTTCGCCCGCAATACGCCCCGGTATCCTTCGGGTGACCACCACCCGAAGTAGCCAAGAAGCCGAAGGGCATCCCCGTGAGCGCCAACCGCCCGGCAGCCGTCGTCGTTCTCGCAGCGGGTGAAGGTACCCGCATGAAGTCGGCGACCCCCAAGGTCCTGCACGCACTCTGCGGCCGCTCTCTCGTCGGCCATGTCGTCGCCGCCTCCCGTGAGCTGGACCCCGAGCATCTCGTCGTGGTCGTCGGCCATGCCCGGGAGCAGGTGCGGGCGCATCTCTCCGAGGTCGATCCCGGGGTGCGGACCGCCGTCCAGCACGAGCAGCGGGGTACCGGGCATGCGGTCCGTACGGCGCTGGAGGAGCTGAGCGACAGCGGTGTCGTGCTCGACGGCACGGTGATCGTGGTCTGCGGGGACACGCCGCTGCTGACCGGGGAGACGCTGCGGCGGCTCGGTGAGACGCATGCGGCGGACGGGAATGCCGTGACGGTGTTGTCGGCGGAGGTGCCGGACGCGACGGGTTACGGGCGCATCGTGCGGGATGCGGCGTCGGGTGCGGTGACGGCGATCGTCGAGCACAAGGACGCGTCGGAGGCGCAGCGGGCGGTCCGGGAGATCAATTCGGGGGTGTTCGCCTTCGATGCCCGGCTGCTGGTGGATGCGCTGGGGAAGGTGCGGACGGACAACAGTCAGGGTGAGGAGTACCTGACTGATGTGCTGGGGATCGTGCGTGAGGCGGGGCATCGGGTGGGGGCGGCGGTGGCCGCTGATCACCGGGAGATTCTGGGGATCAACAACCGTGTGCAGTTGGCGGAGGCGCGGCGGCTGCTGAATGAGCGGTTGCTGGAGCGGGCGATGCTGGCGGGTGTGACGGTGGTGGATCCGGCGTCGACGTTCGTGGACGTGTCGGTGTCGTTCGAGCAGGACGTGACGGTGCACCCGGGGACGCAGCTGTTGGGTGCGACGTGTGTGGCGTCGGGTGCCGAGGTGGGTCCGCATTCCCGGCTGACGGATACGTCGGTGGGTGAGGGTGCGGTGGTGTCTTTCACGGTTGCTGAGGGTGCGCGTATCGGTGCGGGTGCGAATGTGGGCCCGTATGCGTATCTGCGGCCGGGGACGGATCTTGGTCCGCGGTCGAAGGCCGGCGCGTATGTGGAGATGAAGAACGCGTCGGTGGGTGAGGGTACGAAGGTGCCGCATCTTTCGTATGTGGGGGATGCGACCATTGGTGAGTTCACCAATATCGGTGCGGCGAGTGTGTTCGTGAACTATGACGGTGAGGCGAAGCACCACACGACCGTTGGTTCGCATTGCAGGACGGGGTCGGACAACATGTTTGTGGCTCCGGTCACGATCGGGGACGGCGCTTATACGGCGGCGGGCTCGGTCATCACCAAGGATGTGCCCCCGGGTTCGCTGGCGGTCGCGCGTGGCCAGCAGCGGAATATCGAGGGTTGGGTCGCGCGTAAGCGGCCTGGAAGTGCCGCCGCGCAGGCTGCTGCGGCTGCTCGCCGGGAGTCGGAAGGCGAGCGGTGATCGTGCAACCAGGTGCGCCGTGCGGGGCGTACCGTGATGAGCGCACGCAAACTGTGATTCGAGGAGATTTGCTGTGACCGGGATCAAGACGACCGGCGAGAAGAAGCTGATGCTCTTCTCCGGCCGCGCCCACCCCGAGCTGGCCGAGGAGGTCGCGCACCAGCTGGGTGTGGGCCTGGTCCCGACGAAGGCTTTCGACTTCGCCAATGGTGAGATCTATGTCCGCTATCAGGAGTCGGCGCGTGGCGCGGACTGCTTTTTGATTCAGAGCCACACGGCTCCGATCAATAAGTGGATCATGGAGCAGCTGATCATGATTGATGCGCTGAAGCGGGCTTCCGCTCGGAGCATCACGGTGGTCGTGCCGTTCTACGGTTATGCGCGTCAGGACAAGAAGCACCGGGGTCGTGAGCCGATTTCGGCGCGGCTGATCGCGGATTTGATGAAGACCGCGGGTGCGGACCGTGTGGTGACGGTGGATCTGCACACGGATCAGATCATGGGCTTCTTCGACGGCCCGGTGGATCATCTTTTCGCGCTGCCGGTTCTTGCGGATTACGTGGGCGCGAAGGTGGACCGGGAGAAGCTGACGGTGGTTTCGCCGGACGCCGGCCGGGTGCGGGTCGCCGACCGTTGGTGTGACCGTCTGGGTGCGCCGCTGGCGATTGTGCACAAGCGGCGTGACAAGGACGTGGCGAATCAGGTCACCGTGCATGAGGTGGTCGGCGATGTGAAGGACCGGGTGTGTGTCCTGGTCGATGACATGATCGACACCGGTGGCACGATTTGTGCGGCGGCGGATGCGCTGTTCGCGAATGGTGCGTCGGATGTGATCGTGACGGCGACGCATGGTGTGCTGTCGGGTCCGGCGGCGGATCGGCTGAAGAATTCGAAGGTGAGTGAGTTCGTGTTCACGAATACGCTGCCGACGCCTTCGGAGCTGGAGCTGGACAAGATCACGGTGCTGTCGATGGCGCCGACGATCGCCCGGGCGATCCGTGAGGTGTTCGAGGACGGTTCGGTGACGAGCCTGTTCGAGGAGCAGTGAGTGTGGTGATCGTCGGTGTCCGTGGGGTGGGGTAGGTCCCCGCGTCCGCTGGGCGTTTGAGATCCATTTTGGGGCGGCCTTCCTGCCGGGTAGACTCGTGGAGTTGCTCGGCGAGGGAGGCCGCCTTTTTTGGGTGGTTGTCCGTTATCGACGCGCTCTTCGTAGCAGGTCTGTCGTGGGCCGGGTGACGCCCACCGGATGTTTCTGAGATACGAGGAGTGCTGTCATGGCTGAGGTGAAGCTTTCCGCTGAGGTGCGGGACGACTTCGGTAAGGGTGCGGCCCGCCGTCTGCGTCGTGAGGCGAAGGTTCCGGCGGTGATCTACGGTCACGGTGCGGAGCCGCAGCACGTGGCGATCGACAGCCACGCGCTGATGATGGCGCTGAAGACGCCGAACGCGCTGCTTCGTCTGGAGTTCGGCGGCAAGAGCGAGCTGGTCATCCCCAAGGATGTGCAGCGTGAGGCGATCCGTCGTTTCCTGGTGCACGTGGACTTCCTGGCCGTGAAGAAGGGCGAGAAGGTCACGGTCGAGCTGCCGATCCAGACCGAGGGTGAGCTGGCTCCGGGTGGCAACCTGCTGGAGCACGTGCTGAACACGCTGCCGGTCGAGGCCGAGGCGACGCACATCCCGGAGTCGGTGACCGTGTCGATCGCGGGCCTGGACGCGGGTACGTCGGTGCTGGCGAAGGACATCGCGCTGCCGTCGGGTGTGTCGCTGGCGGTGGAGGACGAGACCGTCGTCCTGCAGGTCGTCGCGGCGCAGGCGGAGGCTCCGGCCGAGGAGGGTGCCGAGGGCGAGGCCGAGGGCGCCCAGGCCTGATTCGTTTCCGGGGCCGGTGTGCCCTGGTGATTCTTTTGGTGACCGTCGTCCCGTGCCGTTTGGCGCGGGGCGGCGGTCGTGCCGTTGGAGGAGGGTGCAGATGGCGGATGCGGACAGCCCGTGGCTGGTGGTGGGTCTCGGTAATCCGGGTGCGGAGTACGCGGGTAATCGGCACAACGTCGGTTTCATGGTGGCGGATCTTTTGGCGGAGCGGTTGGGGGGCCGTTTCAAGTCGCACAAGGCGCGGGCTCAGGTGGTGGAGGGCCGGCTGGGTGCGCCGGGGTTGTCGAGTCGCCGGGTGGTGGTGGCGAAGCCGTTGTCGTTCATGAATCTGTCGGGTGGGCCGACGACCGCCTTGCGGGATTTCTTCAAGGTGCCGGTGGCGCATGTGGTGGCGGTTCATGATGAGTTGGACATTGATTTCGGTGCGCTGCGGCTGAAGCTGGGTGGTGGTGACAACGGTCACAACGGTCTGAAGTCGATCACGAAGTCGTTGGGGGCGGATTATCACCGGGTGCGGTTCGGGATCGGGCGTCCGCCGGGTCGTATGCCGGTGGCGGATTTCGTGCTGCGGGACTTTTCGTCGGTGGAGCGGCGGGAGTTGGACTATTTCGTGGATCGTGCGGCGGATGCGGTGGAGACGTTGATCGTGGATGGTTTGGAGCGGGCGCAGAGTACGTACAACTCGTGATCGAGTGCTTTTAGGGGACGGGTCGGGGCAGGGTCTGACGAATTGTTGTCGGAGGTTGACGGGTGCTGGTGGATGGCCAAGGATCGCGGCCATGCCCAAAAGCAGTACGCGCACCCGTTCGGTCAGACGCAGTCGTTGGCGGCGGCTCGGTGAGAGCGCCTATGGGGTGGTGCTGGTCGCCCGGACGGGGTTGATGGGGCTGCTGGCGTTGCTGTTGCTGGTGGCGGGGGTGTGGACCTCGTGGAGCACGGCGAAGTACGCGATGCTGGTCAAGGGCCGGGAGCGCGGGGTGCTGACGGTGTCGGCGTGTGCGGGTGAGCGGTGTTCGGGTCCGTATGTGCCGGTGGCGGGGACGGGTCGGCCGCGGCCGCGGGTGTCGATCGCGCAGGCGGCGGCGCCGGAGAAGGGTGAGCGGGTCGAGGTGGTGCTGAAGCCGGGGACGTCGCGTGCGGTGCGGGCGGGGACGGCGGGGGTGCTGCATGCGTGGGTGCCGTTCGCGGGGGCGTTGTTGCTGGCGGCGCTGGTGGTGGCCGGGGGGATGCGGATGCGGCGTACGGCGTGGGGGATGGGGTTGTTGGGGGCGGCGTTGTTGGGGGCGGCGTTCGCGACGATGTAGCGCATCTGGAATTGATACGGCGGCGGCCGGCTCCTTCGGTGAAGGGGCCGGCCGCCGCCGTTTGTGCGGGGGTGTGTCGGGTCAGCCGGTGTTGCGGAGGCCGGCGGCGACGCCGTTGACGGTGAGGAGCAGGGCGCGGGCGAGTACCGGGTCGGGCTCCTCGCCGCGTTCGGCGGCGGTGCGCTGGCGGTGGAGGAGGGAGACCTGGAGGTAGGAGATCGGGTCGAGGTAGGCGTCGCGGATGTGGAAGGTCTGCTTGAGGACGGGGCTGGCGTCGAGGAGTTCCTTCTCGCCGGTGATGCGCAGGACCTCGGCGACGGTGAGTTCGTGTTCGGCCTTGATGACGTCGAAGACGTGCTTCAGTTCGTCCGGCACGAGGGTGTCGACGTAGTGCTGGGCGATCCGCAGGTCGGTCTTGGCCAGCGTCATTTCGACGTTGGAGAGGAAGTTGCGGAAGAAGTGCCAGTGCTCGTGCATTTCGTCGAGGACGGTGTCGAGGCCGGCCTCGCGGGCGGCCTTGAGGCCGCTGCCGACGCCGTACCAGCCGGGGACGATCTGCCGGGACTGGGTCCAGCCGAAGACCCACGGGATGGCACGCAGACCGTCGAGCGAGACGCCCGAGCCGGGGCGGCGGGAGGGCCGCGAGCCCAGGTGCAGGTCGGCGAGCTGGTCGACCGGCGTGGAGGCGAGGAAGTACGCCGGGAGGTCGGGGTCCTCGACGAGGCGGCGGTAGGCGCCGTGGGCGGCCTCGGAGACGGTTTCCATGGCCGCGTCCCACCGGGCGAGGGCCTCGTCCGACTGGCGGGGTGCGGTGTGCAGCGCGGAGGCCTGGAGGGTGGCGGCGACGGTCAGTTCGAGGTTTTCCCGGGCCAGGGACGGGATGAGGTACTTGTCGGAGATGACCTCGCCCTGCTCGGTGACCTTGATCTCGCCTTCGAGGGTGCCGTAGGGCTGGGCGAGGATCGCGTCGTGGGAGGGGCCGCCGCCGCGGCCGACGGTGCCGCCGCGGCCGTGGAAGAGGCGGAGGCGCACGCCGTGCCGGTGGGCGACGTCGCGGAGGAGTCGCTGGGCGCGGTGGATCTCCCACTGGGAGGTGGTGATGCCGCCGAACTTGGAGGAGTCGGAGTAGCCGAGCATGACCTCCTGGACGTCGCCGCGGAGGGCGACCAGGCGCCGGTAGGAGGGGTCGGCGAGCATTTCGTCGAGGAGCTGGTCGGCGATCTTGAGCTCCTCGGTGGTTTCGAGGAGCGGGACGATGCCGATCTTGGCCCAGCCGGCGTGCAGGTCGATGAGGCCGGCCTCGCGGGCGAGGACGGCGGCGGCGAAGACGTCGTCGGAGCCCTGGCACATGGAGATGATGTAGGACTCGACGACCTCGGGGCCGAAGGTTTCCTTGGCCTTGAGGATGGTGCGGAAGACGCCGAGGGTCTTGGCGCCGGCTTCGTCGAGGGGGGCCGGGGTGGGGGCGAGCGGGCGCCGGGAGCGGAGTTCCTTGGCGAGGAGCTTGCGGCGGTAGTCGCGCGGCATGTCGGCGTAGCGCCAGGATTCCTCGCCGAGGCGGTCGAAGAGCTGGCCGAGGGTGTGGTGGTGGGCGTCGGCGTGCTCGCGGATGTCCATGGTGGCGAGCTGGAGGCCGAAGGCGCTGATGGTGCGGATGGTGCGTTCGAGGTGGCCGTCGGCGACCAGGCCGCCGCGGTGTTCGCGCAGGGAGGTCTGGAGGAGGGTGAGGTCGTCGAGGAGCTCGGTGGTGCCGAGGTAGTCGCGGCCGGGGACGTGCGCGGTGTCGCCGGCGAGCCGCTCGCGGGTGTTGACGAGCTTCTGGCGGATGCAGGTGGCCTTGAGGCGGTAGGGCTCTTCGGCGTTGAGGCGCTTGTAGCGGGGGCTGATCTCGGGGAGCACGTCGAGGTCGCGCTGGAGGGATTCCAGGAGCTCGTCGGTGGCGCCGCAGTTGCGGATGGAGTTGGACAGGGCGCCGCGGAGCTCGTCGACGTGTTCGAGGGCGTCGGTGATGCCGTGCTCGTGCTGGAGGATCAGCACGTCCCAGGTGACCTGGGGGGTGACGTTGGGGTTGCCGTCGCGGTCGCCGCCGATCCAGGTGCCGAAGGTGAGCGGGCGGGTGCCGGGGGGCAGCGGGGCGCCGGCGCGTTCGAGCTCGGCGGCGAGGTCTTCGAGGACGTCGCCGACGGCGCCGCGGGCGAGCTCGTCGAGGTAGTAGATGGCGTTGCGGGCCTCGTCGGTGGGCTCGGGGCGGGCGACGCGGAGTTCGTCGGTCTGCCAGATGAGGTCGATGCTCTCGGCGAGGCGGAGGTCGGTGCGGCGGCGTTCGGTGGCGTCGGTGCGGTCGAGCAGCTCGGCGACCTTGCGGAGCTTGGTGAGGACGGAGCGGCGGGCGGCCTCGGTGGGGTGGGCGGTGAAGACCGGGCGTACGCCGAGGTTGCGGGCGGTGTTCCGCAGGTGCTCGGGGTCGGCGTCCTTGAGCATGTCGGCGGTGCGGGCGAGGATGCCGCCCTCGGCGGCGCGCTTGGCGCGCAGCTCGCGGCCGCGGTGGACCTGCTCGGTGACGTTGGCGAGGTGGAAGTACGTCGAGAAGGCGCGGACGAGCTTGGCGGCGGTGGCCAGGTCGGTGTCGCCGAGGAGGCGGGCGGCGGCCTCGCCGTCGGAGCGGGTCAGGGCGCGTACCCGCTCGACGAGGTCGAGGAGCTCGGGGCCTTCCTGTCGGACGAGGGTCTCGCCGAGGAGGTCGCCGAGGCGGCGGATGTCGGCGCGCAGGGCGACGCCGGCGGCCTCGGCGGGCTCGCTGGTCGCGGTCTCGACGGGGGTGTTGTCGGCACTGCTCACTGGTGCTCCTTGCGGCGATCAGGGGCGTCGCTCCGCGGCTCGCTGGGAGGGGTGGTGGGGGGCGACGCGTGGGCAGGTCTGATGCGGGCGGGTTGCGGACCGCGCTGTCCGACGTCCCCAGGATAGGACTGCCCACTGTCGGCGGATCACACCGTCCGATGGGTGGGCATCCGTACCGGGAGGTGGTGGTGTGGGGCCTGTCACGGCCTTGCCCGTGGCGGTGGCACTGCCATACTTACGAGACCGTAGGTTACGGTTCCGTAGGCCGTAGCCGTGCCCCCGAGCCCCCGACGAGGGACATCATGACCGCAGGTCCTGAAGCCGTAGAAGATCCTTTGCTTTCTTCCGATGCGTCCGGGCGGACCGGTGCTCCGCAGCCGTCCGCGACGCTGGGGGGTGAGCAGCGCCGGTCGGTCGAACAGATCACGCTGCTGCTGTTCATCACCGTTCCGTTCGTGGCGCTGGTGGCGTCGGTGCCGTTGGCCTGGGGCTGGGGGGTGAGCTGGCTGGACCTCGCGCTGATGACGGCGATGTATTTCATCGGCTGCCATGGCATCACGATCGGTTTCCACCGTTATTTCACCCATGGGTCGTTCAAGGCGAAGCGTCCGCTGCGGATCGCGCTGGCGATCATGGGGTCGCTGGCGGTGGAGGGTCCGCTGG
The DNA here is from genome assembly GCF_055657085.1 of Streptomyces sp. NPDC107765. Classification (NCBI taxonomy): domain Bacteria; kingdom Bacillati; phylum Actinomycetota; class Actinomycetes; order Kitasatosporales; family Streptomycetaceae; genus Streptomyces; species Streptomyces sp. NPDC107765. The sequence continues at coordinate 447,084 of NZ_JBVKBL010000005.1, read as the reverse complement.
TCCGCTGGGTGGCGGATCACCGCAAGCACCACAAGTTCTCCGATGCGGAGGGTGATCCGCACTCTCCGTGGCGGTTCGGTGAGACGGTGCCGGCCCTGATGAAGGGCCTCTGGTGGGCGCACATCGGCTGGATGTTCGACGAGGAGCAGACGCCGCAGCACAAGTACGCGCCGGATCTGATCAAGGATGAGACGATCCGGACGATCTCGCGCCAGTTCGTGCTGTGGACGACGGTCTCGCTGCTGATCCCGCCGGTCGTGGGCGGGCTGGTGACGTGGTCGTGGCAGGGTGCGGCCACCGCGTTCTTCTGGGGTTCGCTGGTCCGGGTGGCGTTGCTGCATCACGTCACGTGGTCGATCAACTCCATCTGCCACGCGGTGGGCAAGCGCCCGTTCAAGTCCCGCGACCGCTCGGGCAACGTGTGGTGGCTGGCGGTGCTGTCCTGCGGGGAGTCCTGGCACAACCTGCACCACGCGGATCCGACGTCCGCCCGGCACGGCGTGCTGAAGGGGCAGGTGGATTCCAGTGCCCGGCTGATCCGCTGGTTCGAGAAGGCGGGCTGGGCGTACGACGTCCGCTGGCCGAACGCGTCGCGCGTCGAGGCCCGGCGCAAGGAGACCGCCGCTGTGGGGTAGCCCGCGGCGGTGACGGGGGAAGGCATGATTGACGAGTGGCGATCGACGACAGTAGTACGAGCAGCAGTAAGAGCAAGTCTTCCACCGCCGCGGGCACGCGGCGGGCGCGCAGGGTCCGGATGACCGGCGCGGAGCGCCGTGAGCAGCTGCTGGACATCGGTCGCACGCTCTTCGCCGAGCGCGGCTTCGAGGGCACGTCGGTGGAGGAGATCGCCGCGAAGGCCGGGGTCTCCAAGCCGGTGGTCTACGAGCACTTCGGCGGCAAGGAGGGGCTGTACGCGGTCGTGGTGGACCGCGAGATGCGCCAGCTGCTGGACATGGTGACCGGCGCGCTGACCGCCGGCCATCCCCGCGAGCTCCTCGAACAGGCCGCGTTCGCGCTGCTCGACTACATCGAGACGTACACCGACGGTTTCCGCATCCTGGTCCGCGATTCGCCGGTCGCCCAGTCGACGGGCACGTTCGCCTCGCTGATCAGCGATATCGCCACCCAGGTCGAGGACATCCTCGGCATGGAGTTCAAGAACCGCGGCTTCGACCAGAAGCTGGCCCCGCTCTACGCCCAGGCCCTGGTCGGCATGGTCGCCCTGACCGGGCAGTGGTGGCTCGACGTCCGCAAGCCGAAGAAGGCCGAGGTCGCCGCCCATCTGGTCAACCTGGCCTGGCACGGCCTGGACGGGCTGGAGCAGAAGCCGCGGTTGATAGGGCACCGGAAGAACTGAGTTGTTGTGCACAAGGTGCATCTTGTGAAACCCTCTGCACATGACTGAGATCACCATCAGCTCCGCCCGCTCCCAGCTCGGCGATCTGGTCCGCCGCGCGGCCCACGGCCGCGAGACGATCGCCCTGACCGACCACGGGCACGTGGCGGCGCTGCTCGTCTCGCCTCAGGTGATAGAGGATCTTGAAGACGCTTTGGCCGTTGCCGACTATCAGCGGCGGAAGGCGGAGGGCACGCTCGGAGAGGGCATCCCCATGGCCGAGGTGCGCAAGCGGCTGGGGCTCGAACAGCGGTGACCTACGAGATCATTTTTGAACCGCAGGCCCTCGACTCCGCAGCCCGGTTCTTGAAAGAGGACCCGAGCGGCCTGGCCGTGGTCCTGGACACCATCGACAAACTGGCCCATGACCCCCGCCCGGCGGGATCCGTGCCCTACGGGCTCGAAATCCGCCGCCTGCGCGTCGGCGACTACCGCGTCCTCTACGTGATCGACGACAGCGTGATCCGCGTCCTGGTCACGAACCTGGGCCGCACCCCGTAAACCGTGCCGGCCTCGAACCAGCGGGCTTGCCGTGCCTCCCCAGGCAGGCGGGCGAGCTGGTGTGTCCGAGGCCGGTGTGCACGGGCCGGGGTCAGGCCGCCGGTTTCCGGGCGATGGCGAAGATGCGGCGGAAGGGGAAGACGGTGCCGTGGGGGCCGGTGGGGTAGGCCTTGCGCAGGGCGTCGCGGTATTCGGCGAGGAATGCCTCGCGGGCCGCGGGGTCGTCCTCCAGGGCGGTCAGGACGGGGCGCAGTGCGGTGCCCTTGACCCAGTCGAGGACCGGGTCGTCGCCCTGCAGGAGCTGGACGTAGGTGGTTTCCCAGACGTCGGCGTCGCAGCCGAGGTCGGTGAGGCGTTCGAGGTAGGCGGCGGGTTCGAGGATGTGGATGAAGCGCCTGCCGTGGGTGGTGAGGCGTTCACGCCACTGGGGGGCGTCGCACAGCTCGCCCAGGAGGGCGTGGCTGGGCGAGGTGAAGTTGCCGGGGACCTGGAAGGCGAGGGTGCCGCCGGGTGTGAGGGCGTCGATCCAGCGCGGCAGCGATTCCGGATGGTTGGGGACCCACTGCAGCGCCGCGTTGGAGACGATCAGGTCGAAGGGCTCGTCGGGGGTCCAGTCGGTGGCGTCGGCGGGCGCGAAGTCGAGGTGGCCGCCGCCCGGGGTGGGGCCGGCGTGGGCCTCGGCCTCCTTGAGCATCTCGGGCGAGTTGTCGTATCCGGTGATGTGCGCGTCGGGCCAGCGGAGGAGGAGCTGGGCGGTGACGTTGCCTGGGCCGCAGCCGAGGTCGGCGATGCGGGCGGGTCGGTCCCGGCGGGGCAGTTCCGGTATCCGGGCGAGCAGGTCGAGGAAGGGGCGGGTGCGGTGCCCGGAGTGGCGGAGGTACTGCTGCGGATCCCAGGTTGGTGCGTCGTGCATGTTCAAAACCCTTTCGTCGTGCAGGGCTGGCACAAGGCTGGCGCGGTCGGATGGGCAGTTCCGGTTCGGGCCGTGGCGGCCGGAAACCGAGCCTCCGCCGACGATGCCCCATAGTCCAGCCAAATATATCTCGACGTCAAGAGACTTCATGTCGACAGACCCTCTACACTGATCGTCATGGAGGACGAGGTCGACCGACTGGTCGCAGCATGGCGCCGGGAGCGCCCGGACCTCGACGTGGAACCACTTGAGGTCCTCAGCCGCGTCTCCAGGCTGGCCAGACATCTCGACCGGGCCCGGCGCATCGCGTTCGCCGAGGTGGGCCTGGAACCCTGGGAGTTCGACGTCCTGACGGCGCTGCGCCGGGCCGGGGCGCCGTATCAGCTCTCCCCCGGAGCGCTGCTGACGCAGACGCTGGTCACCTCGGGGACGATGACCAACCGCATCGACCGGCTCGCCAAGAAGAACCTCGTCGAGCGGCTGCCCGACCCCAGTGACCGGCGGGGAGTGCTGGTCAGGCTGACTCCGGAGGGCCGCGACAAGGCCGACCAGTCGCTGGCCGGTCTGCTGGTACAGGAACGCGCCATCCTGGCCGAACTCTCCCGTCAGCAGCGCGGCGAACTCGCCGGGCTGCTAAGGAAGCTGACCGGGCCGTTCGACAACATCCCGGGGTAGCCGGTCGCGCCCCGGTGAGGCCGCCCGGCCCCCGACGGTGGCCACCGCCCCGCCCGCGTGCGACTTTTCGGGGCGGAAGAAGGGCGCGCACTCCCGGGCCGGCGGCGCGGGCGCGGTCGCCGGAGGTCGCAGGGGCGAAGGCACCACCGCGGGAACACCTCGTCAGCCCGCGCACGACACCGTGCCGCACACCGCAATTGGGGGCGCGTAAGCCCACCTTGTGCGCCCCCTGATTCGACGCGCGCCCCCTGCGCACCCCGTCCCCTTGCCCGTGGCTCCCGTTGTGCACTTGGATCGCGCCATGAGCCAGCAGCGCGCACCGCACCGGCCCCGCGGCCCGTACGGCAGGCGGTTCGAGGACCATACCGTCGTGGTGTCCGGGGCCGCCGCCGGCATCGGGGCGGCCACCGCAGACCGGCTGGCCGCCGAGGGTGCCGGCGTGCTGCTGCTGGACATCGACGACGACCGCGGCGAGCACCTCGCCCGGCGGATCCGCGCGGCCGGCGGCCGGGCCTCGTTCGAGCACGGCGACGTGGCGGCCGAGGCGGACTGGCAGCGGGCCGTCGAGGCCGCGCGGCGGCGCTACGGCCCGGTGGACGGGCTGGTGAGCAACGCCTACCTGCCGTACGTCGCGCCGGCCGACCGCACCCCGCTCGCCGACTGGGACCGGCAGCTCGCGGTGAACCTGACCGGCTCGTTCCTCGGCGTGCGCGCCGCCCTCGCGGACCTGCGCGAGCGGCAGGGCGCGGTGGTGCTGACCTCGTCCGTGCACGCCCTGGTGGGGCTGCCCGGCCGGCCCGCCTACGCGGCGGCGAAGGCCGGGCTGACCGGGCTGGGCCGCCAGCTGGCCGTCGAATACGGCCCGCAGGTACGGGTCAACAGCGTGCTGCCGGGCCCCGTACTGACCGCCGCCTGGGACGGCATCGGCGAGGAGGAACGGCAGGCCGCCGCCGCGGAGACCGCCGCCCGGCGGCTGGGACGGCCCGAGGAGGTCGCCGCCGCGATCGCCTTCCTGCTCTCCCCCGAGGCGTCCTTCATCACCGGCGCGAGCCTCGTCGTGGACGGCGGTTGGAGCGTGTACAAGAACTCGTCCTGACCGGGACGCGGGTCCCGGGCGCCCGCGGGCCGCGGACCGGCCCGCCCGAGCTTCGACCCCTGGGGGGACCGATGGGCATCCATTTCGGCGGCGACTACAACCCCGAGCAGTGGCCCGAGGAGGTGTGGGCCGAGGACCTGGAGCTGATGAAGGCGGCCCACGTCACCATGGTCACCGCCGGGATCTTCTCCTGGGCGAAGGTCGAACCCCGGCCCGGGGAATGGGACTTCGGATGGTTCGACCGGGTCATGGACGGGCTGGCCGGCGCCGGCATCGCCGTCTGTCTGGCGACGATGACCGCCTCGCCACCACCCTGGCTGTCCCGCGCGCACCCCGAGATCCTGCCCGAAGGCCCGGACGGGCAGCGCCGCTGGCCCGGTGGCCGGCAGCACTACTGCCCCTCCAGCCCCGTCTACCGCACCCACGCCGTACGCCTCGTCGAGCAGCTCGCCACCCGTTACGCGGGCCATCCGGCGCTGGCCATGTGGCACGTCGGCAACGAGTACGGCTGCCACACCCCGCAGTGCTTCTGCGACGTGTCGGCCGCGGACTTCCGGCACTGGCTGCGCACCCGCTACGGCAGCATCGACGCGCTCAACGCGGCCTGGTCGACGGCCTTCTGGTCGCAGGGCTACGGCGACTTCGACGAGGTGCTGCCGCCGCGCACCGCACCCACCTTCCCCAACCCCGCCCAGCAGCTGGACTACCTGCGTTTCGGCGACGAGGCGCTCCGCGCCTGCTACCTGGCCGAAAAGGCGGTCCTGAACCGGCTGACCCCCGACGTTCCGGTCACCACCAACCTGATGCCGCAGCACAAACCGGTGGACGCGTTCGCCTGGGCTCCCCATATGGACGCGATGGCACTGGACTTCTATCAGGACCCGTACGCCGCCGACGACCACGTACGGGCCGGCTACGTCTTCGACCTGATGCGGTCCGCGCGGTCCGGGCAGCCCTGGCTGCTGCTGGAACAGGCACCGAGCGCGGTCAACTGGCGGCCCCGCAACGGCCCGAAGCCGCCCGGTGCGATGCGGCTGTGGAGCTGGCAGGCCGTCGCGCAGGGCGCGGACGCGGTGCTGTTCTTCCAGTGGCGGCAGTCGCTGGGCGGCGCCGAGAAGTTCCACTCCGCGATGGTCCCGCACGGCGGCACCGGCACCCGGATCTTCCGTGAGATCACCGAACTCGGCCGGGAGCTGGCGGCCGTCCCCGGCATCGAGGGCACCCGCTCCCGGGCGGAAGTGGCACTGCTGGCGGACTGGCACAGCTGGTGGGCACTGGAACTGGACTCCAAACCGTCCACCGCGCTGGACCACTCCCGGATCGCGCTGGAACACTACCGGCCGTTGTTCGAGGCCGGCGTGGCCTGCGACGTCCTCCCGCCCCAGCGCGACCTGACCGGCTACCGGCTGGTGGTCGTGCCCAACCTCTACCTGCTGACCGAACAGGACGCGGAGCGGCTGGCCGACTACGTACGCGCCGGCGGCCGCCTCCTGGTCTCCTTCTTCTCCGGCATCGTCGACGCACACGACCGCGTCCACCCCGGCGGATACCCGGGCCCCCTCCGCGAGCTGCTGGGCCTGCACGTGGAGGAATTCTGGCCACTGCCCGCGGACCGCTCCGTAGGTGTCGGCGACGGCGCGTACACCGGGCGGGCAGACCTGTGGTCGGAAGCCATCGACCTCGAAGGGGCCGAGGCACTGGCCCGGTTCACCGACGGCGACCTCACCGGGCGCCCCGCCGTCACCCGCCACACCTACGGCCGGGGCACCGCCTGGTACGTCGGCACCCGCCTCGCCCCGACGCTGCTGCGGGCCCTCCTCGACGACGTACGCTCGGAGGCAGGCGTGGCCCCCGTCCTCCCGAACCTCCCGCCCGGCGTCCAGGCCACCGTCCGCGAAGGCGCCGACGCGCGGTACGTCTTCCTCCTCAACCACGGTGCGGGGGCCGCGGAAGTTGCCCTTCCGCGGCCACTCAGGGACGCGCTGGCCGCCGACGGCCCTCCCGTCACCCGAGTCACGCTGGCACCGCGGTCCGTCGCGGTGCTGGTGTCTCCCACGTAGCTGGCCGTCCCGCCGCGGGGCGTCTCGCCGTTGCGCGCTTTGCGGCGCCCCGCACGTACCTGGCCGTCCCGCCGCGGGTCGTCTCGCCGTTGCGCCTGCGGCGGGCTGGGTGAGTGTCGGGTGCGGTGACGGACCTCCGGGGCCGGTTGTGTGGACTGCTGACGCTTTACGTCCACACAACCGGCCCCTCCGGCCCGTCCCCTCCCGTTGAGGGAGGGGAATGCGGTGCGTGGGGGCTGACGTTGAGGCATGCAAGGGGACCTGGGAACCCCTACGGGATGCTCGAACAGAACCCGTAAGGGTTACGAGGGCCCCCTGCGGGGTCACAACCAACCGGGCCGGGCAAGGCATTCCCAAAACCCCACGACACCAGATGCTCGCCGAACAACGCGCGCCCCCACACACCCGCATACTCCCCAACGGGAGGGGACGGGCCGGAGGGGCCTTGTTCGTGGACGTAAAGCGACAGCAGTCCACGAACAAGGCCCCGGAGGCCCGTCACCGCACCCAACAACAACCCAGCCCGCCGCAGGCGCAACGGCGAGACGACCCGCGGCGGGACGGCGAGCTACGTGGGAGGCGCCGCAAAGCGCAACGGCGAGCAACCCCGACGGCGGGAGAGACGGGTACGTGCGAGGCGCCGCAAAGCGCAACGGCGAGCAACCCCCACGGCGGGACAGCCAGGTACGTGGGAGGCGGCCTACGGCAACACCGTGACCGCCTCGAGTTCCACCGGGCCCACGCCCGCCCGGCGTGCCAGTGCCACCGCGGCGAGGGTGGAGTGGACGCCCAGTTTGCCGAGGACGTTCTGCATGTGTGTGCGGACCGTGTGCGGTGAGAGGAACAGCCGCTCGGCGACGGCCTTGCGGCCCAGGCCGGCCACCATGCAGCGGAGCACCTCGCGTTCGCGCGGGGTGAGCGACTCGACCAGCCGCTCGCTCTCCGAGCGGTGTTTGCGGGCGGCCGTCAGCTCGCGCAGCACACCGGTCAGCAGCGCCGGCGGCAGATGCGTTTCGTCACGCAGCACGCCGCGGATCACGGCGAGCAGCCGGGACAGCGAGCAGTCCTTGGCGACCCAGCCGGACGCGCCGGCCTGCAGGGCGGCGGCCGCCCGGCGCGGGTCGTCGCGGTCGGCGACGACGACCGTACGCAGGTACGGGTGGCTGGTGCGCAGGCCGGAGACCAGCGCGATGCCGTCCCGCGGGCAGCTGCGCGGGACGACCGGCTCGCGGGCCGCGCCCTGTGCCGGCACCGCGAGCAGCGGCGCGGCCAGGTCGGCGTCGGCGAGCAGCACGTCGAAGCGGCGGCCGTCGGTGACCGCCCGGTCGAGGTTGCGCAGGGCGGCCGGGGCGCTGCCCGCGGCCGCGACGTCCACGTCCTGCTCCGCGGCGAGCGCGGCTGCCAGGGATTCGGCGAAGATGCGGTGGTCGTCGACCACCAGAACCCGGATGCGTTGCACAGAGACCCCCTGTCTCGGTGAACGGACCATAGCGGGCACGACGCCCGGATTGAAGATCGCCTCGGTCGCACGGCCGCCGCCGTGCCGACATGGCTACCCCACCCCGGGCACCGTACCCGAACGGTCTCGCCCCCTGATCAGCACCGGCCCCCACCGGTGCAGGATCTCAGAGTACGGACGGGTCGCGGCGAGGGAAGGTGAATGGCCAAACTGCTGCCCCAGCCCGTCCATTTGGCGACGTCCTGATGGCCGCACGCCGCCGGTCGCGCCCTACTGGAGCCGGTGTGCTCCGGCGCTGGGCACGGCTTCGAAGATCCGCGGTTCGAGATGGCCGGCGGTCGCGAAGGCCGCGGTGATCGCCGTGCCGACGTCGGTGGCGGCCGGTTCCTCGACGAGGACGATCGCCGAGCCGCCGAAGCCGCCGCCGGTCATCCGGGCGCCGAGGGCGCCCGCGGCGAGGGCGGTGTCGACGGCGAGGTCGAGTTCGGGGCAGGAGATCGTGAAGTCGTCGCGGAGCGAGGCGTGGCCGGCGGTCAGCAGCGGGCCGATGGCGCGGGTGCGGCCGGCGTCCAGGCAGGCGATGACCTCTTCGACCCGTTGGTTCTCGGTGACGATGTGGCGGACGAGGGACTGTGTGCCGGGGTCGTCGGTGAGTTTCGCGAGGGCCTCGGGGAGGTGTGCGGAGGGCACGTCGCGCAGGGCCCGCACCCCGAGCGCCCGCGCGCCGCGCTCGCATCCGGCGCGCCGCTCCGCGTACGCGCCGTCGCCCAGCTCGTGCTTCACGCGGGTGTCGACGACCAGCAGCCGCAGCCCCTCCCCCGCGAGGTCGAACGGCACCTGACGGTGGGTCAGGTCGCGGGTGTCCAGGAACAGCGCATGGCCTTCGGTGCAGCAGGCCGCGGCGGTCTGGTCCATGATCCCGCAGGGCACGCCGACGAAGGCGTTCTCGGCCCGCTGGGCGATCCGGGCCAGCCGCTGGGGCTCCAGGCCGAGGGCGTAGAGGTCGTTGAGGGCGAGGGCGGTGGCGACCTCCAGGGCGGCGGAGGAGGACAGTCCGGCGCCGGTGGGCACCGTGCTGTCGTAGTGCAGGTCGGCGCCGCCGACGGGCAGTCCGGCCTCCCGCATCGCCCACACGATGCCCGCCGGGTAGGCGGCCCAGCCTCCTTGGGCGGTGGGGCGCAGGGTGTCGATGCGGAGTTCGACGATGCCGCCGTCGGCGCCGCCGGAGTGCAGCCGCAGCACCCCGTCGGTGCGAGGTGCGGCGGCGGCGAGGGTGGTGTGCGGGAGTGCCAGCGGCAGCACGAAGCCGTCGTTGTAGTCGGTGTGTTCACCGATCAGGTTGACCCGGCCGGGCGCCGCCCAGATGCCCGTGGGGGCGGCGCCGTACACCGCGGTGAAGCGGTCCGCGGTGTGCCGGGCGCCGTGCGGGCGCCCGGTGGTCGGGGTGGCGGCTCGGTGACCTGCCATCAGGGCTCCTTCGTGCGGTGCGGCTAGCTGGTGTGGTCGAGGCTCTGCGCGAACGCCCAGGCGTCGGCGACGATGCCCGCGAGGTCGGCGCGGCGGGGCTGCCAGCCGAGGCGGTCGGCGGCGGTCTGGGCGGAGGCCACCAGGACGGCCGGGTCGCCGCCGCGGCGCGGGGCGGTGACCTCGGGGATGGGGTGGCCGGTGACCTTGCGGACGGTTTCGATGACCTCGCGGACGGAGAAGCCGTTGCCGTTGCCGAGGTTGCAGATCAGGTGCTCGCCGGCGGTGGCCGCGCCCAGGGCCAGCAGGTGGGCCTCGGCCAGGTCGGCGACGTGGATGTAGTCGCGGACGCAGGTGCCGTCGGGGGTGGGGTAGTCGTCGCCGAAGACGGAGATCGCCTCGCGCCGGCCCTGGGCGACCTGGAGGACGAGCGGGATGAGGTGCGATTCGGGGTCGTGGCGCTCGCCGCAGCTGCCGTAGGCGCCGGCGACGTTGAAGTAGCGCAGCGAGACCGCGGCCAGGCCGTGGGCGGTGGCCTCGCCGCTGATCATGTGGTCGACGGCGAGTTTGCTGGCGCCGTAGGGGGAGGTGGGGGCGGTCGGGTCGGTCTCGGTGATGGGGGTGTTCACCGGCTCGCCGTAGGTGGCGGCGGTGGAGGAGAAGACCAGCTTGCGGACGCCCGCGGTGCGCATCGCGGCCAGCAGTGCCATGGTGCCGCCGACGTTGTTGTCCCAGTACTTCTCGGGCTTGACGACGGACTCGCCGACCTGGGAGAACGCGGCGAAGTGCAGGACCGCGTCGTAGGAGGCGTCCAGCCACTTCGCGGCGTCGCGGATGTCGCCCTCGATGAAGTCGGCGCCGGCGGGGACGCCGGCCCGGAAACCGGTGGAGAGGTTGTCGAGCACGGTCACGGTGTGGCCGGCCTCCAGCAGGTGCTGGGCCACCACACTTCCGACATAACCCGCCCCGCCCGTCACCAGGTACTTGCTCATGGCTTGCTCGCTACCTCTCGCAGTCGTTCGGCCGCGGCTTCCGGCGGCACGTCGTTGATGAACACGTTCATGCCGGATTCGGAACCCGCGAGGAACTTCAGCTTGCCGGAAGTCCGGCGAATGGTGAAAAGCTCAAGGTGGAGGGCGAAGTCCGCGCGCTGTGCGGTGTGGTGCGGTGCCTGGTGCCAGGCGGCGATGTAGGGGGTCGGCGGGGCGCCGGCGCCGGTGTCGAAGATCCGGTCGAAGCGCCGGAGGAGCTCCAGGTAGAGCCGCGGGAATTCGGCGCGGGCGGCGTCGTCGAGGGCGAGCAGGTCGGGGGCCCGGCGCTTGGGGTAGAGGTGCACCTCGTAGGGCCAGTGGGCGGCGTACGGGACGAAGGCCGTCCAGTGGTCGCCGTCGAGGACGATGCGGCGGCCGTCGGCCCGTTCGTCGGCGACGACGTCGTCGAAGAGGTTGCGTCCGGTGGCCCGGCGGTGGGCGGCGAGCGAGGCCAGCATGCGTTCGGTGCGCGGGGTGACGAAGGGGTAGGCGTAGATCTGGCCGTGCGGGTGGCCGAGGGTGACGCCGATCTCCGCGCCGCGGTTCTCGAAGCAGAAGACCTGCTCGACGCCGGAGAGTTGGGAGAGTTCGGCGGTGCGGTCGGTCCAGGCGGCGAGGACCAGGGCGGCCTGGTCCTCGGTGAGGTCGGCGAACGAGGCGTCGTGGTCGGGGGTGAAGCAGACGACCTCGCAGCGGCCGCGGTCCCCGGCGAGGGAGGGGAAGCGGTTCTCGAAGACGGCGACGTCGTAGTCGGCGGCGGGGATCTCGGAGTGCCGGCCCTGGCGGGAGGGGCACAGCGGGCATTCGTCGGCCGGCGGGTGGTAGGTGCGGGCCTGGCGGTGCGAGGCGATGGCGACGTGGTCGCCGAGGAGGCGGTCGGTGCGGATCTCGGCGGCGGTGGCGACCGGGTCGAGGGGGCGCCGGTCGGCGTCGTCGCGTACGACGTCGTCGCGCGAGTCGTAGTAGATCAGCTCCCGGCCGTCCGCGAGCCGCGTCGTCGTCTTCTTCACCCGGGGCTCCTCACCTCACCGACCAAACACAAACAAACACAATGAAGCACAACTAAACAGTTGCGTCAACGCCGGACCGGGCCGCCGCGGCCACAGGGGCAGCGCAGTGCCCGACCGGGCATATGCCCCTTCCGCATCACGATCCAACAACTGAAACGAACAAAAGTGTTCAGTTTCTGACCGCCCGCGCGTAGCTTTCTGTGCGTTCCGACCGCCGGCACCGCCCGCACGCAAAGAAGCGAGCTACGACATGATCAATTTGGCCGAAGGGCTACGGCTGCCCACCAACGGGCTGGACTACACGATCCTGGCCCTCTACTTCGTCGTCGTCCTCGGCATCGGCTTCGCGGCCAGGCGCAGCGTGAGGACGAGCCTGGACTTCTTCCTCTCCGGGCGGTCCCTGCCCGCCTGGGTCACCGGCCTGGCGTTCGTCGCCGCCAACCTGGGCGCCACCGAGATCCTCGGGATGGCCGCCAACGGCGCGCAGTACGGCGCCTACACCGTCCACTGGTACTGGATCGGCGCCATCCCGGCGATGGTCTTCCTCGGCCTGGTGATGATGCCGTTCTACTACGGCTCCAAGGTCCGCTCGGTGCCGGAATTCCTGCTGCACCGCTTCGGCCCGTCCTCGCACCTGCTGTCGTCGGTCATCTTCGCCGTCTCGTCCGTGCTCATCGCCGGCGTCAACCTCTACGCGATGGCGATCGTGCTGCAGGCGCTGCTCGGCTGGCCGCAGTGGGTGGCGATCGTCGTCGCCGGCTTCTTCGTGCTCGCGTACATCACCATCGGCGGCCTGTCCTCGGCGATCTACAACGAGGTGCTGCAGTTCTTCGTCATCCTCGCCGCGCTGATCCCGCTGACCGTGGTCGGCCTCAAGCGCGTCGGCGGCTGGCACGGCCTGACCGACTCACTGACCTCCTCGCACGGCGACGCGTTCCTGACCGCCTGGAAGGGCACCGGCATCGGCGAGGGCAACCCGCTGGGCGCCAACTGGCTGACCATCGTCCTCGGCCTCGGCTTCGTGATGAGCTTCGGCTACTGGACCACCAACTTCGCCGAGGTGCAGCGCGCGCTGTCCGCGAAGAACCTCTCGGCCGCCAAGCGCACCCCGCTGATCGCCGCCTTCCCGAAGATCTTCATACCCATGGTCGTGGTCGTGCCCGGCCTGATCGCGCTGGTCATGGAGCCGACGCTGGGCAAGAGCAAGGACGGGCTGCAGTACAACGACGCGATCCCGGTCCTGATGCGCGACCTGCTCCCCAACGGCGTCCTCGGCATCGCCGTCACCGGCCTGCTCGCCGCCTTCATGGCCGGTATGGCCGCCAACGTGTCGTCCTTCAACACGGTCTTCACCAACGACATCTGGGCCGCGTACCTCAAGAAGGGCCGCGAGGACGCGTACTACCTCAGGACGGGCCGGGTGGTCACCGCGGTCGGCGTGCTGATCGGCATGGGCACCGCCTTCATCGCCTCGTCCTTCAGCAACATCATGAACTACCTGCAGACGCTGTTCTCGTTCTTCAACGTCCCGCTGTTCGTGGTGTTCATCATCGGCATGTTCTGGAAGCGGACCAGCGCCGCGGCCGGCTTCTGGGGGCTGCTGTCCGGCACCGTCGCCGCCATGGTCAACTACTTCGGCCTCTACAAGCAGGGCATCATCACCATCCCCTCCGACCAGGGCGCCAACTTCATCTCGTCGATCGTCGCGTTCGTCGTCGGCGCGCTGGTGATGGTCGTGGTCACGTGGGTCACCAAGCCCAGGTCCGCCGAGTCCCTGGCCGGACTGGTCTACGGCACGACGTCCCCCGGCATGGCGGAACTGCCCGCCGAGGGCGACGACGCCTGGTACCGCCGCCCGGCCCTGCTGGGCTGGGGCGCGGTCGTCCTGGCCGCCGTCTGCTACGTCCCGTTCTCCTTCTGAACCCCGGCCCCGAACAGCGGAGTTGACCCACCATGAGTGACCACCAGCACGAGGTCGAGGAGCTGGAGCGCGCATCGGCGACCGCCGCGCGGCTCTTCGACGTACGGCGCATCATCGGCGGCCTGTTCGTCGTCTACGGCGTGATCGTCACGATCGCCGGAATAACCGCCTCCGACGCGGACCTCAAGAAGGCCCAGGACATCAACATCAACCTCTGGACGGGCCTCGGCATGCTCGCCCTCGGCCTGTTCTTCCTGGTCTGGCTGAAGCTGCGGCCGACCGTGCCGCCCACGGCCGAGGAACTCCGGGCCGCGGCCGACGACGGGCCCGCCGAGGGCTGACCGTCGCCGGCCCCTCGGCTCCTATCCCTGCGGCGGGGACGGCTCGTCCGTCTCCGCCGCTGTCCCTGTCCCCGCCGCCGTCGTCGTCCGTGCCGTCCGCCCGCGGCCCGCCCGGTCCAGCAGCCCGGTGCGCGCCGCCAGCGCGGCCGCCTCCAGCCGGGAGCCGACCTCCAGCTTCATCAGCACCCGCTGCACATGCGTGCGCGCGGTGCTGGGCGCGATGTCCATCCCGGCCGCGATCAGCCGGGTGTCCTCGCCGTCCGCGACCCGCATCAGGACCTCGACCTCGCGCGGGGTGAGCAGTTCCAGCAGCCGCGCGCCCTCGTCGTCCGGCTGCGCGGCCGGGTGCAGCAGCTCCTCGAACGCCTGCTGGAGCAGCTGCGGCGAGACCGCCGACTCCCCCGCCCGGGCCTTCATCATGGCCCGTTCGACGCCCTCGATCCGCTCGTCGTTGCGGACGTACCCGGACGCCCCGGCCGCGAACGCGGCGGCGATCCCGCGCGGGCTGGGCACCGGCCCCAGCACCACCACCGCCACCTGCGGCCGCTCCTTCTTGATCCGTACGATCGGGTCGAAGGTGCCCGGCTGGGCGGGCGCCGCGGTCCCCAGCAGGCACACCTCGGGCGCCCGGCTCACCACCAGCTCCGCGGCCCCCGCACTCGGCGCGGCGGCCGCCAGCACCCGGTGCCCGCGCAGTTTCAGCGCCGAGGCGAGCGCCTCCGCGAGCAGCCGGTGATCGTCGACCACCATGAGCCGCACGCCCATAGAGCAACCCCCTCCCTCCGCGCGGCCCCGGCGCGCCCCGGCCGGGCCGTTCGTCCCCGGGAAGCTACACGCTCGACTGCCGACGCGCGCCCCCTACCGGGCAGAAGCCCCCCGGAATGCTGGAATCCCGGCCATTCGGGGCCGATTGCCGCCGGAACGAGACGCTCCGCCGGGGCCCGGCCTGCGCGAGGAACGTCCCGGGGCCGGTGTCGGTGCCGTGTGCCACAGTTGACTCAGCAGGCGGGGGAACGGGGAAACCGGCTCCAGGCGGTGCACTCGGCGCGGTTCGCTGCCGGGGTGGGGCGAGACGTGAGCGAAGGAAGGCCATGAGTACACCGCAGCAGCCGCACAACGGCTTCGGGGGCGCGCCGGGTTACGGGACGCCGCCGGCCGGCCCGCCCGGCGGATATCCGCAGCAGGTACCGGGCGGTCAGATACCGGGCGGTCAGGTACCGCCGTCCCCGGGGCCGTTCGCGCCGCAGGGGCCCTACGACGCGCCCCTGCAGGCGCCCTACGGAGCGCCGCCCCAGCCGCCTTACGGGGCGCCGCCGCAGGGTTACCCCGGTTACGGCGGGCCCGGCATGGTGCCGCCGCCGGTCCCGCCCCGCAGCAAGAGCGGAAAGGTGTGGGGGATCATCGGCGCGATCGTCGGTGTGCTGGTGATCGGGAGCATCGCGTCGGCCGTGGCGCTCCGCGGGGGCGGATCGGGCGGTTCCGGCGGGCCGAAGTACCGGCTCACAGTGCCGCAGACGCTGGCGGGCGGGGAGTACAAGCTCGCCAAGGACATCTCCCAGCAGGCCGACGGCTCGGTGCCGAACGACGGGGCCAACGAACACGGCATGAAGACGGTCGCCGGGCAGTACGCCAGCGGGACCAAGTCCCTGGTGATGCTGGGGATGTACGGCTCCATAGACGACCCGGAGACGACCGTCGAGCACGCCATCCAGGGGATGACGCGCGACGGGAAGACGGTCGTCGCGGTGCCGGAGAAGAAGTTCACGCCGAGCGGCGGCGGGGACCCGCTGACCTGTGGCGTGGACGTGCGCACGGAGATGGGGCAGAAGATCACGCTGACGTTCTGCATAGGGGCCGACTCCAGCACGTCCATGAACGTCGCCGAGACCGACGCCGCGGAGCTGTCCAAGGACCCGCAGTCCGTCGACCTCCAGGCGTTCGCGGACAAGGCGGGCAAGATCCGCAACGAGGTCCGCAAGCCGTTGAGCTGAGTTGCCCGGTGCGGTGGGCCGACGGCCCACCGCACCGGCCCGCCCCTACGCGTCCTCCGCCAGCTCCAGCCAGCGCATCTCCAACTCGTCGCGTTCGGCGGCCAGTTCGCGGAGCTGGGCGTCGAGGCCGGCGACCTTTTCGAAGTCGGTGGCGTGCTCGGCGATCTGGGCGTGCAGCTTCGCCTCCTTGTCGCCGATCTTGTCCAGCTGGCGCTCGATCTTCTGGAGCTCCTTCTGGGCCGCGCGGTTGATCGCGGCGGTCTTCTTCGGCGCCTCGGCCGGCTGCGCGGGGGCCGGGGTGGCGGCCTCGATGACCTTCTGGCGGCGCTCCAGGTACTCGTCCAGGCCGCGCGGCAGCATCCGCAGCGTGGCGTCGCCGAGCAGCGCGAGGACCCGGTCGGTGGTGCGCTCGATGAAGTAGCGGTCGTGGCTGATGACGATCAGCGAGCCGGGCCAGCCGTCGAGCAGGTCCTCCAGCTGCGTCAGCGTCTCGATGTCCAGGTCGTTGGTGGGCTCGTCGAGGAAGAGGACGTTGGGCTCGTCCATCAGCAGCCGCAGGATCTGCAGCCGGCGGCGCTCACCGCCGGACAGGTCACCGACCGGCGTCCACTGCTTCTCCTTCGTGAAGCCGAACTTCTCGCAGAGCTGGCCGGCGGTCATCTCCCGGCCCTTGCCCAGGTCGACGCGTTCCCGGACCCGCTGGACGGCCTCCAGCACCCGCCAGGCCGGGTCGAGTTCGGCGACCTCCTGCGAGAGGTAGGCCAGTTTCACGGTCTTGCCGACGGCGATCCGGCCGCCGGCCGGCTGCACCTCCCCCTCCGTACGGGCCGCCTCCGCCAGCGCCCGCAGCAGCGAGGTCTTGCCCGCGCCGTTGACGCCGACCAGGCCGATCCGGTCGCCGGGGCCCAGCTGCCAGGTCAGGTGCTTGAGCAGCACCTTCGGGCCGGCCTGGACGGTCACGTCCTCCAGGTCGAAGACGGTCTTGCCCAGCCGGGAGTTGGCGAACTTCATCAGCTCGGCGCTGTCCCGCGGCGGCGGCACGTCCGCGATCAGCTCGTTGGCGGCCTCGATGCGGAAGCGGGGCTTGCTGGTACGGGCCGGGGCGCCGCGGCGCAGCCACGCCAGCTCCTTGCGCATCAGGTTCTGCCGCTTGGCCTCTTCGCTGGCCGCGATCCGCTCCCGCTCGGCGCGGGCGAAGACGTAGTCGCTGTAGCCGCCCTCGTACTCGTGCACATCGCCGCGCTGCACGTCCCACATGCGGGTGCAGACCTGGTCGAGGAACCAGCGGTCGTGGGTGACGACGACCAGCGCCGAGCGCCGGACCTGGAGGTGCCGGGCCAGCCAGGAGATGCCCTCGACGTCGAGGTGGTTGGTGGGCTCGTCGAGGACGATCAGGTCCTGCTCGGCGATCAGCAGCTTGGCGAGCGCGATCCGCCGCCGCTCGCCACCCGACAGCGGCCCGATGACGGTGTCCAGACCATGGGTGAAGCCGGGCAGGTGCAGATCACCGAAGAGGCCGGTCAGCACATCGCGGATCTTGGCGTTGCCGGCCCACTCGTGGTCGGCGAGGTCGCCGATGACCTCGTGCCGGATGGTGGCGGCCGGGTCCAGCGAGTCGTGCTGGGACAGTACGCCGAGCCGCAGCCCGCCGGCGTGCGTCACCCGGCCGTCGTCGGCACCCTCCAGCTTGGCCAGGATCCGGATCAGGGTCGTCTTGCCGTCGCCGTTGCGCCCGACGACGCCGATCCGGTCCCCCTCGTTGACGCCGAGGGAAACACCGTCGAGCAGGGCACGGGTCCCGTAGACCTTGCCGACGGCTTCCAGATTGACGAGGTTGACGGCCATCTCACTCCTGCGCTTCGGGTCGATCGACCTTCCCAGCGTAGTCGGCCTCCGGAAGCACCCCGACGGGGAAAGCGGCTGAGGGGCCGCGGCCGGGTTGGATAGCGTGATCATCATGACTTCCGGCAACTCCGAGAAATCCGACACGGACCCGACAACCGACACGGGCACGACAGTGGAGACCGAAAGCGGCCTGGTCTACGACCCGGACGGCAAGCGGCTGGACCTCTACCGTCCGGCGGGGGCGGCCGGACCGCTGCCGACCGTCCTGCTGTGGCACGGCATCGGCCCGGACGAGCGGGACGTCCTCGCCCCGCTGGCCCGCACCGCCGCGGCCCGCGGGCTGCTGGTCCTGGTCCCGGACTGGCGCTCGGACGCGGCGGACGGCGGCCGGTCGCAGCTGCTCGCGTCGCTGGCGTACGCGCGTAAGGAGGCGGCCGGGCTGGGCGGCGACGGGGAGTCGCTGGTGCTGGCCGGCTGGTCCGCGGGGGCCGGGGCGGCACTGGGCGTGGCCCTGCGGCCCGAGCTGACGGCGGACGGGTGGCGACCGACCGCGGTGGCGGGGATCGCCGGCCGCTACGACCTGCCGGCACGCACCACCGGCACCGCCCCGCTCGCCGATCTCGCCGAGGGCCGCGACCCGGCCGTGCCGGTGCACCTGGTCCACGGCGCCCGCGACCCGATCGTGGCGTCCGGGTACTCCCGCGATCTGGCGGACGCGCTGCGCGCCGCGGGACACCCGGTGACGCTCCAGGAGCCGGACACCGACCACGCGGGCGTGATCATGACTGCCTACGACCCGACGACGGACCGCTGCGTCCCGACCAGCGACGGTCACGCGGTGGCGGCGGGACGGCTGGTGGCGGGGGTCCTGGCAGCGGCGGGGGGCGCGGCGGGCGCGGAACACTCTTAACGCCCCCGGGCACGTCCCCGGGTCACCCCCGCCCGCACCCACGGGACGACCATGCGTTGAGCATCCGCACCCGCTCCGCCAGCTCCCGGCGCCTGACATCGTGGACCGGCGGGCTCTGCCACGGCTCCTGCGTGCCCACGTACGGCCGGACGAGGCGGCTGTCCTCCCCACACAACAGGAGCAGGCCGGGCGGCACCCGGCGGACATGCAGCAGTCGGCGCCCCACCGGAGCCGCCTGCGAGGCAGCGGTAGCGGCGGCCGTGACGCAAAGGACGCCGGTACCGCTGCTCCCCCGATGACCGCCCCGCCCCGGAAGTAACCAACTCAGCAGCGCGTCAAGGCGCGTTCGGAGCCATCCCACCATGCCGTTCACCGCGCGGCCGCCTTGCGGAGAACCTCGGCGAGCTTGCGCGCGGTGACCGCGTTGCAGTTACCGAGGGCAACGAGCGGGACGGCGTAACTGCCCGCGAAGCCAGGCAGATCGACACCGAGCGACGGCAGCGTGATCCCGTTGTCCTTGAGCGCGGTACGCAGCTCCTCGGCGCTGGCGTGCACGTCTTCCGGGGTGGAGTGGTGGATGGGCATAGAGCTTGCGCCTTCCTGTACGCATTGCGACGAACCGCTCACACAGTGACGTCACGCGGCGTAGCGTGAAAGGGGGTTGGGCTCCCGGTCCCGATGTAGGGAATTCGCGGCGTTGAGCTGTGGAAATGCGGGGAACCGCCGGGGCCCGTCCGGAAAGACTGGGAATCAGCTATCCGTACGGCGGTGAACGTGGCGCGACGCAAGGACATTGACGGCTCGACAGGAGTCCCCACCTTCTACGGCAAAGAATTGCGCTACCAGCGGGAGCTGGCCGGGCTCACGCTCCAGCAACTGGTCGAGGGCAGCTTCTTCGGGCAGAGCCACCTCAGCGAGATCGAACGCGGCGAACGACGCATGCCGCCCGAGCTGGCCGAGCACGTGGACAGGGTGCTCAAGACGGACGGCTTCTTCAAGCGGCGCTGCGAGGACGTGCGGAACGCGAAGAGGAAGGGCCATGTCGGCTGGTTCGAGGATGCGCTGGAGGCCGAGAAACGCGCGGAAACCATCGAGGAGTGGTCCCCCACCCTTATCCCTGGTCTGTTGCAGACAACGGCGTACGCCACGGCGGTGGTACGGGCAACGCTTCCGCTGGCGACCGACGAGGAGGTGAAGGAGAAGGTCACCGCCCGCGCTGCGCGGACTCACCTGTTCGAGGACGACCACAAGACCCCCGAGTACTGGGTGATCATGCCCGAGTACGTGCTGCGCTGCCCGATCCTCCCTCTGGACGAGATGGCCGATCAGGTCGAACACATCGCGGCGCTGACACAGAGGCACCGGATCGTTCCACAGATCCTTCCCTGGAATTGCGGACCACACCCCCTCATGCTGGTTGGCTTGCTGCAGATCACGACCTTCTCTGATGCTCCGCCGCTGGCCTACGTGGAATCCGAGTACAGCGCTCACACCCTCGACGATCCGGCTCTCGTGAAGAAGTACCGCAAGGCATACGATCGGCTCCGGGCTGCCGCACTACCGCCGAAGGCGTCCCTGTCCATGATCGAGACGGCCGCAGAGGGATACCGAAATGGCAAGCAACCAGATTGACTTGAGTACCGCCGTCTGGCGCAAGAGCAGCTACACCAGCGGTGAGGGCGGGAACTGCGTCGAGGTGGTCGACGGCCTCCCCGGCGTCGTCCCCGTCCGTGACTCCAAGGATCCGGGCGGTCCGGCGATAATCTTCCCCGCCGCCGCCTGGTCGTCCTTCGTCTGTGCCGTCAAGGATGCGGCGCTGCCGGGAAGTTGAGACACCGGGGCGAGGGCGGCTGCGGGAATATCGCCCGCCCCCGCCTCGTTGTGGCCCCGCAGGGGGGCCTCGCGTCCCCTACGGGATCCGTTCGAACGCCCCCTACGGGACCTCCACGGGCACACCCCTAGAGGACCGTAGCCCCCGCCGCCGGCGCGTCCGCCACCCGTACCGCCCGGCACGTTCCCGACGCCAGCAGTGCCGCCGCCACAGCCTGAGCCGACTCCGCGTCCTTGACCAGGAACGCCGTGGTCGGGCCGGAGCCGGAGACCAGGGAGGCCAGGGCGCCGGCCGTGGTGCCGGCGGTCAGGGTGGCGGCCAGGGACGGGCGCAGGGAGAGCGCCGCGGGCTGGAGGTCGTTGGTCAGGGCGGCGGCGAGGGCGGTGGGGTCGCCGGTCGCGAGGGCGGCGAGCAGTTCGGGGGACGCCTCGGGCGCGGGTACGTCCGTCCCCTCCGTCAGGCGGTCGAACTCGCCGTAGACGGCCGGGGTGGACAGGCCGCCGTCGGCGACCGCGAAGACCCAGTGGAAGGTGCCGCCGACGGGGAGGGGGGTCAGCAGCTCGCCGCGGCCGCGGCCGAGTGCCGCGCCGCCGACCAGGCTGAAGGGTACGTCGCTGCCCAACTCGGCGCAGATGTCGAGGAGTTCGGAGCGGGAGGCGCCGGTGGACCAGAGGGTGTCGCAGGCCAGCAGGGCGCCGGCGGCGTCGGCGCTGCCGCCGGCCATGCCGCCGGCGACCGGGATGTCCTTGGTGATGTGGAGGTGGACGTCGGGGCTGCGGCCGTAGCGGGCGGCGAGGAGTTCGGCGGCGCGGGCCGCCAGGTTCGTCCGGTCCAGCGGGATCCGGTCGACGTCGTGGCCCTCGGCGGTGATCCGCAGGGTGTCCGCGGGGGTGGCGGTGACCTCGTCGTACAGGCCGACCGCGAGGAAGACGTTCGCGAGGTCGTGGAAGCCGTCGGGGCGGGCGGCGCCGACCGCCAGCTGGACGTTGACCTTCGCCGGGACCCGTACCGTCACCGTCGCCGTAGCCGTCACTTTCCCGCCTCCCGGTTCTCCTCGGTCTCCCGCTTCCCCGCGATCTGCCGGTTCTCCGCGATCCGTGCGAATTCCTCGACCGTCAGTGCCTCGCCGCGGGCCTGCGGCGAGATGCCGGCGGCGACCAGCGCGGCCTCGGCGGCGGCGGCCGAGCCGGCCCAGCCGGACAGTGCGGCCCGGAGCGTCTTGCGGCGCTGGGCGAACGCGGCGTCGACGACGGCGAAGACCTCCTCGCGGGCGGCCGTGGTGTCCACCGGCCGCTCGCGGCGGACCAGGGAGACCAGGCCGGAGTCGACGTTGGGCGCGGGCCAGAAGACATTGCGGCCGATGGCGCCGGCCCGCTTGACCTCGGCGTACCAGTTGGCCTTGACCGACGGCACGCCGTAGACCTTGTTGCCGGGGCGGGCGGCGAGCCGGTCGGCGACCTCGGACTGGACCATGACCAGGGTGCGGTCGATGGACGGGAACGTGGCGAGCATGTGGAGGAGCACCGGCACCGCGACGTTGTAGGGCAGGTTGGCGACCAGGGCGGTGGGCGCGGGGCCGGGGAGTTCGGTGACGTGCATCGCGTCGCTGTGGACCAGCGCGAAGCGGTCGGCGCGCCCGGGCAGCCGGGCGGCGACGGTGGCCGGCAGCGCGGCCGCCAGGACGTCGTCGATCTCGACGGCGGTGACCCGGTCGGCGGCGTCCAGCAGGGCCAGGGTCAGGGACCCGAGCCCGGGGCCGATCTCGACGACGACGTCGTCGGGCCGGACATCGGCGGTCCGCACGATGCGGCGGACGGTGTTGGCGTCGATGACGAAGTTCTGGCCGCGCTGCTTGGTGGGGCGTACGCCCAGCGTCGCGGCCAGTTCGCGGATGTCGGCGGGACCCAGAAGCGGGCCGGACTCGTCGGTCGTACTCTTGCTCACCCGTGAAGCTTACGGCCGCACACCGGCCACGGGCTCGCCCCCCGGGTGATGTAGAGCTTCTTGGCGCGGTAGGTCTGTTCCTCGGCGGGGGCGTCCTGGGGGCGGCCGCGGCCGCCGAGGCGGTGCCAGGTGGCGACGTCGAACTGGTAGAGACCGCCGTAGGTACCGGAGGAGTCGACGGCGTCGGGCCGGCCGCCGGCCTCGCACCGGGCCAGTGCGCCCCAGGCGAGGTGGTCGGCGCCGCGTACCGAGTGCGGCAGTTCCTTGGTGCCGAGGTGCACGATCTGCGGGCGGGGCGGCCGGACGAGCTCGGTGTGCAGCCGCTTCGGTTTTTGTTTGACGCCGTTGACGGTGCGCAGCCGGTAGGTGACCCGCCGGACGCCGGGCCGGCCCTGCTGGACGACGACCTCGGTGCCGCGGGCCAGCTGCGGGTCGGTCCGTTTGACCGTGCGGAACGGGACGGGCTCCTCGCGGACCTCCTTGCCGCCGGTGATCCGCAGCACCGAGACGGTCTGGCCCTCGCGCGGGAAGCTGTCCGGCGGTACGGAGGTGGTGTCCTGGTCGCGCAGGGCCAGTCCGGCGTCCGCGAGGGCCTCGCGGACGGTGGCGGCGTTGGTGCGGACGCGGTGTTCACGGCCGTCGGCGACGAAGACGACGGTGCGTTCGGTGCGGACGGCCAGTTCCATGCCGTGCCGTTCGATGCGGCGGGAGCGGGAGGTGGAGAGGTAGGCGCCCTCGGCGCGCACCCCGAGTTGGTGGAGGGCGCCGGCGACGGTGTGGGCGGTGGTCCACACCTGGTGGCGCTGCCCGTCGATGGTGAGCACGACCGGCCGGCCGTGCCGGACCACGATCTCGTCGCCGCTGTGCAGGTCGGTGCCAGGGGCGGGGGCGACGATGTCGTGGTCGCCGATGCCGAGCTCTTCGTCGGCGAGCAGGTCCTCGACGTCGTCGGCGAAGGTGTGCAGGGTGCGGGGGGTGCCGTCGACGCTGAGCCGGACGGCTTTGTCGTGGGCGATGAAGGCGGTGGTGCCGCCGGCGAGGAAGGCGACGACCGCGGCCCGGGGCAGCAGCCGCCGCAGGGTTTCGGGGCGTTCGGCACGGCGTCTGCGACGGCCGCGCGCGGCGCGGTGGCTGCTGCTCTGCGGAAGACTCACGGCGCGCTCCACATGCACGGATGCGGTTGACGGGCGGAGGCTAGCCGAGCCGCGGTCACTCTCCAAAGTCGGATCGGTACGGTAAGTGGTCACTTCGGGGGATGCCCGGCTCGCCGTGGTGACGGCGGTGGGCGCGGTGGTCAGTACCCGAAGGCGCGTGCCGTATTGGCCGCGACGGCCGTCGCCAGGGTGTCCTCGGTCATCCCCTTGACGTCGGCCATCGCGCGCAGGGTGACCGGAATGAGGTAGGGGGCGTTGGCCCGTCCGCGGTACGGGGCGGGGGTCAGGAAGGGGGCGTCGGTCTCGACCAGGACGAGTTCCGGCGGGGCGACGGCTAGGGCGTCGCGCAGCGGCTGGGCGTTCTTGAAGGTGACGTTGCCGGCGAAGGACATGAAGTAGCCGGCCGCGGCGCAGGTCTTGGCCATTTCGGCGTCGCCGGAGTAGCAGTGGAAGACGGTCCGCTCGGGTGCGCCCTCCTCGCGCAGGATCCGCAGCACGTCCTCGTGGGCCTCGCGGTCGTGGATGACCAGGGCCTTGCCGTGCCGCTTGGCGATCTCGATGTGGGCGCGGAACGACCGCTCCTGGGCGGCCATGCCGTCGGGCCCGGTGCGGAAGTAGTCGAGGCCGGTCTCGCCGACGCCGCGGACCTGGGGCAGGGCGGCGAGCCGGTCGATCTCGGCGAGGGCCTCGTCCAGCGCGGCGTCGCCGCCCGGCTCGCGCGCGCCCTGCCGCGACCAGCCGTCGGGGTCCCCGAGGACGATGCGCGGGGCCTCGTTGGGGTGCAGGGCGACGGTGGCGTGCACGCTCTCGTACGCGGCGGCCGTGTCGGCGGCCCACTGTGAGCCCTTGAGGTCGCAGCCGACCTGGACGACGGTGGTCACGCCGACGGAGGCGGCCTTGGTGAGGGCCTCCTCGACTGTTCCCTCCTGCATGTCCAGGTGGGTGTGGGAGTCCGCGACCGCCACCCGAAGGGGTTCGGGCAGCGGCGGCGGGGTGTTCTTGTCCTGCGGTGCCATGGCCGCGATCCTACGAGGGCCGCGGCCGGCGCTCACCTGCGGTGGTGCTGGAAGGGGTGCAGCAGGTCGGAGAGGTGCCAGTGGTGCTTGGCGTCCTCCGGGGGCTCCTCGGCGGTGCTGCCGGTGCGCTCCGCGGCGGGGGTCCCCTTCTTCTCGTTCCTGTCGTTCTTCTCGCCCTTGGGGGTCTTCTCGCTGCCGTGCTGGCGCTGGTGCATGTTCGCGATCGCGTGGGAGACCATCGAGACCTGTCCGGAGCGCATGATGCGGACGACGTTGCTGCCGCAGCTCAGGCAGGTGGGGCAGGTCAGCGGGGACGGTACCCGCTCGCCGTCCGTGTAGTAGACGACCCGCTCCCGGCCCTTGCCGTCGAGCTGATGGACTATGTCGTACGCCTGCTCCCAGCCGTATCCGCACTTCATGCAGGCGAAGGAGTACGCCTCGTGGGCGGCGGGCTCGGGCTGGGGGATGGGGTGGACGCCGGTGGCGTTCGCCGCGGTGGTCTTAGCGATCTCGCTCATGTGCGCTCCTCTTGTCCGCTGGACAAGGTCTTCGGGAACGGTTCGTCCCTCCCCCAGTGGACGCCTTTCCGTGGCGCAATGCAGCAGCTCTCCGACGGTATTGGCCCAGATTTGGCCGACGGTAGGAAAATCACCCCAACGCCTCGGCCTGCGCTTTACCTTTCCGGCCAGTCATTTACCTTCTGATGAGTCGGTTTTCTCCGTGGCCTGCGCATTATTCTTCGGCGGCCGGTTTCCGGGTGGCGCGGAAAACCCCGGGACGCCCGCCCGGGACGGGCTGCTCAGCCCGCCTTCTCCGCGTTCTTCGCCGCGACCACCGCGTCGAAGACCTCCCGCTTGGGCAGCCCCGCCTCCGCCGCGACCGCCGCGATGGCCTCCTTGCGCCGCTCCCCCGCCTCCTCGCGGACCCGCACCCGGCGCACCAGCTCCTCGGGCGCCAGCTCCTGCGGACCGCTTTCCGGGGCGCCCTCGACGACGATCGTGATCTCGCCCCGTACGCCCTCGGCCGCCCAGGTCGCCAGCTCGCCCAGCGTCCCGCGCTTGACCTCCTCGTACGTCTTGGTCAGCTCGCGGCAGACCGCGGCCCGGCGGTCCGGGCCGAAGACCTCGGCCATCGCGGCGAGGGTGTCGTCGAGCCGGTGCGGCGCCTCGAAATACACCAGGGTGCGCCGCTCGTCGGCGACCTCGCGCAGCCGGGAGCGCCGTTCGCCGGCCTTGCGCGGCGGGAAACCCTCGAAGCAGAAGCGGTCCACCGGCAGACCGGAGACGGCCAGCGCGGTGAGCACCGCGCTCGGGCCCGGTACGGCGGTGACCTTGACGCCGCGCTCGACGGCCGCGGCCACCAGCCGGTAGCCCGGGTCGGAGACCGACGGCATCCCGGCATCGGTGACCAGCAGCACCCGGGCGCCCCCGGCCAGCGCGTCGGCGAGCTCGGGCGTGCGGGCCGCCTCGTTGCCCTCGAAGTACGACACGATCCGGCCGGTGGGCGTCACGTCCAGCGCCTGGGTCAGCCGGCGCAGCCGCCGGGTGTCCTCGGCGGCGATCACCTCGGCGGCGGCGAGTTCGGCGGCGAGCCGCGGCGGCGCGTCCGCGATGTCGCCGATGGGCGTCCCTGCAAGTACCAGCACTCCAGTCACCCGCCCATCCTCCCAGCACACCGCCGGCCCGCCGACCCGCCCCGGCCCGCACCGGCCCGCACCGGCCCGCCGGGCATCCGCCGGTGGCGCTCCCCACCGGTCCACAGGCCGCTTCCCTACGATGGGCCGGGTGACGAGTGACACCACCGCGACCGACGCCGCCGCGCACGCCGCTCCGGAGCCGGCCCGGCAGCCCCCCGTCTGGCAGCGGCGGCTGCGCCGATTCGGCTATCCGGCCGGGCCGCCGGCCGACGTCCGGACCCGGCTGGTGCCCGCGTACCCGCGGCCGGGCGGCCGGCTGTGGGCGGTGTTCGGCGCCGGACCGGACGCGGCGGCCCGGCTGGCCCGGTGGTCGGCCTGGGGCGGCCCGCTGCTGGTGGCGCTGTTCGCGGGGGTCCTGCGGTTCTGGAACCTCGGCAGCCCGCGGAAGGTGATATTCGACGAGACGTACTACCCCAAGGACGCCTGGTCGCTGCTCCAGTACGGCTACGAGGGCACCTGGGCCAAGAACGCCAATGACGCGCTGGTGGCCCATCCGCCGCAGATCCTGCTCTCGCCGGAGCACTCGTACGTGGTCCACCCCCCGGCGGGCAAGTGGCTGATCGCGGTCGGCGAGTGGGCGCTGGGGATGAACCCCTTCGGCTGGCGGTTCATGGTGGCGCTGCTCGGCACCCTGTCGGTGCTGCTGGTCTGCCGGATCGGGCGGCGGCTGATGCGGTCGACGGCGCTGGGCTGCCTGGCCGGGACGCTGCTGGCGGTGGACGGTCTGCACTTCGTGATGAGCCGTACCGCGCTGCTCGACCTGATCGTGATGTTCTGGGTGGTGGCCGCGTTCGGCTGCCTGCTGGTGGACCGGGACCGCACCCGCGCCCGGCTCGCGGCGGCGCTCCCCGTCAGCCCGGACAGCGTGGCCCGCCCGGACGCGGACGTCGGCGACCGGCTCCGCCTGGGGTGGCGGCCGTGGCGGATCGCGGCCGGTCTCTGCCTGGGTCTGGCCTCGGCCACCAAATGGAACGGTCTGTACTTCCTCGCGGCGTTCGCCCTGATGTCGTTCCTCTGGGACGTCGCGGCCCGCCGCACGGCCGGTGCCCGGCGCCCGTTCCGCTCGGCGCTGCGCCGGGACGTGCTGGCCGCCTTCGGCTCCACCGTCGTCGTCGCCCTGGCCACCTACCTCGCGTCCTGGACCGGCTGGATCGCCACCAAGGGCGGCTACTACCGCGACTGGGCCACCACCCCGGACGGCCGGGCGGCCGGCTGGACCTGGCTGCCGGACTGGCTGCGCAGCCTGTGGCACTACCAGACCGAGGTCTACGCCTTCCACACCGGACTGACCACGCCGCACACCTACCAGTCCAACCCCTGGAGCTGGCTGGTCCTGGGCCGCCCGGTGTCGTACTTCTACGAGGACCCCAAATTCGGCCAGGCCGGCTGCACCGCGGCCGAGGGCTGCGCCCGCGAGGTCCTGGCGCTGGGCACCCCGCTGCTGTGGTGGGCGTCCTGCTTCGCGCTGCTGTACGTCCTGTACCGCTGGCTGTTCAGGCGGGACTGGCGGGCCGGCGCGATCGCCTGCGGGGTCGCCGCCGGCTACCTCCCCTGGTTCCTGTACCAGGAACGCACGATCTTCCTCTTCTACGCCGTCGTCTTCGTGCCGTTCCTGTGCCTGGCGCTGGCCATGATGATCGGCGCGATCATCGGCCCGCCGGGGGCGACCGAGCGCCGCCGGACCATCGGCGCCGTAGGGGCCGGCGTCCTGGTCCTGCTCATCATCTGGAACTTCGTCTACTTCTATCCCCTCTATACCGGTCTGCCGATCCCGAAGAGCGCCTGGCACCACCGGATGTGGTTCGACAGCTGGGTGTGAGCGGCCGCCGGAGTTCGACAGTTCCGTCACAGAGTTACAACAGCGCGTCACCGGACCGTGCCCGGATCGAAACTCGGTGCCCTCCCCGTGTCCCTTAGAGTGCGAGGCACGTTCTTGTGTGCGTATTCAGGGACGACGCTCCTGGGAGGGAATCGGTGGCATGCGCCGTGAGGTGAAGTACGGGCTGATCGGCGGATCGGTGGCCCTGGTGGCGGGAGTCGTGGGCGGCTTCACGCTGTTCGGCGGATCGGACGACGCGACGCCGCAGGAGGTCCGCTCCGCGGACGCCGCGGCCGGTGACAACGCGCCCAAGGTGCCGACCGGCCCGCTCTCCGCCAAGGAGGTGCAGACGGCCGGCCAGCAGTTCCTGACCGCCTGGCAGTCCGGCGACGCCGCCAAGGCCGCGCAGCTGACCGACAGCCCGGACACCGCCCGGCCGGCGCTCGCGACCTTCGCCAAGCGGGCCGGGTTCTCCAAGGTGACGGTGACGCCCGGCACCCCCGCCGGCGACAAGATCCCGTACACCGTCGCCGCGCAGATCGACTACAAGGGCACCAAGGCGCCGTACTCGTACCGCGGCTCGGCGACCCTCCACCGGGACAAGGCCACCGGCAAGCCGGTGATCGCCTGGCAGCCGGCCGTGCTGTACCCGGGCCTGGCCAAGGGCGACCAGCTGCGGACCGGCGAGGCCGAGGCGCCGCCGATCAAGGCCGTGGACCGCCACGGGGTCGAGCTGACCCCCGAGGCGCACCCCACGCTGACCGGGATCCTGGCGAGCCTGCGCGACAAGTACGGCGCCAAGACCGGCGGCAAGCCCGGCGTGGAGCTGTACATCAAGCGCGCCAAGGCCGCCAAGCCGGCCGAGCAGCAGCCCGACAAGACCCTGAAGGTGCTCTCCAAGGGCACCCCCGGCACGTTGAAGACCACCCTGGACGCCAAGCTCCAGGCGGCGGCCGAGAAGGCGATCAGCGGCAAGAAGTCCGCCTCGGCGGCCGCGGTCAAGCCCAGCACCGGTGAGATCCTGGCGCTCGCCAACTCCCCGGCGAAGGGCTTCAACCTGGCTACCCAGGGGTCGCTGGCCCCCGGCTCGACGATGAAGATCATCACGTCGGCGTTGTTCCTGGACAAGGGCCTGACCTCGCCCGGCAAGAAGCACCCGTGCCCCAAGTACTTCACGGTCGGCGGCTGGAAGTTCCAGAACGACGGCAAGTCCGAGATCAAGAACGGCACCTTCGCGCAGAGCTTCGCCGCGTCCTGCAACAACGCCTTCATCTCGCTGGCGCCCAAGCTCAAGGACGACGACCTGACGAACGAGGCGCGGGACGTCTTCGGCATCGGCCTGAACTGGCAGACCGGCATCCCCACCTTCGACGGCGCGGTGCCGGTGCAGCACGACGCGCAGATGGCGGCCTCGCTGATCGGGCAGGGCGGCGTGCGGATGAACCCGCTCAATGTCGCCACGTTCGCCGCCACGGTCCACGCCGGCTCCTTCCACCAGCCGTACATCGTCGCGCCGTCGCTGGACAACCGGACCTTCGCCAAGGCCGCCCGCGCCCTGAAGCCGTCCACCCAGTCCGGCCTGAAGTCGCTGATGAAGCTGACCGCGACCTCCGGTACGGCCGCCGAGGCGATGTCCGGGGTCGGCGGTGACATCGGCGCCAAGACCGGTTCCGCCGAGGTCGACAACCAGAAGAAGCCGAACGCCTGGTTCACCGCGTACCGCGACGACCTGGCCGCGGCGGCCGTCGTCCCGGCCAGCGGCCACGGCGGCTCCAACGCGGGCCCGGTGGTCCGCTCGATCCTCACCGCCGGCTGAGCCGACAGGGGCGCCCCCGCGGGCGCCCCTCCCAGCCACCGGAACCCGGTCGCATGGCCCGTACAGCTTTCGCTAGCGTGCGGGCCATGCCGCTTTCCCCATCCGACGCCCCTTCCCCCTCCCCCGCCCCCGTCCACGGCCAGGTCGTGGACCTGCGCGAGCGTTCCTCGTGACGCCGCTGGTCGTCGCGGCCGTCCTCGCGGCCGCCGTGACGCACGCCAGCTGGAACGCGATCGCCCACGGCATACGCGACCAGCTCCTCGCCTTCACCCTGGTCGGCGGCGGTGGCGCGCTCTGCGGCGCGGTCCTGGCCTTCGCCACCCCGCTGCCGGCCGCCGGCGCCTGGCCGTACCTCCTGGGCTCCGCCGTCCTGCACATCGTCTACCAGGCCCTGCTCATGCGGTCGTTCAAGCTGGGCGACTTCGGGCAGATGTACCCCATCGCCCGCGGCAGCGCCCCGCTCGTCGTCACCGTCCTGGCGGCCGTCTTCGTCCACGAGACCCCCGGCCCCTGGGCCCTCGCGGGCGTCGCCCTCGCCTCCACGGGGCTGGTCGGCGTGGCCCTCTGGGGCGTCCGCGCCGCCGGCACCCGGCCGCACTGGCCGGCCATCATCGCGGCCCTCGCCACCGGCCTGTCCATCGCCTCCTACACCACCGTCGACGGCCTCGGCGTCCGCGCCTCCGGTACGCCGCTGGGCTACATCGCCTGGCTGATGATCCTCGAAGGGCTCGTGATCCCGCTCTGGGCCCTCGCCGTCCACCGGCGCCAACTCCTCACCGCCCTCCGCCCGTTCGCGGTCCGCGGCCTGACCGGCGGGATCCTCTCCGTCCTCGCCTACGGCCTGGTCCTGTGGGCCCAGACACGCGCCCCCCTCGCCCCCATCGCCGCCCTCCGCGAGTCCTCCATCATCGTCGGCGCGGCGATCGGCGCCCTGTTCTTCAAGGAACGGTTCGGCACCCCACGGATTGCTGCCGCGGGGCTGATGGTGGTGGGCATCGGCCTGATGTTGTACGCGGGCTGAGCCGCTTGGGCCGCCTCCCACGTTTTCGGCTTTCCCGCCGTGGTGGTTGCTGTTCTTCCGCCTTCGGCGGGCGTGGGGAAAAAGGACTGGGGCTCTGCCGCGCCTTTGGCGCGGCAGAGCCCCAGTCCCATGCCCTCCCCGGGCGGGGGCGCCCCACCGGCGGGAGGGGGCGGACCGGAGGCGCCTGTGTTGTGGACGTAAAGCGAAGCAGTCCACAACACAGGCGCCGGAGGGCCGAACCCGCTACCACCCACCCACCAGGCGCCCCCGGCCCTAAACCCCACCCCCGCCGAAGGCGAAAAACAGAAGAGCTACGGCGGGGTCACCCGACCACGTGGGACACAGCCCGCAGCAGCGCCTGCGCACGGGGATCCGCCGTGACATTCCGCTGCATCCCGTTCGTCACGTAGCCGAAGGCGATGCCGGTCTCGGGGTCCGCGCAGGCGAGGGCGCCGCCGCGGCCGGGGTGGCCGAAGGAGCCGGGCGAGAGCAGCGGCGAGGCCGGGCCGTGGAGCATGAAGCCGAGGCCGAAGCGGGTGGAGACCAGGAGCGTGCGGTCGAGGCCCGCGGATTCCTCGGTGCGGGCGAGGGTGAGGGTCGCGGGGGCGAAGAGCCGCGGGTGCCCGTCGACCGTGCCGATCAGCGCGGCGTAGCAGCGGGCCAGCGCGCGGGCGGTGGCGACGCCCGCCGAGGCGGGCAGTTCGGCGGCGCGGTAGGCGGGGTCGTTCTCGTCGGGGCCCGGCGAGATCGCCGCGAAGGCACGGCTCGTGAGGGAGGTCGGGTCCTCGTAGGCCGCGGCGACGGTCCGCTTGGGGCGGACGCGGAGGCCGTGGGCGGCGGGCGGCGCGG
Organism: Streptomyces sp. NPDC107765; assembly: GCF_055657085.1. Taxonomy (NCBI): domain Bacteria; kingdom Bacillati; phylum Actinomycetota; class Actinomycetes; order Kitasatosporales; family Streptomycetaceae; genus Streptomyces; species Streptomyces sp. NPDC107765. The sequence goes on along the minus strand of NZ_JBVKBL010000005.1, from coordinate 415,325 downwards.
GGGGCGTGACGGGGGCCAGCCGGCCGACCCGGGACTGTTCGGCGTCCGGCAGGCCGATCCACAGGTCCAGGCCGAGCGGCCCGGATATCTCCTCGGCGACCCAGGTGCCGAGGGTGCGGCCGGTGACCCGCAGCACCAGTTCGCCGAGCAGCCAGCTGTAGGTCTGGGCGTGGTAGCCGTGGTCCGTGCCCGGCTCCCAGGCGGGTGCCTGGGCGGCGACCGCGGTCGGGCCGCTGGTGCCGTCGAGGGCCTGGGCAGGGGTGAGCGGGGTGTCGAGGACGGGCAGTCCGGCGCGGTGCGAGAGGAGGTGGCGGACGAGGACGCGTTCCTTGCCGGCGGCCTTGAACTCGGGCCAGTACGTACCGACGGGCGCGTCCAGGTCGAGCTGGCCGCGCTGGTGCAGCAGCAGCGGGACGACGGCGGCGATGCCCTTGGTCGCGGAGCGGATCACCTGGGCGGTGCCGGCCTCCCAGGGTGCGGCCGTGCCGTCCGGCGCGCCGTCACCGTCCTTCGTACCGCCCCACAGGTCGACGACCTTCCGACCGTGCCGGTAGACGGCGACCGCCGCCCCCCGCTCTCCGCGTCGCGCGAAGTTGGCCATGAAGGCGTCCCGGACCGGCTCGAAGCCGTCCTCGACCGTGCCCTGGACGTCCACCACTGATTCCCGCTTCCCACTCATCCGTCGCTTTCGTGACCCATCAATGGTGCAACGCGCGGATCGGTGCTGATGACCAGGGCCTCGGCCCGTGGCGTTCGTCACACGGGAGCGGCGGGGCGGGCGGTGGGCCGGGTCCGCACTGCGGAACGGGGCGTCCTCACTGCGGGACGGTGACCGAGCGGGGGTCGAAGCCGAACGGGAGCTCCAGGCGGTGGGTGCGCATCAGCTCGTCGTCGCACAACAGCTCCTGGGTGGTGCCGTCGGCGACCAGCACGCCACCGGAGAGCACGACGGACCGCGGGCACAGCTCCAGCGCGTACGGCAGGTCGTGGGTGACCATCAGCACGGTGACGTCCAACGACCGCAGGATGTCGGCGAGTTCGCGGCGGGAGGCCGGGTCGAGGTTGGAGGACGGCTCGTCCAGGACGAGGATCTCCGGGCGCATGGCCAGGACGGTGGCGACGGCCACCCGGCGGCGCTGGCCGAAGGAGAGGTGGTGCGGCGGGCGGTCGGCGAAGCCGGCCATGCCGACGCGGTCGAGCGCCTCGGTGACCCGGGCGTCGAGTGCGGCGCCGCGCAGGCCCGCGGCGGCCGGGCCGAAGGCGACGTCCTCGCGGACGGTGGGCATGAACAGCTGGTCGTCGGGGTCCTGGAAGACGATGCCGACCCGGCGGCGGATCTCCGCGAGGTGCTGCTTGGCGACCGGCAGCCCGGCCACCGCGACGCTGCCGGCGCCGGCTTCGAGGATGCCGTTGAGGTGCAGGACGAGGGTGGTCTTGCCGGCGCCGTTGGGGCCGAGCAGGGCGACGCGTTCGCCGCGGGCGACGGTCAGGTCGACGCCGAACAGTGCCTGGTGGCCGTCGGGGTAGGCGTAGGCGAGGCCGGCGACGGCGAGGGAGGGGGCGGGCGCGGCGGCGGGTGTTGCGGAGCTCAAAGGGTCCATCCCAGGAGGCAGACGGCGAGCGCGGCCAGGGGGAGGGCGGCCGCGCGGGTCCATTGTGTGCGGGTGGCGGTGGTGGCGTCGATGACGGGCATGGTGCCGGTGTAGCCGCGGCTGACCATGGCGAGGTGGACCCGTTCCCCGCGCTCGTAGGAGCGGATGAACAGCGCTCCGGCGGACTTGGCGAGCACGCCCCAGTGGCGCACGCCGCGGGCCTCGAAGCCGCGGGAGAGGCGGGCGATCCGCATCCGCCGCATCTCGTCGGTGATCACGTCGCCGTAGCGGATCATGAAGGAGGCGATCTGGACGAGCAGCGGCGGCATCCGCAGGCGCTGCAGGCCGAGGAGGAGTGCGCGCAGTTCCGTGGTGGCCGCGAGCAGCACGGACGCGGCGACGCCCAGCGTCCCCTTGGCCAGGACGTTCCAGGCGCCCCAGAGACCGGACTCGCTCAGGCTCATCCCGAGGGCGTGCAGGCGCGGCCCCTCGGCCACGAACGGCATCAGCACGGCGAAGGCGACGAACGGCACCTCGATCAGCAGCCGCTTGAGGAGGAAGCCGGCCGGGACCCGGGCCGCGACGGCGGCGGCCGCGATCAGCAGTGCGTAGAGCCCGAAGGCCCAGACCGCCTCGCGCGGGGTGGAGACGACGATCAGGACGAAGCCGAACACCGCGGCGATCTTGCAGTGCGCGGGCAGCGCGTGCACCGGTGAGTGCCCGTGCCGGTAGAGCTTGTGTGCGTGGCCGGCGCCCATGTCAGGCGTTCCCGGAGCGGTCGGCGGCCGGTACGGGGTTCCCGGTTGCCTCGGCGGCCGGTACGGGGCTCTCGGCGGGTGCGAGGTCGGCCGGCCCGGCGTTCCTGCGGCGGCGTACGGCCACGAAGACGCCGGTGCCGACGGCCAGGGTGGCGCCGACCCCGATGACCCCGGCGAGCCCGCCGGCCAGCCGCGGGTCGGCGATGTCCTTGACGCTGTAGTCGGCGAGCGGCGAGTCCTTGGTGGCGTGGTCCTTGGCCTTGGCGTCGATGCCCTGGTCGTGGGCGACCTTCTCCAGGCCGTCGGGGCTCGCGGAGGCGTAGTAGCTGAGGCCGCCCGCGCACACCAGCGCGGCGGCGATCCCGGCCAGCCAGACACGGCGGGCGGAACGGCGCGGGGCGGCGGCCGCGACCGGCTCGTGGGGAGCAGTGGCCGGAACGGGGTCACTGCCGGCCCCGGCCAGCGGCGAGATCCGCAGCTCCAGCGGCTTGGCGAGCCCCCGCGCCCCGTACACCAGGTCGGGCCGCACGGCGATCACCGCACCGACCGTCAGCGCGGTGATGACCGCCTCGCCGATCCCGATCAAGACGTGCACCCCGACCATGGCCGCGAACACCTTCCCGATCGGCACATCGGCGGTCCCGCCCAGGGCGTAGATCCCGGTGAACGCCACCGCCGCGGCCGGAACGGAAACCAGCGCCCCGACGAACGAAGCGACGGTCACCGAACTGCGCCGCCGCGGCAGCACCTTCACCAGCAGTCGGAACACCGCGTAGGCGACCACGGTCGTCACGATCGCCATATCGCTGATGTTGACACCCAGCGCGGTCAGCCCGCCGTCCGCGAAGAGCACACCCTGCATGAGCAGCACGACCGAGACGCACAGCACCCCGGTGTACGGCCCGACGAGTATCGCCGCGAGCGCCCCGCCGAGCAGATGCCCACTGGTGCCGGCCGCCACGGGGAAGTTCAGCATCTGCACGGCAAAGATGAACGCCGCCACCAGCCCGGCCAGCGGCGCGGTCCGCTCCGCCCCCGCCCCGACGCCCTGCCCCGCACCCGCCAGCTCCCGCCGCGCGCCGCGCAGGCTGACCGCAACGGCCACCGCGGCAACCGCACCGGCCGCCGCCGACACCGGCGCATTGATGAATCCATCGGGTACGTGCATCTCAGGGTCTCCGCTTCAGGGTCTGCAACCAGCCAATGGTGAGGCTTACTGCAACAAAGTCGCAAGAGCGCCTTGAATGCGGGAGGGGCGTGCGCGCCCGGAGGGAGGCGCCACCGTGGCCGCAGCCGCCGTAGCGAAGGCGTCGAGCTGGTACCCAGCGGGAAATGAGTCGACGGAGTGCAAGGCTCATCAGAGCAGTGAGCACACGTGACGAGAGGGTAGGTATGTCACAGGTTGAGGGCGCGCGCCTGTTCCGTGAGGCATGGATCGCCGGTGTGCGAGAGCACTTCCCCGGCGAGCCGAAGCCCGGCTACGTGACTCCTTGGGAGGACACCCCGGACTGGGAGCGCCAGGCCGCGGGTGCCGTCTACGAGCAAGTGCGCCAGCTGCTGGATGTGAGCGCCGGCCACGCGTCGCGACTGACCCCCGAGCAGAAGAGCCGGTTCGTCGCGACGTGCTGGACGGCCCAAATGTTCAAGCACTTCGAGGAGCCGAAGCCCGGGTACGTGGCGGACTGGAGCGATCTGCCGGAGTGGCAGAGGAAGACCGACGCGGACATTTTTGAAGCGATCGAGAAATCGCTGAAGTGATCAGCAGCGAAAGCCCCGCCGCTCCGAAGGTGATGGAGTGGCGGGGCCTCGGTGGTTGTCAGGCGTTGTCGAAGCGGTCCGCCTGAACGGCCGCCACGAACGAGGACCAGGCGGCAGTCTCGATGGCGAGCACTGGACCCTGCGGGGCCTTGGAGTCACGGACGGGGACCACGCCGCGCGAGTCGATGAGGTTGGTGGCGACCTCGATGCATTGGCCGCCGTTGCCGCTGTAGGAGGACTTGAACCAATGGGGGGATTCGGTCGTCACGAGGAACCCTTTCGAAGCTGTTCGATCAAGGCCACTGATGCCGCTGGGGACAGTGCTTCGGCTTGCAACTGATGGTAGGCCGTGAGTATGGGCACCACGGAGGCGTTATCCCGTTCAAGATGACCCCGCTGGGCAGATTCGGCGTAGGACATGATCGAGCGGTCCGGCATGGTGAGCACCGTGACCGGAAGGCTGAACGGTCGCCGCGCGCCCATGGAGAACGGCGCCACCTGTAGCACGGTGTTCGGTCGCTCGGCGAACTTCAGCAAACGCTGGAACTGGGCTTCCATGAGGGTGGGATCGCCCATCGGGCGGCGGAGGCAACTCTCGTCAAGTACCGCAATGATCAAAGGCGATGGGGTGCGAGCGAGCGTGGCTTGCCTTCGCGACACCAGCTCAACCCGCTCTTCGGCTTGTTCAGGCGTGATGGCTTCGCGGCGCACGGCATCAGCTTCCAGCGTTGCCGCGTACTCAGGGGTCTGGAGCAGGCCAGGGATGACACCCACTTCGTACAGCCGGATCTCTACGGCCCGACCCTCGTACTTGACGTACTCCGGGAAGCCCTCCAGCAACGCGCCATGCTTGATTTCGCGGTACTCGTGCTCGAACGCGTCTGCGGTGCCCTCGACCCCGAAGGCCCGGTCAATACTGCGCGAAAATCGGAGAGTTGGAGGCTTCCGACCATTTTCCACAGCGGAAATGTGCACGCTGGAATACTCCGTGCGGCCAGCAAGGTCCTCTTGAGTCCAGCCGCGTGCTTCCCGCCGGCTGCGTAAACGCGCTCCGAAGGCCGCCTGGGGGCTACTGTCCGGGTTCAACTCGTTCTTGTTCACAGTCCGTTCCCCGACCTTCCATCCCCTGCTGACACGTTGAACGCTTCCCAGGCGTGGGCCACGCTGAACCTCCCCAGTAGCGGAATGACTACGGAGAGGAGCGTGTGACCATGTCTGCCCCCACATTCAGAACGCCGCACCAGGCCGCCTTGGAGCTGAGTCGGCGCCTGGACGACGCGCTGCGCCTGGCCAGGCTTGATCCCGCCCCGTCCCTCGCGGCTCGTGACGAGATTGCCGGCGTCAAGAGCCACCGCATCCGTCCCGCCGCACTGGCGACCGCCCAGGGGATCGGGCTGACCGAGGTACTGGGCGGCCGAGTGTTCTGGGCCGATACGTACGAGGTAGCCAGGTCGCTGGATGCCGCACTCCGCGCGGCAGGCATCCTCGCGCCTCCGTCGCGTGCCGTGCGGGGTACGGCGGGCAATCGGATCATCCCGCCATGGCTGTCGTTCGGTCAGACCGAGCAGCTGGTGAAGAAGATCGTGCAGGGGGCGCGGCAGTGAGCGGCTTCCAGGGGAACCCCGTGGAACTCCCGTGTCCGTACGACGACCTCATCCCTGACCCCGTCCCCGGCTGCCCCCAGTGCGCCGAACTGGACGCCACGCGGTACGAGGCACGCAAACGCCGAGAGTTCGCCGTGGCCGTCGTCGCAAGCCAGCAGATCCGGCACCACGAGCAGGGCCACCGTGCCTGACCAGCAGCCACCCCGTCCCGCCGTCAGCGAGCGGGAAGAGCGGATCAGCGAGCCACCGCTCCAGCACGCTTACGTGTCCCACGGCGTGACATTCATCCCCGCTGAAGAGCCCGTTCCCCCCTGTCCGTATCGCTGCACCCGCTGTGTGGAGAAGGGGCGCCAGTGAGGACAGCCGCCCGCGCTGCGCCGTAGCCCGGACCACCAGATACGTCATACGCCCAGCTCGGCCGCGAGACCCCCGTGCAGCGGCCTGGAGCTGGGAACCCCCACACCGCCGGCGGCAGTCGCGGGTGTGTGTGGAAGGGGCCGCCTGTGCTCAGCCCCCTTCGAGCACGGCGGCCCGCATGAGCCCCCGCCCCGGCCCCCCTTGAGATCGATCGGTGAGGCACCGGCCGGGCGGGTCTGCAAGGGAAAGCCGTCTCTGGCCGTGTCCTTGGCCAGGCGTTCGACCAGAGACGGCGTCCGCACGACTCAACTCGAAAGAGGTCGTACGTTGTTAACCGTAAGCGGTCTGATCAGCCCGGCGGCGTATCTAAGCGTCGTCAGCACGGTGAAGGACAACAATCCCGGCATGGACGCCGCCATGGCACAGCGCATCACGGACGAGGGACTGAAGTTCGTCGCCGCGTGCGCGTCCACGCCTGACGCTGCCCTGGCGCCTTCGCGCGTCGTCGACGAGGGGTGGCACGCCCTGATTCTGCACACGAAGGTCTACGCAGACCTCTGCGCAGGTCTCGGCGACTTCGTCCACCACTACCCGGGGTTCAACCCGGACAACTACGATCCGGCGATCATCGTCCGGACGCAGGAAGCCATTCGTGCCCTGGGATGCGACGTGGACGAGGAGCTCTGGGGCACACCGGCTGACGAAGAACTCGTGACGGTCGCAGCGAAGTGCCAGCACTCGCCAGGCGAAGGCCCCATCAAGCCGATGCCGACTCCCCGCCCGCCATGTCGGGACAAGCCGTAGTCGACGTCTGCCACACTCGGAGCGTCGATAGGAGGCCCGATGGCTGAGTGGACCAACTCCCGGTACGCCGCTCTCGTGCAGGCGTGGCGCGACGCTCAAGAGGAAGAGGCGCAGGACGGTGCGGGCTTCCCGGTCCGCGGTTTCGTCCTCCCAGACGCCGGCGACGAGCCGGCTGGTTAGACCCGGCAGCACCCGCCCCGTTCGCGACACTGCGGACGGGGCTTTCTCATGTCCCGGCACCGTCGACGTCCCGCCGGCTTGACAGGGCCGCCTGAGCATTCTGGAGCGGGCCAGGGAGCTCTTCGCGTCGGCCACGATCCAGTCTTCGGCGGGCGGGGGTGGTGGGCGGGGAGCCTGCTCGCTCCGCGCCCGCGGCTCCGGTCGCCCTCGGCCCGTACCCACACCCGTTCCCGTACTCGTACTCCCCGGGCCGCGACGCCGCACGTACCCCCGGCCGAGTCGCCCGCTCCCCGCCCGGCCGGGTGCCCGCTCCCCCGCCCGGCGCAGCCCCGTCCCCCAACCGGCCCAGTCCCCCATCCCCCGACCGGCCGAGTTGCCACCCACTCGCCCGCCCGAAACCATGGGGGCGTGAGCGATGAACCCGAGGCCGTCGGGCCTCGCCAGGGGACGGATGTCGTCGAGACCGAGGGGCGGCTGCGTCGGATGCCGGCCGGGCCGGGGGCGCCGCCCGGGGCGTACCTGCGGTTTCCGCATCTGCACGGGGATCTGCTCTGCTTCGCCGCCGAGGACGATGTGTGGGTGGCCCCGATCGCGGCGGAGGGGGACGAGCCGGGGCGGGCGTGGCGGCTGACCGTGGACCGGACGCGGGTGGGGCATCCGCGGTTCTCGCCGGACGGGCGGCACATCGCGTTCACGACGTGGCGGAGCCTCGACCCGGAGGTGCATCTCGCGCCGGTGGAGGGCGGTCCGGCGCGGCGGCTGACGTACTGGGGCAGTACCGATGCGCGGGTGTGCGGGTGGACGCCGCCGGATCATGAGGGGCAGGCGCACGTCCTCGCGGTGTCCTCGCACGGGCAGCCGTTCTCGTACTACTCGTGGGCCTACAGCCTGCCCACCGACGGCAGTCCGGGCGGCAAGCTGCCGTGGGGGCCGGTGTCCGACATCGCGGTCGCCGATGTGGAGGGTGAGCGGCGCACGCTGCTGCTCACCGGCAAGCCGCCGCACGAGCCCGCCTCGTGGAAGCGCTACCGGGGCGGGGCGATGGGCCGGATGTGGCTGCACGGGACCCGGCTGCTGCCGGATCTGTACGGGCATCTGGACTCGGTGATGTTCGTGGGCGGGCGGATCGCGTTCCTGTCGGATCATGAGGGTGTCGGCAACGTCTATTCGTGCCTGGCGGACGGGACGGATCTGCGGCGGCACAGTGATCACACCGATTTCTACGCCCGGCACGCCTCGACCGACGGGGAGCGGATCGTCTACCAGTGCGCGGGCGACCTCTGGCTGGTCGAGGATCTGAGCCCGGACGCCGTACCGCGGAAGCTGGCGGTGCGGCTGGGCGGGCCGCGGGCCGGCCGGCGCAGCTACCAGGTCCCGGCCGCCTCGCACGTCACCTCGCTCGCGGTGGACGCCACCGGGCGGGCCAGCGCGATCGGGGTCCGCGGCAGCCTGTACTGGCTCACCCACCGCGACGGCCCGGCCCGGGCGATCCATGACACTCCGGGGGTCCGCGTGCGGCTGCCCGAGATGCTGGGCTCCACCGGCCGGATCGCCTACGTCACCGACGCCGAGGGCCCGGACGCCGTCGAGATCGCCAATCTGCCGCGGGCCAGTGATCCGGGGCGGCCGCGCCGGCTGGCCGCCGGTGAGCTGGGCCGGGTCCACGAGATGACCTCGTCGCCGGACGGTGAGCGGCTGGCGGTGGCCTCCCACGACGGCCGGCTGCTGCTGGTGGACGTGACCCGGCCGGACGAGGAGACGACCGAGGAGGACCGCTCGGCGGAGGAGGAGGCCGCCGGTCCGGGCGGGGTCACCGAGCTGATCCGGTCCACCAACGGCCCGGTCCGCGACCTGGCCTTCTCCCCCGACTCGCGCTGGCTGACCTGGTCGCACCCCGGCATCGGCCGTTCGCTGCGGATGATCAAGATGGCCCGGCTCTCCGACCGGCTCGTCGTGGACGTCACCAACGGCCGTTTCGAGGACGAGCAGCCGGTGTTCACGCGCGACGGCCGCTATCTGGCGTTCCTGTCCTGGCGCGGCTTCGACCCGGTCTACGACGTGCACACCGGGGACCTGTCGTTCCCGCTGGGCTGCCGTCCGCACCTGGTGCCGCTGTCGTCGGCGACGCCGTCGCCGTTCGCGTTGTCTCCGGAGGGGCGGCCCGCGGCGGGCGGGCTGGACCCGGACGAGAATCCGCCGACGACCGGCGAGGGCACCGTCATCGTGGAGATAGAGGGCCTGGAGAACCGCGTCACGCCGTTCCCGGTCGCGGCGTCCAAGTACTCCTCCCTGGAGCCGGTCAGCGGCGGTGGGCTGGTCTGGCTGCGCTGGCCGATCTCCGGCGCGCTGGGCGAGACCTTCGCCAGCCCGGACAACACCTCCGGCAAGCCCACCCTGGAGCACTTCGACCTGACCAAGGCCCGGCGCACCGAACTGACCAGCGCCATCGACGAGTTCGCGCTCAGCGGCGACGGCTCCCGGCTGGTCGTCAACGACGACGGCGAGCTGCGGGCGGTCCCGGCGACCGAGCCGGCGGACAGCGATTCGATGGTCTATCTGGACCTGCGGCGCATCCTGCACGACGTCGATCCGGGCGCGGAGTGGCGGCAGGCGTACGACGAGGCGGGCCGGATCATCCGGGCGTACTTCTGGGAGCCGCGGATGTGCGGCATCGACTGGGACGGGGTGCTCGCGCAGTACCGGCCGCTGGTCGAACGGGTCGCCTCCCCCGACGAGTTCGCCGATCTGCTGCGCGAGGTGCTGGGCGAGCTGGGCACCTCGCACGCGTACGTCACCGGTGCCCGGCGCAACGAGGGGCCGCCGCACTACCAGCGCGCGATCGGCCTGCTCGGCGCCAACTTCGTCTGCCGGGACGGGCGGTGGGTGGTGCAGCGGATCCTGCCCGGCGAGTCCTCCGACCCCAAGGCGCGCTCCCCGCTGGCCGGTACGGGCATCCGGGAGGGCGCGGCGCTCACCCACGTCGACGGGCGGCCGGTGGACCCGGTCGCCGGGCCGGGCCCGCTGCTGGCCGCGGCCGGCGGCACGACCGTCGAGCTGACCTTCTGCCCCACGGAGGGCAACGGGCACGCCCGCCGGGTCGCCGTGGTGCCGCTGGTCGACGAGCGGCCGCTGCGCTACCAGGACTGGGTCGCCAAGCGCCGTGCGGTGGTGCGGGAGCTGAGCGGCGGCCGGTGCGGCTATCTGCACATCCCCGACATGGGCGGCTCCGGCTGGGCGCAGTTCAACCGGGACGTGCGGATGGAGATGTCGATGCCCGCGCTGATCGTGGACGTACGGGGCAACGCCGGCGGCAACATCTCGGAGCTGGTGATCGAGAAGCTGACCCGCACCATCATGGGCTGGGACCTGACCCGGGACGCCGAGCCGGTGTCGTACACCAGCAACGCCCCGCGCGGTCCGGTCGTGGCGGTCGCCGACGAGATGACCTCGTCCGACGGCGACATGATCACCGCGGCCTTCAAGCTGCAGGGCATCGGCCCGGTGGTGGGCATGCGCACCTGGGGCGGGGTGGTCGGGATGACCGGCCGGCACCGGCTCGGTGACGGCACCACGATCACCGTGCCGATGAACGCGGCGTGGTTCCGGCTCTACGGCTGGGGCGTGGAGAACCACGGCGTCGAGGTGGACATCGAGGCGCTGCGCTCGCCGCTGCACTGGGCCGAGGGCCGGCATCCGACGCTGGGTGTGGCGGTGCGGACCGCGCTGGAGCTGCTGGAGCGGCATCCGGCGGCGACGCCTCCGGACCTCTCGGACGTACCGGACCGGCGGCGTCCGGCCCTGCCGCCGCGGGAGGCGGCCGGCGACGCCGAGGAGGCGGCGGGGGCCTGAGCGGGCGGCGCGGGGCCGGGTCTCGCCGGCCGGTTGCCGCGCGTCCCGTCGCCCCCGGCCGGCGTGGTGTGGCGGCCCCGTCACCCTGGGCCGATCGCGAAGGTCTGGTCGTCCGCGCCGGTGCGGCACGGGACGCCGACGGCCGTGGCGCCCGCCGTCCGGCCGCTGAGGCCGACGCACCGGTCGCCGTCGGCCAGCCGCATCCGGTACGCGGGCCGTCCGCCGTCGGACCGCCCGTCGACCGGCTCGATCCGGAACCGCTGTGCGGGCCCGCCCGCCGAGCAGTCGTTCTGCGGCTCCAGCAGCCCGGCCAGGCCCGGTGCGCGCAGCAGGACCAGGCAGCCGGTGCCCTCGTCCGGGTGTGACCACTGGACGAGGTGGCGGCCGCCGCCGGCCGCCGTCAGCCGGGTGTGCGGGGGCACCGCCTGCGCGCAGGGCCGCACCACCGCGACCGTGCGGTACGCGTGCGCCCGCAGCACCCGCCCGTCCGTCAGGCACAGTCCGGGCGCCCCCAGCGGACGGATCCGCACCTCGCCGGTGGGCAGCGGGGTGCCGGGCTCCGCGTCGCCGTCCCCGGCCAGCAGGGGGACACCGACGGCGAGCAGTGCGACGCCCAGCAGCGCGGCGCCGGTCAGCAGCCGCCGCCGGCCCCCGGGCGGAGGGTCGGTGCGAGCGGGCGGGCCCGTCGTGCCCTCCTCGATGCGCCGCCGGGCCGTGAGCCACTCCTCGACCTCGTCCTCCGGGCGGCCGCACGCCCGCAGGAACGCGCCGAGCACCTCGGCCCGCGGCAGGGACTTCCGGCCCAGCACGTCCGCGAGGGTGCTGCGGGCGAGCACCTCGCCGCGCTCCGCCGCCCGCTGTTCCAGCTGACGGTAGGTCAGGCCGCTGTCTTCCTTGAGGCGTTGCATCAGTGCGACGAGCGCGGCGGGGTCGTGGGCCGTCTCGGGCCCCGTACCGCCGGTTCCCCCCGTGCGTGTCATGCCGGTCATTGAACCGCCGCCCGGCCACCGCCACAACACCCTCTCCGGTCAGTCCCGGACAGCGCCCGTCACCCATCCGGACAACTCCCGCACCCCCCGTCCGACCTGCCCGGACAGCGTGCGGTCCGTCCGGGATGGCCGAGGGGTCTTGCCGGACACCGGCCGGCCCAGCAAGGTCGTGTCCTGCCCCGGCCGGGCACACCGCAACAGCCACCGACTACCGCTCACCCAACGGGAGATGTCCGATGCGCATCCGTCACCGGATCGTTCCGCTCGCAGTCGCAGTCGCCCTCACCGGCGGCCTCGCGGCCACCGAGGCCGCCCCCGCGCTGGCCGCCCACCCGGCGCCCGGGAAGGCCGCGACTGCCGCGGCCGGCGGTACGTACCTGTACTTCAACAAGAACTGGAGCAACCCCAGCAACTCCCGGCTCTACCTGATGAAGAGCATCCCGCACGCCAAGGACCAGGTGCTCGCCAAGTACCGCGCGGGCTCCGGCAACGGCGGCCGCAACGGCACGAACGAGTGCGCCAGCCTGCAGGGCTGGCTGCCCACCGGCAGCTACCGGGTGCTGAACCACACCAAGCGCCACAACGGCGGCCGCAACGGCATCAACGGCTACGCGATCCAGGTGCAGGACAAGGTCTGCAAGAACCACCGGACCAAGCGCACCGCCCTGTTCGTGCACAGCGAGATGAACGTCGACGGCACCCAGGGCCCCCGGAAGCCCGGCCAGGACAGCCCCTACCGCTGGGACGGCGTCCGCGACTACTACTCGCTGGGCTGCATCAAGCTGACCCCGGCGCACATCAAGAACCTCTTCGCCAAGGCCGCGCACTACGGCTGGCCGACGAGGCTCAAGGTCGTCAACTGACCTTGTAGCGAACCACGGGGGCCACGGGGCCACGGGGGAACAACGGGGGAATGCAGTTGGGGCGCACCCGGTCGACCGGGTGCGCCCCGCACGCATGGCGCGTACGCCGCCACGCGTGACCTTCAGGACTGCGGATCAGCTCTGGAAGCGGTCCCGCTCGTCGTGCAGCTCGTCCATCGGGTCGGGGGCAGGACGACGGCCCTGCTGACCGCGCTCCTGCTGACCGCGCTCACGACCCTGCTGGCCGCGCTGACGGGCCCGGTCCTGGCCCTGCCGGCCGCGCTCGTCCGCCTCGTCGCGAGCGCTGCCCATGGCCTTCTGAGCCTGGTCCTTGAGCTCGTTGGCCTTGTCCTGGAACTGGTCCTTGATGCCCATGCTGTTCACTCCTAGTGGGGCGTAGGGGAAGGGCCCCGGACAAGAGTGACACGCCCGGACATTGCTCGCATTTCGATCACGTTCGACTACCCAGCGTCACAAACGCCAGGAAGGGAGCGGGTCGGTCAGCGGTCGGCCCGGGCCTTCTCGTCCGCCTCGCCGCCCGCGCCGACCAGACCGACCCGCATACCCTCCAGCCGGTCCCCGAACCGCCGCATCTCCCGCTGGCCCGCCGACCCGATGACCGCCGGAAGGTACCCGCGCAGCGACTGCATCCCGCGCAGCCACCACTGCCCGTAGACGTGCGCGGAACGGCGTTCGACGCCCGCCACGATCCGGTCCACGGCCGGCCCCAGCGGATAGGTCTTGTTCGCCGGCCAGGGCATCCGGGCGCGCAGTTCGCGCATCAGGTCGTTCTGGTCGGCGCCGCGCACCATGTCGGTGTCGGTCCAGCTCAGGTAGCCGACCCCGACCCGTACGCCCTTGTGGCCGACCTCGGCGCGCAGGCTGTGCGCGAACGCCTCGACGCCGGACTTGGAGGCGCAGTACGCGGTCATCATCGGCGCCGGAGCGATCGCGGCGAGCGAGGCGATCTGCAGGAAGTAGCCGCGGGACTCCATCAGCACGGGCAGGAAGGCCCGGCCGGTGACCGCACCGCCTATGAGGTTGACCTCGATGACCCGCTTCCAGGCGACCGGGTCGGAGTCGACGAACGGGCCGCCGGACGCCACCCCGGCGTTGGCGACGACCACGTCGACCTTGCCGAAGCGTTCCTTGACCCCGGCCGCGACCCGGGCCATCGCCTCGTGGTCGGTGACGTCGGCGTGCCAGTGGTGCGCCGGCCCGTGCAGGCCCGCGGCCACCTTCGCCAGCTCGTCCGGTTCCAGGCCGACCAGCGCCAGCGTGGCGCCGCGCGCCGACAGCTTGCGGGCCAGCAGCGCACCGACCCCGCGCGCCGCGCCGGTCACGACGACGACCTGCCCGTCCAGGCTCCGGTTCCCGCTCATGCGGTCTTCTCCTTCTTCTGCGGGGTCTGCTGGGCGGTCCGCCCGGTCTCTTCCGCGGCCTTTTGTGCGGCCTGTTGCGCGGTGGTCCGGGCGGTCTTCTGGGCGGGGACGGCGGGCGCCGGCGTGGACCGGTCGCCGGTGGCCCGGAGGTGGTCCCGGACGAGTTCCCGCAGCAGGCCGGCGACCGCGCCGGGGTCCTCGATGGGCGTCATGTGGCCCTTGCCCGGCAGCTCGGTCAGCCCCCGGAAGTCCGGGAGTACGGAGGCCAGCCGGCGGGACTGCACCGGCGGGGTCAGACGGTCGGCGGACCCCGCGAGCACCACCGTCGGCACCTCCAGCCGGCTGACCCCACCGGTCAGTTCGAGGACGGACAGCACGTTGCCCCAGCGGGCCCGTACGGCCGACGGGCAGGCGTGCACGATGCGGGCGCACGCCTCGACCTGCTCGGGGGTGGCGTCGGGGCCCATGGTGGCGTACTTGAGCGCGCGCCGGGTGAGGGGCGAGACCGGGCCGAGCGGGGACCGGGAGCCCAACAGCAGCCGGTGGGCGAGACGCCGGGCGCCCTCGCTGCGGAACGGGAACACCTGTGACGCGGCGGGCAGTCCGGCGCAGCCCGTACTGCACAGCAGCGCGGCGGCGGCCCGGGCGCGCAGTTCGGGGCGCTCGGCGGCGGCCATGATCGTCATGCCGCCCATGGAGTGCCCGCCGACCACGGCGCGTTCGTCCGGGCCGAGGGTCGCCTCCAGTACGGCCACCAGGTCGTCGGCGAGCGCCGTCGTGCCGTAGCCCGCCGGGCCGGTGGCCGGGCTGCGGCCGTGGCCCCGCTGGTCGTAGACGACGACCTTGTGGCCGGCGGCCAGGTCGCGGACGACCGGGGCCCAGAAGGCGGTGGAGCAGGTCCAGCCGTGGGCCAGCACCACGGCGGGGGCGTCCTCGGGGCCGTGGATCTCGGCGTGGATCCGGGCGCCGTCGGCCGAGGTGACCTCGGTGGTCGTGCGCGGGACCGGCGGGGCGTAGGGGCCGCCGGTGACGTGGCCGGGGCGGCGGCTCATGCGGCCACCTCCGCCCGGGCGTCGGCGGAGGCACCCACGGGCCCGGCCGCGGTACCGGCCTTCGGACGCAGCACCTCGTACTCGGCGAGGTCGACCTGACGGGTCAGCCGCTTGAACTCGCCGGTGGTCCCGGGCCAGGCGGTGGTGTTCCGCCCGTTCGCGTCGAGGTACCAGCTGTCGCAGCCGCCGGTGTTCCACACGGTGCGCTTCATCCTCTCCTGGATCATGCGGTTCCAGTCCTCCACGGCCTCCGGGCGGGCGCTCAGCGCGGTCTTCTCGCCGAGCAGGTCCAGCTGCCGGAGGTAGTCGGCCAGGTAATTCAGCTGGGCCTCGATCATGAGGATCATCGAGCTGTTCCCGAGTCCTGTGTTGGGCCCGATGAGGGTGAGGAAATTCGGGAATCCGGCCGCGCTGGCGCCGCGCAGCGAGGCCATGCCGTCCTTCCATTCCTCGGCGAGCGTGGTGCCCTTGGCGCCGGTCACCCGCTGCGCGATAGGCATGTCCGTCACATGGAATCCGGTGCCGAAAATGATGGCGTCGGCCTCGACCTCACTGCCGTCGGCGCCGATGAGGGTGTTTCCGCGCACTTCCTTGAGCCCGGAGGTCACCAGGTCCACATTCGGCCGGGCGAGCGCCGGATAGTACGTGTTGGAGAGCAGGATCCGCTTGCAGCCGATGCGGTAGTCGGGCGTCAGCGCGGCCCGCAGCGCCGGGTCCTTGATCGCCTTCTTCATGTGGTTGCGGGCCAGGAACTCGACCAGGCCCAGCCGGTCGGGGCGTTTGGTGAACGCGCTGACCTGCAACTCGCGGATGCCCCAGAGCAGTTGGCGGCGGGCGGCCCGGGTCGCCGGGACCTTGGTGTGCAGCCATTTCTCGGCGGCGCTGATCCGGCGGTCGGCACGCGGCAGCACCCACGGCGCGGTGCGCTGGAAGAGCGTCAGCCGCTGCACCTCCGGCTGGATGGCGGGCACGATCTGGATCGCCGAGGCACCGGTGCCGATCATGGCGACGCGCTTTCCGCGCAGCTCGTATTCATGGTCCCAGCGCGAGGAGTGGAAGACCTTCCCCGGAAAGGAGTCCAGCCCCGGAATGTCGGGGACCTTGGGGTCGGACAGCGGGCCGGTGGCGGAGACCACCACATCGGCGGTGAGTCCTCCGTTCGCCGTCTCGATCTCCCAGTGCAGCGCGTCCCCGTTCCACCGCAGGTGCCGTACCTCGGAGCGGAAGCGGATATGCGGCCGCAGTCCGAAGAGGTCGGTCACCCGCTCCAGATACGCCCGGATATGGGGCTGTCCGGAGAAATTCCGCGGCCATTCCGGATGGGGCGCGAAGGAGAACGAGTACAGGTGCGAGGGCACGTCGCACGCGCACCCCGGATAGCTGTTGTCCCGCCATGTCCCGCCCACCGCGTCGGCCCGCTCCAGGACCACGAAGTCGGTGATCCCCTGACGGCGCAGCCGTACCGCCGCCCCCAGACCACCGAATCCCGATCCGATCACCGCCACCCGCACGTGCTGCTCTTCGCGCCCGGCCATCCGCCGCCTCCCGAGTCCGACGCTCCACCTGCCCGCCCGCGGCTCACACTTGCCGCGGCCACGGGGCGTTCCGCACACCCCCCGTCAATCGCGCCAGCAATCACTGGCACGATCGGGCACAGGGGGAGCGTAGGGCAGCCACGTACCGAGCGGTAGGGGTCGGACGGCAGGAAGTTACCGGCAGTTGCACCCCGGACCGCCGTCACATTCCCGGCATAGGCTGACCCCCGTGGCAGCGAACGAGAAGCCGAAGGACGACCGCGCGGAGCCCGCGGACGACCGCCGCCCCGCGCGCGAATTCCGCATGACCGAGCTGGCCGAGGAGGCCGGCATCACGGTCCGCACGCTGCGCTTCTACCGCGAACGCAAGCTCATCCCGCCGCCCCGCCGCGAGGGCCGCATCGCCTGGTACAACGAACACCACCTCGCCCGCCTGCACACCATCGGCGCCCTCCTGGAACGCGGTCACACCCTCGGCGGGATAGCCGAGCTCCTCGCCGCCTTCGAGTCCGGCCGCGACGTCGGCGAACTCCTCGGCCTGCGACCCCCGTTGCTCCCCCCGTGGTCCGAGGAGACCCCGGTCCGCCTCCGCCCGGAGCAGCTCGCCGACCACTTCAGCGAGGACATCACCGCGGCGAACCTCTCCGCCTCCCTCGACATCGGCTATCTGGCCGTCGACGGCGACGAGTTCGTGCACATCAGCCGCCGCCTCCTGGACGCCTCCACCGAGCTCGTCGGCAAGGGCGTCCCGCTGGCCGCCGTCCTGGAAGCCGGCCGCAAGGTGCGCGCCCACGCCGACGCCCTCGCCGACATCTTCACCACCCTCATCCGCACCCACGTCCTCGCCGACCTCCTCGAACGCACCACGGCGGCCAACCCGCCCACCGCACAGGAGGTCGAGCAGATGGCTGGCATCATCGAGGCCCTCCGCCCGCTCTCCAAGGGCGTCGTCGAGGCCGAACTCTCCATGGCCATGGACCGCCGCATCCAGGCCGAACTGGAACAGTGGCTGAAGGCACAGGGCCAGGACGGCGCGGCGGACCGGGACCCGAACCGGCGGCCGGCACGGGGCCGGGAACAGGAACGGGGCCGGGAGGAGGGCCGGGGCGGGGAGCAGGGCCGGGGCCTGGAGCAGGACCGGCCGCCCGCCTGACGTCGCGGCACCGCGGGGCGGGACCGGCCGCCGTCCCACCTGTCCCCAAGGACAATGGCGCCAAGATCGCCCGCGTGGTTGGGTGCGCGTCAGTAGGACACGACCGCATGTCCCTACGTCATGACCGCATATCAAGGGGGAATCCACGTGCGCATCCGTACGGGGGTGGCGTCCGCCACTCTGGCCGGCCTGCTGGCCGTCACCGCAAGCGCCCCGGCACTGGCCGACGACCACGGCCCGCGCCAGCCCAGCAGCTACAGCGCGCCCTCCGCCCGCGCCGGCGGCGGCGTCGGGGCCTTCCTCACCGACGGCGACAAGGTGCACTTCTCGCACACGGTGCGCGGGAACATCAACGCCCACGGCTGGTGGAAGCGGATCAACGGCCCGGCGAAGAAGGCCAAGGTCACCGTCTGGCTCCAGGTCAAGAACAACGGCCACTGGTACACCCTCAACAAGGGCGTCAAGACCGTCTACTCCGGCGGCGGCAGCGGCAAGCGCGCCTCGGCCGCCTGGAAGTGCACGAACCTGGTCGCGAAGTACTCCTTCCGCAGCGTCATCGACGTGGACATCGTGGGCTACCCCGACGACAACCACAAGAAGATCACCGACACCCAGTCGCTGTTCTGCGGTATCTGAGCAACTCACCGTTCCGCGGTAACTGAGCAACGGCTGACGGCGGCGCTGGAAGGTAGCCTTCCAGCGCCGTCCGCTTTCCTGCCGTCCGCTTTCCGGCCGTCCGCTCTCCGGGAGTGCCTGTGTTTCCGCCCACCGTGATCATCGGCCTGCACGGCATCCTCCGGCGTTCCCCGTGGTTCGACCGGGCCGTCGCGCAGTACCGGGGGAAGCCCGGTGAGGACGAGGACGGGGACCAGGCCGGGGACGAGTACGCGCTCGAGGAGGACCTGCTCGCCCTCGCCGTCGACCGGGCCGGTGCCTACGGCTGGCGGACGGTGAGCCGCTGGCTGACCGAGAACGGCGAGGTCACCGCCCGCCACGAGCCCACCGCATGGGCGCACGAGGAGGTCGGCGGCGACTGGACCCCGGACGGCAGGGTGCACGAGCTGGCCTGGCTTCAGGCCGGGGTGCTCACCGACCCGCCACGCCCCGGCCTGCCCGTCCGGCCGGTCGTCCTGGTGCTGTCCGAAGCGCTGGCCCGGGTGGGCACGGTGACCTTCACCGGCCTGCACGCCCTGCTGCCGCTACAGGCCGCCGCGCGCAACACCGCCTTCTTCCAGACCGAGCTGGCGCCGTGGTTCGCCCTGGCGGACCCGGACGCCCGGCACGAGGTCGTGGTGACGGTCTCCTGCCACCCGGGGGAGGCCGCGGTGTCCGGGGCCGATGCCGCGGCGGTGTGCGCGGCGGTACGGGAGATGGCGCAGGACGCGGTGGTGGTCTCCCGGCCCGGCGCGCACCCCACGGCGCCCGGGCCGTCCCCGGTCTCCACGCCGGCCCCGCCCCCGGCCGGCCCGCCCGGCCTGGACGTCGACCTCGGCCGCGCGGTGCACACCGAGGGCATGCGCGAGGCGTTCCGGTTCGGCTGCACCACCCGGGAGTGGTCGCCGGACCTCGCGGTCTGGCTGCTGGAGATGGTCGCCGACGCGCTGCGCTCGGCGGGACGGGCGCTACCGGTGGTGGTGACGGTCTCGCTGGTGACCCCGCCGGCCTGAACCGCGCAGCACGGGGGTTGCCGAGGCTGTCGGGGCGCTTACTCGTCTCCGCCGCTGGGCTGCGGGGCGGGCTCGCGGGGCGCCTCCGGGGGCATCGGGCCGCCGTCGTGCTTTCCGCCGTCCGCCTCCATATCGGCAGGGTGCCGGAACGGGACACCGCGCCAGCCTTCCGCATCAGGGGCGCGCGTCTCGAACGTCTCAACCGCTACAGCGCTCATCCCTCAACCTCCTCTTCCGTGAGGGGCCGCGCCGCCGTACCGTCGAAGGCACGTCCCGAAGGTCCGCAGGATTCCTGCGGTGGGGTCACCCGCCCCGGCTGCTCGACTGTCCAGGTTTCCGCCGCCGGGGCGGGAGTTCGATGTCAGTGGTTTGTGTGGTGGCTGCGGATGTCCCGAGCGGCAGCGCAGGCCGCCCGCCAGTCGTTCTGCGTCAATGCCCGGCTCCGCTTGCCACGCGAGGCAGCGCATTGCTTGCATCCGGGGGCCGGCACACCCTCCAGAAGCCACGGGTCCAGCGGTAGTTCAACAGGTTTCTGTGAGTACCTGACGGGATCACTCATGGTTTGCGCTACCTCCCGGGCCGAATTGCTCGTTACCCATAATGGACGGGAGTTGGGCACCACCCTGACCTTATTCACGTTCTCGACTAAAGATCATTGACGGAACGACCACGCCCACTCATGCAACAGCTCGTGCGCCTTGTCCCCGAAAGCGGCGCACCGCTCGTAGCTGGCGAAACGCTCCAGGAGGGACTGAACGTCTTTCGGGTCCCGGAAGACTGCCGCCCCAAGGTCCGTCTCAATGGTGGCCATACGGTCGTCGTAGACAGTGAATGTACTCAACGGAGTGGTGCTGAATTTCACACTCATCGGCAGCACACCCACTCGAATATTCGCCTGCCGGGCAAGCGATGCCAACCGGTCGATCTGCATGGCCATGGCATCGGGCGGAACCAAGGGATATCTGACGGCTTGCTCGGTGAGCAGGAAGGTGAAGCTCTTGGAACGATCGAGGAGAACAGCCTGCCGTTCGAGCTTCATGCCTACCGCCTTGGCCTGTTGTGCCGGCGGAGCGTACGCAATGCTTTCCCTGATGTACTCCGGCGTTGCCAAGAGCCCCGTGGCCATGGACAGCAAGAAGTAACGGAAGTCTGTGGTAACTGCCTCCAATCGAGCCAGTTCCAGTTGCTTCTTGTCGAGTCCCTTTCGATGTAGGGACTTGCGGTCCTGCCATTCTGTCTGCGCTATTCGCGCCACGGCCATCACTTCCGCGGCGAGCCCAGGAGAGGCTCCCACTCCTCTCAGGATCTGCTCAACGTCCACCAAGGACGGGCGAATCTTGTTGCCTTCGATCCGACTGATCTTGGACTGGGACATTTGGCAACGCACAGCAAGCCGGACTCCGGAGAGACCGGCTTGCTTACGAAGGCGCTTGAGCATGGCCGCCAGCTCCAGACCAGTCTGGTCCAGCTGATCAGGCTCGATGGCCACCGTTCACGTACTCCTGAAAGGGGACCGACTCAGACACCGCGATCCGCTGGTATTCGATGAACGGAGAAACATCCCCTTCGAAAATCTCGCGGCTGATCTGCCGGCCGTCATCCTCATAGTTCATGAGGACTACCTCGGTTCGGTCGAACATCCAGAAGTCTTGCACCCCCTCAAGGGGGTTGGTCCGGTGGGTCACGTCGAGGATTCGAATGTCATCTCCGGCCCGAGCGTGCGTCTCGTAGTACCGGCTGAACTCGAATCGAAGATACTCCGAGAGGGGCTGAGTCACGATGTGCACTCGGCCATTGCGCTTACCCTCGGCGCGCTGACGCGAGACTCGCTCTGTGTAGGAAGAGGCCCCGTACGGGGTCATGGGCCGTCCCTCGCGGAAGGCCGCGAAGTCTTGATCCTCCTGCGGTACGAGGTACTGCGGCAGCGTCTCAAGCCGCCATGCCTCGCGCTTGATGTCCGCGAACCGACGACGCCACTCGTCACCATCCAAGAGCACGTACGGCCTCCCTGAGTACTTCTTCCGGGATCTCCACCAGAGCCTCACCGAACGGGGGCGTGAACGCCTCGGACACGCTTCCCTGGACGACGAGCGAACCGCTTGTCGTCCGGTAGACGTTCGGGCAGTCCTCCCCACCGCAGGTGCCGTTGCCGTTGCCGGTGAGCCGGGTAAGTTCCTCGCGCGCCATGCTGAAACCCCCTTGTGGTGACCCGCGTTGGGCCGGTCGGTCCTGACCATACGAGGCGTCGAGAGCAGCGTCCATGCAGGAACGCTGCTATGCGCGTTCTCGCATAAACCCAGGTGAGCGAGCCGTCGGGAAAGGCGCGACCGCCGGGGCCTTCCTCGCGGCCCTCAAGAACGACGCGTTCTGACCCAGGAGCACACCATGGGCGCAGCGGAACGGCCCTCTTCGCCAGATGGCGAAGAGGGCCGTTCTCGTGGCTCCGGACCTGCGCCGGCTACTGCCCGTACACCACCGTCACCGGCGCATGGTCGCTCCACCGCTGGTCGTAGGCCGCCGCCCGCTCCACGTATGCCTTCGCCGCGCGCTGGGCCAGGCCCGGTGTGGCCAGGTGGTAGTCGATGCGCCAGCCGGCGTCGTTGTCGAAGGCGCGGCCGCGGTAGGACCACCAGGAGTAGGGGCCCTCGGTGTCGGGGTGGAGGGCGCGGACGACGTCGACGTAGCCGCCGCGGGTCTCGGTGAGGACGTCGGTGAGCCAGGCCCGTTCCTCGGGGAGGAAGCCGGACTTCTTCTGGTTGGCCTTCCAGTTCTTGAGGTCGGCCTCCTGATGGGCGATGTTCCAGTCACCGCAGACCACGACCTCCCGCCCGTCGGCCGCAGCGCGCTTGCGCAGGTCGACGAGGTAGGGCAGGAACTCCGCCATGAAGCGTTCCTTCTCGTCCTGCCGCTCGGTGCCGACCTCGCCGGAGGGCAGGTAGAGGCTGGCGACGGTCACGCCGGGCAGGTCCGCCTCGACGTAACGGCCGGAGGTGTCGAACTCGGACGAGCCGAAGCCGATCCGGACCCGGTCCGGCTCGCGGCGGGTGAAGAGGGAGACGCCGGCGCGGCCCTTGGCGGCGGCCGGGGCGTGCACGGTGAACCAGCCGGCCGGCTCGCGGACCTCGTCCGGCAGCTGGGCGGTCTCGGCCCGTACCTCCTGCAGGCAGAGCACATCGGCCGCGGTCTCCGCCAGCCACGGGACGAAGCCCTTCTTGGCCGCGGCGCGCAGCCCGTTCACATTCACAGAGGTCACGGTGAGCATCCGGGCACGATACCCAGACCGGGGCGGTGATCGTCTTCGGGCCGGGCGGCGTGGACGCCCGCAGCTCGCGGGGACCGCCGCCCGGCCCCGTACCCTTCCTCGCATGGAGACCCGCCCCGTCCGGACCGGCCCCGTCCAGATACGCCCGGTCCGCTACGACCACCCCGACGCCGTGACGCTCGACACGCTGGTGCAGCAGGAGTACGTCCGCCGCTACGGCGACGGGGACATGACTCCGCTGGACCCGGAGATGTTCGTGCCGCCGCGCGGGACGTTCCTGGTCGCGTACGAGGGTGACCGTCCGCTGGCCACCGGCGGCTGGCGGGTGCAGGAGGACGCCGCCGAGGGGTACGCCGTCGGGGACGCCGAGATCAAGCGGATGTTCGTGCTGCCGGAGGCGCGCGGGCGGGGCCTGGCGCGGCGGATCCTGGCCGCGCTGGAGGCGGACGCGCGGGCCGCGGGGCGGGCGCGGATGGTGCTGGAGACCGGCATCAAGCAGCCCGAGGCGCTGGCGCTGTACGCCTCCAGCGGCTATCTGCCGGTGGAGAAGTTCGGGCTGTACCGGACGTACGAGGACAGCCGGTGTCTGGCGAAGGCGCTGGGGGGCTCGGCGGCCGGCTGAGCCGCTGCCCTTCGGGCCCGCCCCCGGCTGCAGGGCCGGAGCGGCGCTGCGACCACTGTTTGACAGTGATCGCGGCCGCTCCCCATACTCATTCCACTAATCAACTAGCTAAAGGGGGGATCCGGGTGAGCGACGACCCGAGCCCGTGGGCGATCGAGGCCGTAGGTCTGGGGAAGAAGTACCGCCGCGGGTGGGCGCTGCGGGACTGCTCCTTCCGGCTTCCCGCCGGCCGCATCTGCGCCCTCGTCGGTCCGAACGGCGCCGGCAAGAGCACCTTCCTCGGCACCGCGACCCGCCTGGTGACGCCGACCACCGGAACGCTGCGGCTGTTCGGCGTCCCGGTGACCGACCCGGCCGTCATGGCACGGACGGCGTACCTCGCCCAGGACAAGCCGCTCTACGCCCGCTTCACGGTCGCCGAGACCCTGCGGCTCGGCCGGGAGCTGAACCCGCGCTGGGACCAGGCGCTGGCCGAGCGGGTCGTACGGTCCGGCAACGTGCCGCTCACCGCCCGGATCGGCTCCCTCTCCGGCGGCCAGCGCACCCGCGTCGCCTTCGCCCTGGCCTTCGGCAAGCGGCCCGATCTGCTGCTGCTCGACGAGCCGATGGCCGACCTCGACCCGCTGGCCCGGCACGAACTGTCCGGCCTGCTGATGGCCGAGGCCGCCGAGCACGGCACGACCGTGGTGATGTCCTCCCACCTGGTCTCCGAGATGGAGGAGATGTGTGACTACCTCCTGCTGCTCGCCGAGGGCCGGCTGCGGATGGCCGGGCCCACCGACGCGCTGGTACCCGCGCACCTGCTCGTGACCGGGGTGGCGTCCGGCGACGACGGGGTCCCCGAGGAGCTGCGGCAGCGGCACACCGTCGTCGAATCACGGGTCACCGGGCGGCAGTTCAGCGCCCTGATCCGGGCCGGCGGCCCGCTCTCCGACAGCTGGGAGACCCTGGCGCCCAGCATGGAAGAAGTACTCCTGGCCTATCTGCGGTCGCCCGGCGCACCGGACCTGATCGCCGGCGAGGCGCGGCCCGACGCCTCCGGGGAGGTGGCGGCATGACGACCACCACCGCCCCTGCCCCCACCACGGCCGCCCCGGGCCGCGGCCCGCTGCGCGGACTGCCCTGGGTGGTCTGGCGCCGGCACCGCACGTTCCTGCGTGCCGCCCTGCTGCTCACCCTCGTCGGCTGCGCGCTCTTCGTCTACCAGCGCATGGGCGTCATGGACTTCCTGCACGGCAAGGGCGTCCCGCCGGGCGGCGACGAGAAGCTGATGACCGACTTCCAGAACCGCTTCGGCGCGGACTTCGCGCGCGACATGGAGTACCTGCAGTACGTGCCGCTGGTCGTCGGCGTCTTCCTCGGCGCACCCCTGATCGCGAGCGAGCAGGAACACGGCACCCTCAAGCTGGTCACGACCCAGTCGGTCAGCCGCAGCCGCTGGCTCGCCGCCACGCTCGGCCTGCCGCTGGCCCTCGCCGTGGGCTGCTCCGCCCTGCTGTCGGCCGTCTTCACCTGGGTGTGGACGCCGGTCCACGGCCTGGCCGTGAGCGGGGACTGGCTCACCGGGGGCGCCTTCGAGGCCACCGGCCCGGTGCCTGCCGCCCGGACCCTCTTCCTGGCCTCCTGCGGTATCGCCCTGGGCATGCTGATCAAGCGGGTGGTTCCGGCCATGGCCGCCACCGCCTTCGTCGCTCTGGCCACCTCCGTGGTGTGGGACAAATTCCGGGGCCAGCTCGGCGCCGTCCGCAGCGTCACCTCTCCCTACGACGGCGACGGGCCGACCATGCCGTTCGACGCCGCCCGGTTCGACGACTGGGTCGCCACCGCCGACGGCAAGCTCTACGGCTTCGGCACCTGCGTCAGCACCGACAGCGCGGCCGACCGCGCCTGCCGGGCCAAGCTGGGCATCGTCCACCGCGTGATCCAGTACTTCGACTACGACCAGATGGCCGGGATGCAGTGGCTCGGCGCGGCCCTCCTGGTGACGCTGGCCGCCCTGGTGCTGGCGTTCGTGGTCTGGCGCACCCGGAGGCGGCCGCTCTGAACGGCGCGACCCGGCGCCGCGCCACGGGTGGCGCTTTGACACCCTTCACGGGCGGGCCGATCATCAAGCGGTCGGACCGTACGGCCCCGGCGCCGCCCGGGAGGCGCGCGGGGGCGGTCCCGGCGGCACGGGGGAAAGCAGCAGAGAGGTGGTGAGCGCCGTGGAATTCCGCATCGACCGCCGCAGCGGCGTCGCCACCTACCTCCAGATCGTCCAGCAGGTCCAGCAGGCGCTGCGGCTGGGCATCCTCGTCGAGGGCGACCGGCTGCCGACCGCCGCGCAGGTCGCCGCGACGACCAAGGTCAACCCCAACACGACGCTGAAGGCCTACCGCGAGCTGGAGCGCGAGGGCCTGGTCGAACCGCGCCCCGGCCTCGGCACCTTCGTCAGCCGTACGCTCGCCCGCCCCACCACCGCGGCGGACGCCCTGCTGCGCGAGGAACTGCGCGCCTGGATGGAGCGGGCCCGTACCGAGGGGCTGGCCCGGGAGGACGTCCAGGCGCTGATGAACTCCCTGCTGGAGGAGCGGTATCCGAACGGCTGAGCCGGGCCGGGCCCACCGCGGTGGACCGGGCCGGCCGCGGCGGACCGGGCCCAGAGCCGGCCACCCGCTTGACCCTCACGTCACGTCAGGCCGCACCCTGAAGCGGTACGGCCCCACGGGACGAAAGGCGCTGCGATGAGCTACTCGGTCGGTCAGGTCTCCGGCTTCGCCGGGATCACGGTGCGCACCCTGCACCACTACGACAAGACCGGTCTGCTCTGCCCCAGCGACCGCAGCCCCGCCGGCTACCGCCAATACAGCGACGCCGACCTCGCCCGGCTGCAGCAGATCCTCTTCTACCGGGAGCTCGGCTTCCCGCTGGAGGAGATCGCCGCCATCCTGGCGGACCCCCAGGCCAACGCCCTCGACCACCTCCGCGCCCGGCACCGGCTCCTCAACGAGCAGATCGGCAAGCTGCGGCGGCTGGTCGAGGTCGCCGAGCGGGCCATGGAGGTGCAGCAGACCGGGGTCGAGCTGACGCCGCAGGAGCGGTTCGAGGTCTTCGGCGAGGTGGCCTTCGACCTCACCTACGCCACCCAGGCCCATCTGAAGTGGCAGCACAGCGAGGGCCACCAGCGCTCCATGGCGCGGGCCGCCGCGCACTCCAAGGACGACTGGGCCACGCTCATGGCCGAGGCCGCCGACTGGCGCCGGCGGCTGCTCGCCGCCTTCGACGCCGAGGAGCCCGCGGACGGCGAGCGCGCCATGGACCTCGCGGAGGAACAGCGGCAGCACATCAGCCGCTGGTTCACCCCGTGCCCCACCGATATGCACGGCCGGATCGCCGATGACTTCGCCGCCGACCCCCGCGCGTTCGCGCTGATCGTCCCGCCCACCGAACAGCGCCCCGGCCTCGCCGCCTACCTGCGCACCGCCGTCCACGCCAACGCCGTACGCCACCCGGACGGCGACGGCTCGTGAGCCGCTGCGGCTGCTGAGTCCCGCCGCGCGCCGAGAGCCGCACTCGCACCCCGTACCTCTCGCCCCTTACACCTCCCGAAGGCTGCCCACCCATGCCCAAAATCCTCCTCACCGCCGCCGGGTCGTACGGCGACGTCGCCCCCTACACCGGCGTCGGCGCCCGGCTCCGCGCGGCCGGCCACGACGTCACACTCGCCACCCACGACGCCTACGAGCCCCTCGTCCGCGCCGCGGGCCTTACGTTCCGCCGGCTGCCCGCCGACCCGCGCGGCCGGCGCCCGGCCGACGGCACCGCACCGCCGGAGGGTGCCCCGCCCGGCCGCCGCGCGCTGATGCGCCGGGCCGCCGCCTTCATCGAGGAACTGGGCGGGGGCATGGCCGACGCCGCCGACGACGGCACCGAGCTCCTGCTGCTCTCCGCCACCACCGCACCGCTCGGCCACCACCTCGCCGAGGCGCACGGCATCCCGTCGCTGGGCCTGTTCCTGGTCCCGCAGGCCCCCACCGGCGACTTCGCCCCCGTCGTCAGCGGCGGCCGCAGCCTGGGCCGCCGGGGCAACCGCGCCCTGGGCCGCCTCTCCCTCCGCGTCATCGACCGCCTCTACGCCGGCGCCTCCCGCACCCTGCGCGCCCGTCTCGGCCTGCCGCCCAGCACGTCCGCCACGGTCCGGCGCCGCGCCGAAGCGGCCGGCTGGCCGGTCCTGCACGGCTTCAGCGAGACCCTCCTCCCCCGCCCCACCGACTGGCGCGCCGGCCTCGACGTGGTCGGCAACTGGTGGCCCTGGCACGCCCCGGACGCCCAACTCCCGCTGGCGGTAAGGGACTTCATCGCCGCCGGCCCGCCGCCGGTCTTCCTCGGCTTCGGCAGCATGGCGGGGGGCGAGGGCGAACGCCTGGGCGAGCTGGCGGTACGGGCCCTGCGGCGCGCCGGGGTCCGCGGCATCCTCCAGTCCGGCTGGGCCGGCCTCTCCGCCGCGCACGCACCCGGCGCGGACGACGTCCTCACCATCGGCGAGGTGCCGCACGCCCTGCTCTTCCCGCACATGGCGGCGGTCGTCCACCACTGCGGCGCGGGCACCACCGCGGCCGGACTGCGCGCCGGGGTCCCCACCGTCCCCGTCCCGGTCACCGCCGACCAGCCCTTCTGGGCCGCCCGCCTGGCCGCCTCCGGCGTCGCCACCGCCCCGATCCCCTTCGCGGACCTCACCGGGGAATCCGGCGTCGCCCGCCTGGCCCACGCCCTCACCCAGGCCACCACCGGCCCCGAACGCCTCAGCCGCGCCCGGGCCGCGGCCGCCCGCCTCGCCACGGAGGACGGCGCCGGCGCGGTCGCCGAAACCGTCGACCGCCTCATGGCTTGAGCCACCGGGCGGTCGCCCCTGGAGCAGAACGACGGTAGGCACCACCGCCCGCCGCCTCACCACTCACCGCACCGCGGCGGACTGCCACCCGATCGGAGGCTCGTCGGCCCGTCCCGGGATGCGACCGCCCGCCCGAGGGCGTGGGCTCGCAAGTATGACCACGTTCCGCAAAGGCACCCCGCTTCGCAGAGCGCTCCTCCGTGCCGCCCTGCTGGCGGCCGCGGCCCCCGCCGTCACCGTGACGGGGGCCCAGGTCGCCCTCGCCGCCCCCGCCGGCAACTGGACCCACCCGGTCGCCGCCCACTACCGCATCAGCGCGCCCTACGGCGTGCCCGGTGCCTGGCAGGCCGGCCACCACACCGGCGTCGACCTCGCGGTCCGCTCCGGGGCCAAGGTCAGGTCCGTCGGGCCCGGCACCGTCGTCCTCGCCCGGCGCTCGGGCGCGTACGGCAAGGCCGTCACGGTCCGGATGCGGGACGGCCACTACACGCTCTTCGGGCACCTCTCCCGGATCTCCGTCCACCCCGGCCAGCACGTCCGCGCCCGCACCCGCCTCGGCTACGCCGGCGCCACCGGCCGGGCCACCGGCCCCCACCTCCACTTCGAGGTCCGCACCCGCCGCCACTACGGCTCCGACATCAACCCCCTCGCCTACCTGGCCCGCCACGGCATCCGGCTGATGTGACGTCCGGCACCACGACCATGACCACCACGACCACGCACGCACGAACGCCCCCTGCGCAAGGCGCAGTTCGCCGTGCAAGAATCCCGCCCGATCGAACCGGCCGGGCGGGATGCAGCAGTGCGCTGCCACACTTCGCCGCCGTACAGCGTGACGTGTCCGGAGACCGGCTGTGCCAACAGGCCTACAACATTGGCCCGTCGTGGGAGGCGGCCCGCGACCGGGAAACGACGCTGACCCCTGCGGCACTTCGCTGCGCCACGACGCGAAAAAGCCCCCACCGAATCATCCCGGAGGGGGCTTTACTGCGCTTGCTACCACGCTGCGGTGGACCTGAGGGGATTCGAACCCCTGACCCCCTCGTTGCGAACGAGGTGCGCTACCAGCTGCGCCACAGGCCCTTGCGACGAGTGAAACTCTAGCATCTCGGCCGCGGTGCTCGGAAATCGCTTCCGGTGCTGGTCAGCGAAGCGGCGACCGGTGTGGCGCGGGTCACTCGTTGGCGGCGCGGGGGCGGTCCTCGTCCTCGTACTGGTCGAAGAGCGGGGTGCGGCCGCGGGTGCGGCGGCCGGGGGTGCGGCGGTCCTGCTGGGGGGCTTCGGGCTGCGGGCGTTCGGCGGCGGCGCTGGAGCGGGCGGAGCTCCAGGCGTCCTCGGCGTCGAGGTCGACGTGGCTGGTGGCACGCGGGGCGACCGGGGCCGTGACGTAGGTGGGGAGCGGGACCGGGACGGGGTCCCAGCTGCCGGCGGCGGGGCGCGGGCGCTCGCGTTCGCGCTGCTGGTCGACCCACTCGGCGTGGTCGGTCTCCTCGACGACGGCGCGGCGGCCGGCGGTGGGGGACGGACGGGACGGGGCCGCCGGGCGGATCTCCGGGGCGGCGTCGGCCGGGTGGTCGGCGCGGGCGTCGGCCGGGTGCTCGGTGCGGGCATCGGCGGCCGGCTGGTCGCCGGTCTGGCGGGGGCGGCGGCCCTCGCGCAGGCGCTGGGCCGCGGCCTCCGCGCGGCGCTGGTCCATGGTGAAGGTGAAGCGGCGGCGCTCCTGGGCGCGCAGGTAAATGATGTACGCGGTCAGGAGGAGGGCGGGGATGGCGGGCGCCCAGAGGAAGGCGGTGCCGCCGACGGCCGCGACGATGGCGCCGGTGGTGAAGGTGAGGAACAGGATGGTGATGGTGCGCCGGCGGCGGGCGAGGACCTTGGCGCGCTTGGTCCGCTCGGCGAGCGAGGGCCGCGGCGGGGCGGGCTGCACGCGGGTGGGCGGCGCCTCGGTCTCCTCGGCGGGAACGGGGTCGGCGAAGGGCCCGGCGGCGGCCTCGTCGGCCGGTTCGTCCGGGTCCACGTCGTCGTCCGCCTCGTCGGCGGGGTACTCCCCGCGCGCCTTGTCGTAGCGGCGCTGCATGGCCGCACGTCCGGACAGCAGCCGGATGGCGGTGCTGAAGCGCTCGGTCGGACGGGCCTCGTTGAGCTCATCCTGTCTACGGAGCCACATCGGCACCAAGTAGGCGGCCCAGGCCCCGACGATGACTGCGTAGATGAGGCCGCTGCTTCTCACAACTCACACGGTAGAGGGGTTTGCAGGGGGCCATCCGCCAATTGGGCCGGTGTGTCGCACGATCTGGCTGATATCTCGAACTTTTTTGTGATGGTAGAGATCCGCACCCACCCCAATCCGGCCAATTGGGGATTGCATTCGAACGTTTATTTCATTTATGAGGCATGCCGGGGGCGGTGCCGGGCCTGCTGGGATTCTCCCGGCGCCAGCGGCTGAGCAGGCCCTCCGGGACTTCTTCCGCGGTGAGGGCGTAAACCGCGTGGTCGCGCCAGGCGCCGTCGATGTGGAGGTAGCGCGGGCGGAGACCTTCCTCGCGAAAACCGAGCTTTTCCACCACCCGCCGGCTCGGGGAGTTCTCCGGGCGAATGCAGACCTCGATGCGGTGCAGTCCGACGCTGCGGAAGCAGTGGTCGACGGCGAGCGCGACGGCGGTCGGGATGACACCGCGGCCGGCGACTTCCTGGTCGACCCAGTAGCCGATATGGCCGGAGCACATCGAGCCCCAGGTGATGCCGGCGACGGTGAGTTGTCCGACGAGGCGGCCCTGGAATTCCACGACGAACGGGAGCATCCGGCCGGCGTGCGCCTCCGCGCGCAGATGGCGGACCATCTGGCGGTAGGTGGGCCGGTGCGGCGGGACGAGACCGGGCGGGGGCGGCGGAATGGTGGCTTCCCAGGGCCGCAGCCAGTCACGGTTACGGCGGTTGACCTCGCGCCAGGCCCGCTGGTCGCGCAGCTTTATCGGGCGGAGGGTGATCTCACCGTCCGTCAGGACCACGGGCCAGGGCGCGTTCAGCTCGGGCTCCCGGAGGGTCTGGGGTGGTCGCCGCCGCGGATCTGGTCGACGGCGTGCGGCAGCAGCTCGGCCAGGACGGCCAGGCCGTCGCGGACCCCGCCGGAGGAGCCGGGGAGGTTGACGATCAGGGTCGTGCCGGCGACGCCGGCGCGACCGCGGGAGAGCGCCGCGGTGGGGACCTTGTCGCGGCCAGCGGCGCGGATCGCCTCGGGGATGCCGGGGACCTCGTAGTCCAGCACCCGGGCGGTGGCCTCGGGGGTGCGGTCGGTGGGTGAGATGCCGGTGCCGCCGGTGGTGAGGACGACGGCGTACCGCGACGAGTCGACGGCCCGGCGCAGGGCGGCCTCGACCGGGTCGCCGTCGGGGACGACCTCGGGTCCGTCGACCTCGAAGCCCATGGCGGTCAGGCCCTCGGCGAGCAGGGGTCCGCCCTTGTCCTCGTAGACGCCGGCGGCGGCGCGGTTGGAGGCGGTGACGACCAGGGCGCGGGCGGGGGTCATGACCGGGTCCAGTCGCCGGACTTGCCGCCGGTCTTCTCCTCGACGCGGATGTCGGAGATCACCGCGGCCTTGTCGACCGCCTTGATCATGTCCACGACGGTGAGGGCGGCCACGGAGACGGCGGTGAGCGCCTCCATCTCCACGCCGGTGCGGTCGGTGGTCTTGACGGTGGCGGTGATCTCCACGGCCTCGTCGGTGACCGAGAGGTCCACCTTCACCCCGGAGACGGCCAGCGGGTGGCAGAGCGGGATCAGCTCGGGGGTGCGCTTGGCGCCCATGATCCCGGCGATCCGGGCGGTGGCCAGGGCATCGCCCTTGGGCATGCCCTCACCCCGCAGCAACGCGATGACCTGCGGCGACACCAGCACCCGGCCGCGGGCGCGGGCGGTGCGGGCGGTGACGTCCTTGGCCGAGACGTCGACCATGCGGGCCGCGCCCGCCGCGTCGAGGTGGGTGAGGTGTTGCTGGCCGCTGCTCATCGTTCTCCCGGTCAAAACTGCCGCCTGTGGGACGACACCGTACCTCCGGTGGCCGCGGAGCACCCGGTACGGGTTTTCGGGGGCCGGTTATCCGAGCGGGACGACGTCCACGTCGGCGCCCTCGGGGACCTCGGTGGTGTCCTCGGGGACGACGATCAGCGCGTTGGCGTGCGCCATGGCCTTGATCAGGTGGGAGCCGGCGCCGCCGACCGGGGTGACGGTGCCGGCGTCGGCGTCGTAGGAGCCGCGCAGGAACTGCCGCTTGCCCTTGGGCGAGGAGGCGAGGGCGGTGGTGCAGCGGGCCGTGGTGGTCGGGCGGTGGACGTCCGGCAGGCCCATCAGGGCGCGGATGACCGGGCGGACGAACAGCTCGAAGGAGACGTAACTGCTGACGGGGTTGCCGGGCAGGGCCAGCAGCGGGATGTCGTCGGGGCCGATGAGGCCGAAGCCCTGGGGCTTGCCGGGCTGCATGGCGAGCTTGCGGAACTCGACCTTCCCCTCGTCCGCGGAGAGGCCGGCCAGGGTCTCCTTGACCACGTCGTACGCGCCGACGCTGACGCCGCCGCTGGTGACGAGGACGTCGGCCCGGATGAGCTGGTCCTCCAGGGTGGCGCGCAGGGTCTCGGCGTCGTCGGCGACCGCGCCGACGCGGTAGGCGAGGGCGCCGGCGGCGCGGGCCGCGGCGGTGAGCTGGAAGCTGTTGGAGTCGTGGATCTGGCCGGGGCCCAACGCCTCGCCGGGCTGGACGAGTTCGCTGCCGGTGGACACCACCACGACGCGGGGGCGCGGGCGGACCCGTACCGTGCCGCGGCCGAGGGCGGCGAGCAGGCCGATCTGGGAGGGGCCGAGGAGGGTGCCGGCGCGCAGTGCGAGCTCTCCTTGGGTGACGTCGCTGCCGCGGGTGCGGATGTGGGCGCCGGCCGGGGCCGGGCGGTGGACGCGGACCTCGCCGCCGGCGCCCTCGGGGGCGGCGCTGTGGGCCTCCATCGTGGCGGCCGGGCCTGCTCCGGCGCCGCCGTCGGTCCATTCGACGGGGACGACGGCCTCGGCGCCGGGCGGGAGGGGGGCGCCGGTCATGATGCGGGCGGCCTGGCCGGGGCCGACCTCGGGGAGCTCGCCGCTGCCGGCCGCGACGTCGCCGATGACGGTCAGGGTGACCGGGGCGGCCTCGGTGGCCGGCGCGACGTCGGCGGCGCGGACCGCGTAGCCGTCCATGGAGCTGTTGTCGAAGGGCGGCAGGGGGACGGTGACGGTGACGTCCTCGACCAGGACGCAGCCCTGGGCGTCGAGGAGCTGCAGCTCGATCGGGTCCAGCGGGTCGATCTTCGACAGGACGTCGTCGAGGTGCTCGGCCACCGACCAGACGCGGTCCGGGTGGCTGGTCTGGCCGGTGGCGGGGTTCAACGTCCTACATCTCCTCGGTGACGTAACTGCGAAGCCAGGTCCGGAAGTCGGGGCCCAGGTCTTCACGTTCGCATGCGAGTCTGACAATGGCACGCAGATAGTCGCCACGGTCACCGGTGTCATAGCGCCGGCCCTTGAAGACGACGCCGTGCACCGGGCCGCCGAGCGACGGGTCGGCGGCGAGCGCCTGGAGGGCGTCGGTGAGCTGGATCTCGCCGCCGCGGCCGGGGTCGGTCTTGCGCAGCACCTCGAAGACGGCCGGGTCGAGGACGTAGCGGCCGATGATCGCGAGGTTGCTGGGGGCCTCGGCCGGGTCGGGCTTCTCGACCAGGTCGGAGACGGTGACCACGTCGTCGTCGCCGGTGGGGGCGGCGGCCGCGCAGCCGTAGAGGTGGATCTGGGCCGGGTCGACCTCCATGAGGGCGATGACCGAGCCGCCGTGCTGTTCCTGCACCTCGACCATGCGGGCCAGCAGGGGGTCGCGGGGGTCGATGAGGTCGTCACCGAGGAGCACGGCGAAGGGCTGGTCGCCGACGTGGGGCGCGGCGCACAGCACCGCGTGGCCGAGGCCCTTGGGGTCGCCCTGGCGGACGTAGTGCATGGTCGCCAGGTCGCTGGATTCCTGGACCTTGGCGAGCCGGGACTCGTCGCCCTTGCGGTGCAGGGCCTCTTCGAGTTCGTAGTT
This sequence comes from Streptomyces sp. NPDC107765, assembly GCF_055657085.1. NCBI lineage: Bacteria > Bacillati > Actinomycetota > Actinomycetes > Kitasatosporales > Streptomycetaceae > Streptomyces > Streptomyces sp. NPDC107765. The sequence continues at coordinate 380,934 of NZ_JBVKBL010000005.1, read as the reverse complement.
GCGGTCGAAGTGGTCCTCAAGGGGGCGCTTGTTGCGGCCGGTGACCATCAGGACGTCGGAGAGCCCGGCGGCGGCCGCCTCCTCCACCACGTACTGGATGGCGGGCTTGTCGACGACCGGGAGCATCTCCTTGGGTGTGGCCTTCGTGGCGGGGAGAAACCTGGTGCCGAGGCCGGCTGCCGGAATGACAGCCTTGCTGATCCGTGTGTGCGATGGAGTCATGCGCGACACCATAACCGGCCCTTTCGGAACGATGATGAGGGTCCGGTGAATAGAGCATGAGAGCGGGAGCAAGGGCACACAGTGAGCAAGCAGCACGATAGGAAACGAAGGTTGCGGCGGGATCTCCAGGAGGTAAGGAGATCATTGCCGCCGGATGTCCTCGCGGCGGCGGGCGAGGCACTGGCCCGACGGACCCTGGAACTGGAGGAGTTGGCCCCGTTCCTGGCCCCGTCGACGGCGGACGAGGGGGCCGCCCGCCGGCCGACGGTGGCGGCGTACGTGTCGATGGGCTCGGAGCCGCCCACCGGGGCCCTGCTGGACCGGCTGCGGGAGGCGGGGGTGCGGGTGCTGCTGCCGGTGCTGATGCCGGACAACGATCTCGACTGGGCGCCGTACGAGGGTGCCGACCGCCTGGTGCCGGCGGGCTGGGGGCTGCACGAACCGGCCGGTGAGCGGCTGGGCCCGCAGGCGGTCACGCAGGCGGACGTGGTGCTGCTGCCGGGCCTGGCGGTGGACCGCGACGGGGTGCGGCTGGGCCGCGGCGGCGGCTCGTACGACCGGGTGCTGGAGCGGCTGGACCGGGCCGGGGCCCCGGCGCACCTGGTGGTGCTGCTCTTCGACGCGGAGGTGCGGGACGAGGTGCCGGCCGAGCCGCACGACCGGCGGGTGCACGCCGCGGTGACCCCGTCGGGGGTCCACCGGTTCCGGCACTGAGCCCGCCGGACCGGGGGCCCGAACGCCGACGGGCGGGCCGGAGACCGTCCCGTGGGAGATCTCCGGCCCGCCCGTCGGCTCGTGACGGCCGCGGCCTTACGGCGACAGCGTCAGGGTGTCCTTGCCGGCCTGCTTGACGGCGTCCTCGCTGTACGCCCAGGGCAGCAGCTCGCCCTTGGCCCACTTGTCGGTCTGGTCGTAATAGTGGGCCTCGTAGGCGTGGCCGGAGGCGCCGGTGAGGTTGATCCAGCGGGACTTGTCGAGGTCGGCGAGGTTGACGACCATCCGCATGGACGGGACCCAGGTGACCTTGTAGCCGCCGGCCGCGTTCCAGCCGGTGGCGTCGACCGCGGCCTCACCGCCGCCGAGGTTCCACGGGCCGCGGTTGAACAGGCCCTGCAGCATCCCGGGACCGTCGGTGCCCAGGGTCTGGTTCTTCAGGAACATCTGGTGCAGCCGGCCCCAGGTCCAGTTGTCGATGTTCTTGCCCAGTTTGGAGGTCAGCTCGTAGCGGGCGTCCTTCATGGCGTGCGCGAGGAGCTGGTCGCGGTTCTTGTCGCCGGGGCGGCCGGGCCGGTCCTCGGTCTTCCACCAGGCGTTGCCGGGGTCGTCGAGGAGGTTGCGGACGACCTCGTACCAGCGGTCGCCGCCGTCGGGCTGGGCGGTGTCGCCGGCCCGCTCGCCGCATTCGCGGACGTAGGTGTCGTTCTCGTCGGCGGGGCCGGTCTCGTCGGCCGGGCGGACGGTGAGGCACTGGCCCTCGGGACGCAGTTCCTTGGGCATCTTGTTGCCGAAGGCGAGCTTGAGGGTGTTGCGCCAGACGGCGTTGAAGTAGGCGGCCGCGGCGGAGTCGGGCTCCTGGGTGAAGTCCCAGCCCTCCAGCAGCTGCTGGGCGTCGCGGACGTACTTGTCCTTGATGTCGATCTTCGTCAGGTAGGGCGTCAGCAGCCGGGCGATCTCACTGCTGTTGTCCTTCTGGAAGGCCTGCATGTCGTCGGTGGAGACCTTGCCGCCGTCCTTGATCTTCGACTCGATCAGGTCGTTGATCCGCTGGCTGCGCGAACCGTAGCCCCAGTCCTTGGTGATCAGGTACGGGTACTTCTCGTCGGTGACGGCCTGGTTGGCGGTGACGATGTAGCCGCGCCCGGGGTTGTACTCGTACGGCAGGGCGGCCTGCGGGATGTAGTTCTTCCACTGGTAGCGCGCGTCCCAGCCGGGCGCCGGGTAGGTGCCGTCGAAGTGGCCGTCGCCCTTGCCGCGGACCGGGATCCGGCCGGGTGCCTGGTAGCCGATGTTGCCCTTGGTGTCGGCGTAGACCAGGTTCTGCGAGGGCACCTCGAAGTGCGCGGCGGCCTTGCGGAAGCCGGTCCAGTCCTGGGCGCGGTTGAGCTCGAAGACGGCGTCCATGGAGCGGCCGGGGTCGAGCGCGGTCCAGCGGAGCGAGACGGCGTAGCCGTCGCCGCGGTCCGGGGCGGCGTTGCCGACGGGGGCGTCCTTGCCGACGTTGCCGAGTTCGTCGTCGCGGTCGGAGACGATCGGGCCGTTGTTGGTGGCGCGGACGGTGATCTGGTGGCTCTCGCCGCCGGCGACCTTGATGGTCTCCTTGCGCGTGCGGAACGGCCGCTGCTTGTCGTCGTAGAGGTAGCCGTCGGCGTTGACCTTCTCCAGATAGAGGTCGGTGACGTCGGCGCCGAGGTTGGTCATGCCCCAGGAGATGTCCTGGTTGTGGCCGATGACGACGCCGGGCATCCCGGCGAAGGTGAAGCCGGAGACGTCGTAGCCGCACTTGGGGCCGGTGTTACGGCAGTGCAGGCCCATCTGGTACCAGAGCGAGGGCATCTGCGGTGCCAGGTGCGGGTCGTTGGCGAGCAGCGGCTTGCCGGTGGTGGTGTGCGCGCCGGAGACGACCCAGGAGTTGGAGCCGATGCCGTTGCCGTTGGGGCCGAGCAGCGCCGGGACCTCGTTCACCGTCTTGGACAGCGAGGACAGCTGGGACCGGAGTCCGTTGACGGCGCCGCCGGCCGGGGTGGCGTTGGCCGAGCCCTTGGGCGTGAACTTCTTGGTGGCCGGGTCGACCGCGCCGCCGTCCACGATCGGCTTGTTCCGCTTGTACGGGTATGCCGGGTAGAGCTCGTTGATCTGCTGCTGGTTGAAGCGGCTGGTCATCAGGGACCGGTCGATCTCCTCCTGCATGTTGCCGCGCAGGTCCCAGGCCATCGCCTTGAGCCAGGCCACCGAGTCGGCCGGCGTCCACTTCTCGGGCTTGTAGTCGTTCTCGAAGTCCAGCGCCGCGTACTCCAGGGAGAGCGCCGAGCCCTCGTGGTCCTTGAGGTAGGCGTTGACGCCGGCGGAGTACGCCTGGAGGTACTTCTTGGTGCTGGGCGAGAGCTTGGTGTCGTACTCCTGCTGCGCGACCCGGTGCCAGCCCAGCGTGCGCAGGAACTCATCGGTCTTGACCTGGCTCTTGCCGAACATCTCGGACAGCCGGCCGGCGGTCATGTGGCGCCGGACGTCCATCTCCCAGAAGCGGTCCTGGGCCTGGACGTAGCCCTGGGCGCGGAAGAGGTCCTCGTCGGTGTCGGCGTAGATCTGTGGGATGCCGTTGGCGTCGCGGACGACGTCCACCGGGTCGGCCAGGCCCGGGAGTTTGAGCGAGCCGGTGGTCTGCGGGAACGAGGCCCGTACGGTGCTGACTCCCCAGAACGCGCCGAAGCCGATGCCCGCCACGAGCAGCAGCACGACCGTGATGGCGACGAGGCGGCCGCGCCGCCCCTTCTTCTTCCTGGGGACTGGGCCGGACTTGTTGGCGGGCATCTCTGTCCTTCGAGGGGCAGGGTGGGAGTGCTGGAGCAACCATAGGCGCACGGGTTCGGCGACCCCTACGCGGAGTCACCGCCAGCACCCCCAACCTTCAAGCAATGGTAAATTGTTAGTCTCAGTAACTAGATACGGTAAGGAAAGAGCGCCCGAAGACCACCCCCGGACCGTCGCTTTTCGGAACCCGTGCGAGGAAGGACCAGCTCCTGACTGTCGACCACCTCAACGAACTCCTGCTGCTCTGCTCGCTCGTACTGCTCATCGCGGTCGCCGCGGTACGGCTCTCCTCGCGCAGCGGGCTCCCCAGCCTGCTCATCTACCTGGGGATAGGCATCGCCATGGGCCAGGACGGCCTCGGCGGGGTCGTCTTCGACGACGCCCAGCTGACCCAACTCCTGGGCTATGCCGCGCTGGTCGTGATCCTCGCCGAGGGCGGTCTGGGCACCAAGTGGAAAGAGATCAGGCCGGCACTGCCCCAGGCGGCGGTGCTGTCGACGGTCGGCGTCGCGGTGAGCGTGGGGGTCACCGCGGCCGGAGCACACTATCTGGCCGGACTCGGCTGGCGGCAGGCGCTGCTGATCGGCGCCGTGGTCTCGTCCACGGACGCCGCGGCGGTCTTCTCCGTCCTGCGCAGCGTGCCGCTGCCGGCCCGGCTCTCGGGTGTCCTCGAAGCGGAATCCGGCTTCAACGACGCCCCGGTGGTCATCCTGGTCGTCGCCTTCTCCACCCCGCGAGAGGTCGACCATTGGTACGTCCTCCTCGGTGAGATCGCCCTGGAGCTGGCGATCGGCGCCGCCCTCGGCCTCGCGATCGGCTGGCTCGGCGCCTACTGCATGCGACACGTGGCGCTGCCGGCCTCCGGTCTCTACCCCATCGCCGTCATGGCCATCGCGGTCTCCGCCTACGCCGCCGGCGCACTGGCGCACGGCTCGGGCTTCCTCGCCGTCTATCTGGCCGCGATGGTCCTCGGCAACGCCAAGCTGCCGCACGCCCCGGCCACCCGCGGCTTCGCCGAGGGGCTCGGCTGGATCGGCCAGATCGGCATGTTCGTCCTGCTGGGCCTGCTGGTCACCCCGCACAACCTCCTCGACGACGTGGTGCCGGCCCTGGTCATCGGCATGATCCTCACCCTCGTCGCCCGCCCGACCTCGGTGTTCGTCTCGCTGCTGCCGTTCCACATGTCCTGGCAGGAGAAGACCCTGCTGTCGTGGGCCGGCCTGCGCGGCGCGGTCCCCATCGTGCTGGCCACCATCCCGATGGTGGGCGCCGTCCCCGGCAGTGAGGGCGTCTTCAACATCGTCTTCGTCCTGGTCGTGGTCTACACCCTGATCCAGGGGCCGACGCTGCCCTGGCTCGCCCGGCACCTCCGGCTGGGCGACGGCGAGGAGCCCGCCGACCTGGGCATCGAGTCCGCCCCGCTGGAGCGGCTGCGCGGCCATCTGCTGTCGACGTCCATCGGGCCGGCCTCCCGGATGCACGGCGTCGAGGTCGGCGAGCTGCGGATGCCGGCGGGCGCCGCGGTCACCCTCGTCGTCCGGGACGGCTCCAGTTTCGTGCCGTCGCCGTCGACCGTGCTGCGGCGCGGCGACGAACTGCTGGTCGTCGCCACGGACCCGGTGCGCGACGCGGCCGAGCGGCGGCTGCAGGCAGTCTCCCGGGGCGGCAAGCTGGCCGGCTGGCTGGGCACCGGCGCCACCACACGACGGCGCGGTCACGGCCACCACTGACGTCCGCAGGGCCACGGCGGCGGGCCGCCCCGCAATGTGGCCAACATCTCCAAGCAACCCAAGGAAAAGCGGGTGAAGCACTGGTCAATCCCAGGGCTTCACCCGCTCGGGCCTGTACAATGAAGAAGGAACAACAGACGAACCACCTCTGCCTGATGCAGAGCTGGCGCGACCGCTCGGCGGCCGCGGTCCCCTGCCACCTGCAGCCACCCTCTCGGGGTGCGGACCACGCGGTATCACTCGGTCCAGCGCGAGAGGACAGCTCTCGGCGCGTACCCGTGACGACCTCGCGGCGACGCGCTACCAGGCGGCAGAAAGGCCCGGCCGTGGCATCCGCGGTCAAGCACTCCCGTCCCGGTTACGGACAACTGCTCCGCACCCCTGGTGCGTGGACCTTCCTCCTGCCCGGCTTCCTGGCCCGGCAGCCGTTCGCGATGCTGACCATCGGCATCGTGCTGCTCGTCCAGTCCACCACCGGCTCCTACGGCACCGCCGGCGCGGTCTCGGCCGCCACCGGTGTCTCGATGGCACTGTTCGCCCCGCAGAGCGGCAAGCTCGCCGACCGTTTCGGTCAGCGCGCGGTGCTGATCCCCGGCATCCTCGTGCACACCGCCGGTGTCGCGGCGCTGATCGTCCTGGCCCTGGCGCACGCCCCCCTGTGGGCGCTGCTCGCCGTGGCCGTCCCCACGGGCGCCTCGACTCCGCAGGTCGGCCCGATGGTGCGGGCCCGCTGGGCGTCCCGGCTCGGCGGCAGCCCGCTGATGCCGACGGCGGCCGCCTTCGAGTCGGTGACCGACGAGTTCACCTTCGTGGTCGGCCCGGTCCTGGCGACCGCGCTGTGCACCGGCATCCACCCGGCCGCCGGCCTGATCGCCGAGGCCGTACTGACCCTGGCCGGCGGCCTGCTCTTCGCCTCCCAGCGCCGCACCCAGCCGCCCGTCCACCGGGCGCAGACCGACGACCGGCCGCGCGTCTCGGCCCTGTCGGTCCCCGGCGTCCGCGTGCTGATCGTGGCGTTCCTCGGCATCGGCGCCGTCTTCGGCGGCATGCAGGTCTCGCTGACCGCGTTCACCCAGGCCATCGGCCAGCCCGGCATCAACGGCCTGCTCTACGGAATCTTCGCCGGCGGCAACATGCTCGCCGGGATCGCCTGCGGCGCCATCGCCTGGAAGGTCGGCCCGCGCCGCCGGCTGCTGGTCGCCTACGGGCTGCTGGCGCTGGCCACCACCCCGCTGTGGGCGGTGACCGCGGTACCGCTGCTGGGCGCCGTCGGCCTGGTCGTCGGTCTCTGCATCGCCCCCGCCCTGATCACCGGCTACACCCTGGTGGAGTCCCTGGTCCCGGCCGCGGCACGCACGGAGGCGTTCACCTGGCTGACCGGCGCGGTCGCCCTGGGCCAGGCCGTCGCCGCCACCTCCGCCGGCCAGCTCACCGACCGCTTCAGCCCCAGCACCGGCTTCCTGGTCCCCCTGGCCGGAACGGCCCTGGCCCTGGTGGTGCTGCTGGCCCTGCGCGCCCACCTGCTGCCGCGCTCCTCGTCCGACGCGGCCGACGCGGACCGGCGGGACACGGCGTCCGGGGCCGACTCCGGCGCCGGAACGGGCACGGCGGCCGAGGACCGCGGGCGGGAGCTGGCGAACGCCTGAGGGGGCGAGCGCGGACGGGTGCGGACGGGTGCGGCGACGGGTGCCGGTGGGGGCCGGCGGGCGGCTGGCCGGGTTCCGGCGAGCGCCCGCCGCCGTCCGTCACGGACCGGCCCCGGACGTGGGGTCGGTCACCGTCTGCCCGGTCGCAGTGGACTGACGCGCCGGAATACTGCAATATGGAGCGTCGTTAGCACTCATCGAGTGAGAGTGCCAGGAGGAAGTCAAGTGCCGACCTACCAGTACCAGTGCACCGCGTGCGGCGAGGGCCTTGAGGCGGTGCAGAAGTTCACCGACGACGCGCTGACGGAGTGCCCCAGCTGCAACGGACGCCTGAAGAAGGTGTTCTCCGCGGTCGGCATCGTCTTCAAGGGTTCCGGCTTCTACCGCAACGACAGCCGCGGCTCGTCGTCCAGCAGCAGCCCCGCGAAGAGCTCCTCCTCGTCGAGCACGACGTCGTCCTCGGACTCCGCCGGCTCCTCGTCGAGCAGCTCCGGCTCCGACAGCAAGCCGTCCGCGCCCGCCACGTCGTCCTCCGGAAGCGCGTCGAGCACCAGCTCCGCCGCCTGAGCCTGACCGGCAGCGCCGGCAGTCCGGCAGGGCCGGCAGACCGGTAGTCCGGCAGCACAGACACCTTCGGGCCCCGCCGTCATCGGACGGCGGGGCCTGCTGCATGCCGGTCCGCTGCATTCCGGTCGCTGGGTTCCGGTTCGCTCCATGCGGGTCCGCTCCATTCCGGTCCGCTGCCGCCTCCGGCTCGCTGCCGCCTCGGTCCGCTGTTGTCTCCGTTCCGCTGTCGTCTCCGGTCCGCTGCCGCCTCGATCGGCTGCATGCACGCCCCCGGGGTGGCGGATCTCGTGGTGGCCGCCCCCGCTAAGGTGACCGCCATGGCTGACGCGGAAATAGGCGTAATAGGCGGTTCGGGCTTCTACTCCTTCCTCGACGACGTGACCGAGATCACGGTCGATACCCCGTACGGTCGCCCCAGCGACTCGGTGTTCCTCGGCGAGATCGCCGGCCGCCAGGTCGCCTTCCTCCCCCGGCACGGCCGCGACCACCGCCTCCCGCCGCACCGCATCAACTACCGCGCCAACCTGTGGGCGCTGCGCTCGCTCGGCGTACGCCAGGTCCTCGGCCCGTGCGCGGTCGGCGGGCTGCGCCCCGAATACGGCCCCGGCACGCTGCTGGTCCCCGACCAGCTCGTGGACCGCACCAAGGCCCGCGTCCAGACCTACTTCGACGGCGAGCCGCTGCCCGACGGGAGCGTCCCCAACGTCGTCCACCTGACGTTCGCCGACCCTTACTGCCCCGCCGGCCGCCAGGCCGCCCTCGCCGCCGCCCGCGGCCGCGAGTGGGAACCGGTCGACGGCGGCACGCTCGTCGTCATCGAGGGCCCGCGCTTCTCGACCCGCGCCGAATCCCGCTGGCACGCCGCCCAGGGCTGGTCCGTGGTCGGGATGACCGGTCACCCCGAGGCGGTCCTGGCCCGCGAACTGACCCTCTGCTACACCTCGTTGACCCTGGTCACCGACTTGGACGCGGGCACCGAGACCGGCGACGGCGTCTCCCACGAGGAAGTCCTCCAGGTCTTCGCCCAGAATGTCGGCCGGCTCCGCGAGGTCCTCTTCGACGCGGTCGCCGCGCTGCCCCGGTCCACCGACCGCACCTGCCCCTGCGCCGACGCCCACGCGGGCTGGGACCTGGGCATCGAACTGCCGTAAGGCGCCTGGCGGGCCGGGGACCGGGGCTGGGCCGGGGGCCGGAGCTGGGCCGGGGGCCAGGCTCGGGCCCGCCACCTTTTTCCTGCCCCGCTCGTCCCCCACCCGAGTGGCGAAGTTATCCACATCCCGAAGCTTCTCCACAGGCCACAGCAGGCACAGGCGCAATACGGCACGGTGGTGCTCGCCGATTCCACCGAGGCTCGTCCGATTCGCGGTCTCCGGTCTCCGATCTCGGATCTCCGACCTACGAGTCGCCGACGAGCCCCTCACCACCCAAGGCGGTACCACCATGCCCACGACGCCGTACCCTCCGCTCACCTCCCTCGCCCCATTCGCCTCGCGCAATCCCGCCCCTTCCTCCGATCTCTCGTCCGATCTCTCGTCTGCTCTCTCGTCCGACCTCTCATCGCCGCCTCTCCCCACTCCCCCGCGGTGTGAAGTGCCCCACTTTCCACCGGTACGAGCCGGCGGTGGCAGGGGTGGATGGGGCAGGGCAGGGCCGCGCCGCATGCTGATCGCCGGGCTCGCGATGGCCGCCGCAGCTCTGGCCGGCGCGGCCTCGTACGGGACCGTACGAGCCTTACCCGCGACGGGCTGCCCGTCGACGGCGGCCCTGGGAGGGCGCTAGCCATGCCGCAAGATCGAGTGGCTTCTGCGCACACCGCCCGCGAAACTGCTGCGAGTGGCAGGGCACCTGCCGCGGGGGACCGGGGCCGGTCGCGCCAACGGTGGCGCGCCGCCCGCACCGGAACCGTCGGGCCGGTCCACCGCACGAAACCCACTCGCCGGACCAGCACCAACGCCCTGGCCGGTCACTGGTTCACCCGCCGGTTCAATCGCCGGGTCGTGTTGCCCGACTGGACAGCGCTGCCGTGCCCTGCCGTAAGTTGCGGTGCTGATTGTTCGTGCACCGTCCGTGGTGAGCGTCGTGAACGTGGAAAGAGGCTGTCAGGTGAGCGAGAGCAAGGGCGTCCTGCAGGGGTTCAAGGAATTCCTGATGCGGGGCAACGTCATAGAACTCGCGGTCGCGGTCGTTGTCGGTGCGGCGTTCACCAACATCGTCAACGCCGTGGTCAAGGGCGTGATCAACCCGATCGTCGGCGCTCTGGGTTCGCAGAACCTCGACAACTACAAGGCGTGCCTCACCACCTGCCACACGGACAAGAAGACGGGCGCGTTCACCGACGGGATCTACGTCCTCTGGGGGTCGGTGCTCAGTTCCGCACTGACCTTCCTGATCACCGCCGGGGTCGTCTACTTCCTCATGATCCTTCCGATGACCAAGTGGAAGGAGCGCCAGGCGGCCAGGAAGCCGATCGACAACACCCCGCTGGCCCCGACCGAGGTCGAACTGCTCACCGAGATCCGCGACGCTCTCATCGCACAGCGCGCCACCTCTGCTGCTCCCGTGCCCTCCTCCACCTCCGGCACGATCGGCGCCCAGAGGACGCAGAGCTAGCAGGTCAGAAGCGGCCACGCCGGGCGGCCGCCCCAGGGGTCCCCGAGAGCTTCGAGATCTCCGAGGTCGTCTCCCGAGTCTCCCGGACCTCCAAGGTCTTCGAGACCTCCAGAGCTTCAGGGATCTCCGGGGTCTCCCAGGTCTCCGGAATTTCAGGGCGCTCCGAGATTTCAGGGCCCTCAGAGGTGATGGGGCGGCTTCTCGGCGAGAAAGCGGGCGAGGTCGGAGGCGCTGTCTCCACCGGCCGGCCGTTCGCCCCAGCCCCTGTCGGTGTCGTCCGAGGACTGCTGGTTCAGCGGGTCGTCGAAGATCAGCGCCGCGGCAGACTTGGGGGCCGCCCGCCGAGGGGCCACGGTCGCGGGCTCAGACGCGGTCTCGGAAGCATCCGCCTGCCCACGGTCACCGTCTCCCTCGACGGCGGAGTCCGGGGCAGCAGGACCGGCCTGGGGCTCAGCGTCCCGCTCGAAATCAGGGGTGGTACTCACCTCTCCAGAGTACGGGCGAGCCCAAGGAAGCCACCGAGCGGCAACGACCCCCGGCACTCCTTACGCCCTTCTGCGGTACGCCGCCCCGACAGACGCAGGCCCCTCCGCTCAGCCACCACCCACCCTCCCGCCGAGTATGCGTGCGTGCAGACCGATTCCATGGCGGAACGGCTGGGGATGCCTCCAGGACTCCCCCCCGGCTCCCCCGCTTCCCCGCGCCCCCCGGGCGGCGCCGAGATCTAGTGACCCTTGTCGTGGGTGGGTATGGGACGCGGGCGCTGGCCGCCGTTGGGCCGGGTCGGCGGGCTCTGTGAGGCGTGGCTGCGTTTGTGGGGGCGCGTCCGGTCTGTGCTGCCGGGGAGGGAGTGACGAGTGGGTGCGGATGATGAACGAGGGGAGGACATGGGTCGGTCACCTTTCAGATGGGCCTGGAACAGGTACGTCACTTGACCCCCGTTGGCCTGGGAGAGGTGGGCGTTGCCGCGCAGCCAGTACGGGTTTGCAACGGGGGCCGTATGCGGTGCAGGCGTCGGAGTCGAGGCGGAGGTCGCGCATGGTGCCGCGGAGCTTCTCGACGTAGGGGGGAGGTGTCGATGAGGGCGCCGCAGTGGCGGCAGGCGAAGAACTCGTCGTCCTTGCGGGCGGCGTAGGTGAAGACCATGGACCGCCGGGCGAGGAATGGGTAAGCGCCGCCGCCCAGGAAACGGGAAGAGCGCGGAGAACGTCGGCAGGGGCCCGGAGCCGGAGCTGACGAGCAGGGGCAGCAGAGGGACGAGGTCGTAGGCAAATCGCTGGCCGTGCCGGCTGTTCGGTCGCGTAGGTGGCGCCCCGGAAATGGCCGACGCCCGCGATGACGAGGCCGACGGCGAGGTGGAGGCCGTGGAACATCGCCGGCCGACGGCGTCGGAGGAAGGGAAGCGGCGGGTCTTCGGGCCCAGCGCCGCACTTCGTAGTCGGGGCCGGGGCCGGGGCCAGCGCCGGTCGACGCGGTGAGAGGGAACCATCCCCAGGCGAGAGGGAAGGTGATCAGCGCGGCGATCAGGCAGCCCAGGAAGGCGAGTTGGTGGGCGCCCCAGCGGGTGGTGGAACGGGTGCCGAGGAGTTTCAGGAAGCCCAGGTAGGTGGCGGCCAGTTGGGGCAGGGCCGTGGGCGCTTGATCGAAATTCTCGCGGGAGAAGAGGGTGTGCCGGCCCTGCCGGAGCAGTCGGCCGACGGGTGGTTCCCTGACCCAGCTGACCCAGCTGACCCAGACGGTGTGGCGGTAGGCGACGCGGATGGCGAGGAAGACGGTGGCCACGGCGTACAGGAGCAGCGTCGAGTCGAAGTCCCGGAGCAGGCGGCGGCCCAGCGCGAGGGCGATGGCGAGAACGAGGGTGAGAACTAGGGCGAGGGTGAGGGCGAGGAGCAGTGCGACGGCGGAGGGCATGAAGGGGGCGCGGACGGTCGCTGTTGATCTGGTCCGCGGCGGGCCCGTGGGCGTGGGTGCCTGAGGACGGCCGGTCACCTCGCTACGGCCGGTCACCCGGCTACCTTTGGTCGCTTCGCTACCGCCGGTCGCCCCGCTACCGCCGGTCGTCTCGCTACCGCCGGTCGCCCCGATTCCGTAGGTCGGCCCGACTCCGTAGGTCGGCCCGACTCCGTAGGTCGGCCCGATGTCGTCGGTCGTTACGGTGGCGTCGGTCGGCTTGGCTCTACCGGTTGCCGCTCTGTCGGTTGCCGCAGGTGTACCGGTTGCGTTGTCCGCCTCGGGCCCGGCCGGGGTGGCGGCAGGGGCGGGTGGGGCGGCGTCCGGGTGCTGGGGCACAAGGCCCACGCTAGGAAGGTACGGGGCGGTTCGCCCGTTTTTGTGGCCTCAGTGGGTGACGTATGCGGGAGAGTTCGAGAGCGTCCCCTACCCCTACCGGCAGGCGGGCGTCCGTCCCTCCAGGGCCTCGTTCCACCACAGGTCGCGGCCCGGCTTCCAGGACACCGGCCGGGAGCAGCGGTTCACCACCAGGACCGTCCGTACGGGCGTCTCCCCCGACGCGGCGGCGCGCGCGAGAGCGTGGTCGAGCAACGGCTTCACCGGCCGTACCGCCCCGTCCCAGAACGCCGCGTCCGCCGTGATCACCACCCGCGCCGACGACTCCCTTGTACGCGCTACGAGTTCGGGCACCGTCAGGGAGACCGGCAGGGTCGTCCGGATCGCCTCCAGCCGACCGCAGGCGAGCGTGGCGATCACGGATTCCGGCACCAGCGGCAGGTGCACCGCGACCCGGTCACCGGCCCCGACCCCGAGCCGCGTGAGCACGTCGGCGGCCCGTTCGGCCTGGTCCAGGAGCATGCCGTGGGTGAGCTCTTCCAGGCGGCCCGGTTCCCCGCTCCAGGTGAGGGCGATCCGCGAGGAATCGGGCTCTTGTATTTCCCCGGCGGGGTCTGCATGCTTGGTGATCACACGGCGCAACATGCGGTTCAGCATGGAGATCACCGATCAACGATCGCTGAACGTCCGCTGTACGGGGCCTCGCGCCCGCCCCTTCTCGCACCCAGGCAGCTGGCTCGCGCCCTGAAGTCCTGCCCCCTTCCGGTGCACTTCATCCCTCCTCTTCGCTTCCGTTTTCCGTTTTCCTGCTGCCGTTTTCCGTCTGCCGCCCGCCGTCCGCAATCCGCCGTCTGCCATCTGCCATTGCCTGTCGCACGTCGCACGGAGCCGTCCCACGAAGCGCGTCGCGTACGGCATGGCGCGCGGCCGGATGTCGCGTACGGCATGCGCGCGGCGCTTGCCGGCGGTGGTACGCCGCGAGTGCGCCGGTGAGGCGTCCGGCGTGACCAAGGCGGCGATGACGGCCACGGCGGGCCTCGGGCTCACGGCCGGCGGCGGTGCAGGCCCGTCCTTGGCGCTCCCGGCCGCGGCCTGCCTCGTCGCGGGCGGGGCGCTGGTACTCGTCCACGTACGGCGCCCGGGGCGGCGGCACTGACCGGTCGACGGGCCGGGGAAAGGGGCCCGCACCCCACGGTGGGCCCCCGTCCCGTGCTGCGGCCTCCCGCACCCATCCCTACCAGGCCGCGGCCCCGCGCCCGCCCCTCCCGCTTCAAAGTCCGGCCTCAGGTCCCGCCCCAGGCCCAGCCTCAGGTGCGGCCTCGGGTCCCGCCTCAGGTGCGGTCTCGGTCCCGCTTCGGGTCCTGTCTCAGGTCCCGGCCATCGCCTCATAGCCCCCTTCCACATCGCATACGTCCCCGAACCCCCGCGCCTCCAGGAGGGCCGCCGCGATCACCGAGCGGTTTCCGCTGCGGCAGTAGAGGACGACCGGGCGGGCCGGGTCCAGTTCGGTGATGCGGTCCGGCAGGGTCGCCAACGGGATGCTGCGGGCGCCCGGGAGCGCGCCCGCCGCGTACTCGGCGGGATTGCGGACATCGACCAACTGGGCCCGCGGAACTCGGCCGCCGGTGTTGGGACCGGTGGCCGTATCCGTATCCGTAGCCGTGCCCCAACCCGTATCCGTGTCCGTGGCCGTACCCATAGCCGTGCCCCTGCCCGTACCCGTACCCGGGCCCGTACCCATAGCTGTACCGGTAGCCGTATCCGAACCCGTAGGCAGATCCGCGCCCGGGGCGTCGACGGTCAACTCTGCGCATACTTGGGGTAGTTCATCGGGTCCGACGCGGTGGCTGCGGCGGACCAGCGCAGGTTCCCGGTCCAATACGGCGGTCGGGTCGGGGAGATGGCCGAGGACGTGGTCATAGCCGATGCGGGCGAGTCGCAGACGGGCCTCCCGTTCCTTACCCGGGTCGGCGAGCAGCACGATCGGGGTGCCCGGGGCGACCACGCTGCCCGCGTACTCCGCGAACCGCGTGTCCAGGCTCGTGTGCAGCGACCCCTTCAGATGCGCCCGGGTGTAGGCGGCCAGCGGCCGGCAGTCCAGCAGCACCGCACCCTGCTGGTCGCGGGCCGCGAGGGCCTCCTCCAGGGTGAGGGCGGGCGGTTCGTCTGCATCGAGGAGCGGGTGTCCGTCCCGGTTGAGGGCGGCGTCGTGGGCGAAGTAACCGGGGGTGGCGGGTTGTCCCGCGGTGACCAGCCGTACGAATTCGGCCACCGGCATGGGCTGCAGCGCGTAGTTGAGGCGTCGCTGGTCCCCGATGGTGGAGCTGGTCTCGGTGGACAGGCTCCGGCCGCAGGCCGATCCGGCGCCGTGTGCGGGAAAGACCCGGGTCGCGTCCGGGAGCGTCAGGAGTTTGGTGTGCAGGGAGTGGTGCAGGCGTACGGCCATGTCGTGCGGGGAGTGGCCGGCGGCGGAGAGCAGGTCGGGGCGGCCGACGTCGCCGACGAAGAGGGTGTCGCCGGTGAGCACGCCGAACGGCACGGGGTCGTCCGGGTTTTCGTGGACGACCAGGCAGAGGGACTCCAGGGTGTGGCCAGGGGTGGCGAGCACGGTGAGGGTGACGCCCCCGCGTCCGCCCCCATTCCCCCGGCCCCCTGCGCTCCCCCCGTCGCCCGCCTCCCCGAGGAAGATGCGTTCGCCGTCCCGTAACCGCCGTATGGGGAAGCCGGTTCGGGCGGCTTCCCCAAAGGCGATGGTGGCGCCGGTGGCGCGGGCGAGTTCGAGGTGTCCGGAGAGGAAGTCGGCGTGCACATGCGTCTCGATGACGAGCTCGATGCGCAGGCCGGCGGCCGCCGCGTCCTGGAGGTAGTCGTCGATGTCACGACGCGGATCGACCAGGACGGCGCGTCCGGTGGTCTCGTCACCGATCAGGTACGACGCCTGGGAGAGGCAGTCGAGGTAGTACTGCGCGAAGTGCACGGTCGGCCTCCAGGGGTGTGCGCCCCGGGCGGCGGCTGAGGTCCGCTCGGGCGGGCGGGACGATGCGTTGTGCGGATGCACGGATGTACGTACATTAGGGAGCCGGGTTGGCGGGCGACAAGCCGGGTTCCGTTGCGAGCGCGCCGAACTGACCTGACATCAGCAGATCTGTCCCCCAAGCCGCGGAGGGGTATCCCGCATATGTCGACCGAGCCGACAGACCCCCCGCACGGTGGGCACGGCACGAACCGTGAGCACGACCCGAACCATGAGCGCGACATGAACCATGAGCGCGGTACGGACCGAGTGCACGGTGCGCACAGCGCTCACGAGGCGCACGCCGCCCCGGGCGCGCACGCTCCGCGCCCCCTGGACCGGCGCTCGCCGCTCCCCCTCTGGGCGCAGCTCCTCGCCGATCTGCGCCGCCGGATGGACGCCGGCGCGTTCACCGAGGAGTTCCCCGCCGAGCACCGGCTCACCGCCGAGTACGAGGTCAGCCGGCACACCGTCCGTGAGGCGCTGCGCAAGCTGCGCGCCGACGGCCTGGTGATCGCCGAACGCGGGCGCGCCAGCCGCCTGGACACCCGCCGCATACAGCAGCCGCTCGGCTCGCTCTACAGCCTCTTCCGGGAGCTGGAGGGGCAGGGTGTGGAGCAGCGCAGTGAGGTGCTGCGTCTCGAACGGACCGCGGACGGCACGATCGCCGGGCATCTGGGGCTGGTGCCGGACGCACCGCTGGTCGTACTGGAGCGGCTGCGGCTCGCGGACGGTGAACCGCTCGCCCACGACACCGCGTATCTGCCCGCCGAGATCGCCGAGCCCCTGCTGGACGCGGACTTCGGGCACACCTCCC
The DNA here is from genome assembly GCF_055657085.1 of Streptomyces sp. NPDC107765. Classification (NCBI taxonomy): domain Bacteria; kingdom Bacillati; phylum Actinomycetota; class Actinomycetes; order Kitasatosporales; family Streptomycetaceae; genus Streptomyces; species Streptomyces sp. NPDC107765. The sequence goes on along the minus strand of NZ_JBVKBL010000005.1, from coordinate 364,515 downwards.
TCTACGGCGAGCTGTCCCGGCGCTGTGCGGTGAAGGTCACCGGCGGCCGGGAGCGGATCCAGCCGTTCCTGCCGGACATCCGGCAGGCGTGGCTGCTGGGACTGGCCGACCGGGAGCCGGCGTTCGCGATCGAGCGGCTGGGCCGGTCCGGGGAACGGCCGGTGGAGTGGCGCGAAACGGTGGTCCGCGGTGACCGGTTCACGTTCGTGGCGGAGTGGTCGGACCGCAGCCCAGCCGTCGCACTGGCCCCGCGCGCGGCGAACCCGTCCGCCACCCCACATCCGCACGCCTCGGCTCCCGCCACCCCACATCCGCACGCCTCGGACCTCGCCGCCCCGCATCGACACGCCGCGAGCCCCTCCACCCCGCGCACCTCGTCGGCGCCCCCGAGCCCCTCCCCGGAGCCGTCCGCGCATGCGCCCTCGGAGCCGTCCGCGCATCCCTCCTCGTGTCCGTCCGCCTAGCGTGTCCGTCCTCATAGCCGCCGCGGCGCTGCCGTGCGGGCTGCTGATCGGGCTGTTGCTGGGGGCGCTCGGCGGCGGCGGTTCGGTGCTCGCCGTGCCGGTGCTGGTGTACGTGGTGGGGCAGTCGCCGCACGAGGCGACCGCGGGTGCGCTGGTCGTCGTCACGGTCGGCGCGGTGACCGGGCTGCTCTGCCATGCCCGCGCGGGCCGGGTCCGATGGGCGGCCGGCGTCACCTTCGGCGCCCTCGGTACGGCCGGCAGCTATCTCGGCTCCCGTTGGAGCGCGGCGGTGCCGCCCGCCGTCCTGATGGCGGCGTTCGCCGGGCTGATGCTCGTCGTCGCGGCGCTGCTGCTGTTACGGAGCCGGAGCGAACGGCGCGCGGCACGATCTGCCTCGCTCCCCCACCGGTCCGCGGCCCGCTCGGCCCGCCCCCGATTACGCACGCCCCACCCGAACCACCCGGACTCCCCGAACCACCCGGGCCACCCGGGCCACCCGGGCCACCCAACCTCCCCGAACCACCCCACCCACCCCAATCACCCGGACCACCCCCGCCCCCAGGACCGCTCCCACCCCCCTCACCCCGCCCGCCCCGCTCTCCGCGCCCACCGCGTCGTCCGGGCCCTCCGGGCTCTCCGCGCTCTCCCCGTCCTCCGCTCCGGTCGGGTCGTCGTGACCGCCTCCGCCGTCGGCCTGCTCACCGGGTTCTTCGGGGTCGGTGGCGGCTTCGTCGTCGTCCCGGCCCTCACCCTCGTGCTGGGGCTGGAGATGCCAGTCGCCATCGGCACGTCGCTGCTCGTCATCCTCCTCAACTCCCTTACGGCGCTGGCGACCCGGGCCGGCACCGGCGCCCTGGACTGGCCGCTGCTGGCCGGCTTCGCGGCCTGTGCGGCGGTCGGCAGCCACCTGGGCAACCGTCTGACCACCCGGCTCCCCGCCCAGGTCCTGACCACCGCCTTCGCCACCCTCGTCACGCTGCTCGCCCTCACCACGGCAGCGGCCGCCGTCCCCCGCCTGTGGCCCCCGTAGCCGCGGACACCCACGCGGACACCCGCACCGGGGCCGTCAGCAACAACACCAGCAAGAACCTCAGTAAGAACCTCAGCAAGAACAACTTCCCACCCCCGTAGGAGGAATCAGATGTCCACCGCCCCCGCCCGCCACCAGGTCCTCATCGTCGGCGGCGGCACCGCAGGCATCACCGTCGCCGCCCGGTTACGCCGGGCCGGGGTCACCGACATCGCCCTGCTGGAGCCGTCCGAGACGCACTGGTACCAGCCGCTGTGGACCCTCGTCGGCGGCGGGCAGGCGCCGTTGCGCGCCTCGCTGCGTACCGAGGCGGAGCTGATCCCGCCCGGTGTGCGCTGGCTGCGGGAGCGTGCCACCGGCGTGGACCCGGTGGCCCGTACCGTCACCACCGCCTCCGGCCGGGTGCTCTCCTACGGGCGGCTGGTCCTCGCGCCCGGTCTGCAGCTCGACTGGGACGGCGTGCCGGGGCTGGCCGCCGCCCTGGGCCACGGCGGGGTGAGCAGCAACTACCGGCCCGACCTCGCCCCGTTCACCTGGGACCTGATCCGCCGGATGCGGCGGGGCACCGCACTGTTCACCATGCCGTCGGGGCCGGTGAAGTGCGGCGGCGCACCGCAGAAGATCGCGTACCTGGCGGCCGATTACTGGCGCAAGCGCGGCGTGCTCGGCAACATCCGCACGATCCTGGTGCTGCCCGAACCGGCGATGTTCAAGGTCCCGGTCTTCTCGCGGGCGCTGACGGAGACGGCCCGGCGTTACGGCATCGAGGTGCGGCTGAGTTCCGAGATGACCCGCCTGGACGGTGCGGCACGCGAGGCGGTGATCACCGATCACACCACCGGCGCCACGGAGACGGTCCGCTACGACCTGCTGCACGCGGTGCCGCCGCAGCGGGCCCCCGAGTGGCTGGCGGACGGCCCGCTGGCCGACCCCGATTCGCCCCAGGGGTACGTCAAGGCCGACCGCGAAACGCTCCAGCACCCGGACTTCCCCACCGTTTTCGCTCTGGGGGACGTGGCGGCGCTGCCCACCTCCAAGACGGGCGCGGCCGTCCGCAAACAGGCCCCGGTCGTGGTCGCCAACCTCCTCGCGGGCCTGTGCGGCCGCCCGGCCACGGCACGCTACGACGGCTACACCTCCTGCCCGCTGGTCACCGCACGGCACAAGATGCTGCTCGCCGAATTCGACTACGACCTGCGGCCCGCCCCCTCGTTCCCCTTCCTCGACACGACCCGGGAGCGGACCGACATGTGGTTCCTCAAGCGGTACGGCCTGCCGCAGCTCTACTTCAAGGGCATGCTCAAGGGCCTTGCGTAGCCGCGGCGTCGACGTGCGTCAGGCCGCCGCCACCTCCGCCGTGCGCTCCGCCCGCACGTCCGCCACCACGCACCCCACGTTGTCGGGCGCGCCCGCCTCGCGGGCCAGGGCGATCAGTTCCGTCACGGCCTCGTCGGGACCGGCGGCCGTGGCGAGCACCTGCTGGAGGGTCTCCGGCGGGACCACGCCGGTCAGGCCGTCGGTGCAGAGCAGGTACCGCTCACCGGGGCGGACGTCCAGGAGCGTCACGTCGGGGGTGACGTCGGTGGTCGCGTCGAGGGAGCGCAGGAGCAGGGCGCGCTGGGGGTGGGCCGGGGCCTCCTCGGGGGTGAGGCGGCCCTCGTCGATCAGGGACTGGACGAAGCTGTGGTCCTGGGTGAGGCGGATCAGGCCGGTGTCCCGCAGGACGTAGGCGCGGGAGTCGCCGATGTGCAGCAGTCCGAGCCGGCCGCCGTGGTGGAGGAGGGCGGTGAGCGTCGTACCGGTGGTGCCGGGCGTACTGCCGGCGCCCGTGGGGCCGGCCGCCGACGGTGCGTCCCGGAGGGCCTGGTGGGCGCGTCCGGCCGCCTCCTCCAGCGCGGCCAGGAGGTCCGTCGGCGGCAGGTCGGGCCGGTCGTCGGCGTCGAGGTGCCGGAGGGCGTCGACGGCCGCGGCGGCGGCCGCGGCGCCGTCGGGGCCGTAGCCGTCGGCGACCGCCAGCAGCCGGTGGCCCGCGTGGGCGGCGTCCTGGTTGGCCGGGCGGACCAGGCCGCGGTCGGTACGGGCGGCGGAGCGCAGGGTCAGCGGCATGGGCGATGCGGTCATGGTGGTGGGGTCCTTCCGGGAGAGCTGGTCCACGAGGAAGGCGGCCAGGTCGCGGCGGGCTGCCGTGTCGGCCTCGACCTGCGCCCAGTACGCGGCGACCGCCTCGGCCGCCGCGGCCGGTGCCAGCTCGCACACCTCACGGATGCGGGCCAGCGGCATGCCGAGCCGGCGCAGCCAGGCGACGAGCCGGGCCCGTTCCAGCTGGGCCGGCGCGTAGTGCCGGTAGCCGCTGTGCGGGTCGACCCGGGCCGGGCGCAGCAGCCCGAGCTCGTCGTAGAGGCGCAGGGCCTTCGGCGAGAGCCGGGAGGCGCGGGCGAACGCGCCGATGGTCAGCAGTTCCACGCCGCACCTCCCCTCTCCACGCCGTCTCCTCGTGCCGGGCCCCTCGCCCGGCGCCACCGATGCTGGGGCTTCCCCCAAGGGCAAGGTCAACCGCCCGCCCGCGCCCCGCCTCCCAGCTGGTTGAGCGCCGCCGCCGTCAGTGCCTCGACGCCCATGGTGAGGGTGGGCCGGACGACCGGGGCGAAGTGCGGCGAGTGGTTGGAGGGGATGTCCTGGGCCAGCCGGCCGGCGGCCAGCGCGGTCCGGAAGGCGTCGGGGTCCCAGCCGCCCAGCCACCAGTAGTAGAGGGGCGCACCGGCCGCGGTCGCCAGCAGCCCGGCGTCCTCGCTGCCGGTCGCAGGGTCGTAGGGGAACACCCGCTGCTCGCCGAAGAGTTGGGTGAAGTCCCGGTTGACCTGCGTCAGGACGTCGCTGTCGTTGACGGTGACCGGGAAGGTGTCGAGGGTCGTGATCTGCGGGTCGCGGTCGGCGCCGGAGGCGGCGGCCTCGGCGCGGGCGATGCGTTCGACGGCGGCCAGGACGGCGGTGCGTACCGCCTCGTCGAAGGTGCGGACGCTCAGCCGTACGACGGCGCGGTCGGGGATGACGTTGGCGGTGTCGCCGGCGTGGAAGGAGCCGACGGTGACCACGGCCCGGTCCTTGGGCGCGACCTCGCGGGCCACCACGGTCTGGACGCGCTGGACGAAGGAGGCCGCCATCAGGATCGGGTCGACGGTGGTCTCGGGTCGGGAGCCGTGGCCGCCGGTGCCGTGGAAGGTGATCTCCAGGCTGTCGGCGGCGGCCATGCAGACGCCGGGGCAGTACGCGATGAGCCCGGCGCCGAGCGGGGCGACGTGCTGGGCCAGCACCACGTCGGGGGTGGGGACCAGGCCCTCGCTGTAGAGGCCGGCCTCGATCATCGCCCGGGCTCCGCTGCCGACCTCCTCGGCGGGCTGGAAGAGGACGACGAGGGTGCCGGACCAGTGCGCGCGGCCCGCGGCGAGCAGGTCGGCGGCGCCCAGCAGGCAGGTGACGTGCATGTCGTGGCCGCAGGCGTGCATCCGGCCGGGGACGGTGGAGGCGTAGTCCAGGCCGGAGTCCTCGGTGACCGGCAGCGCGTCCATGTCGGCGCGCAGCAGCACGACCGGGCCGGGGCCGTTGCGCAGCACGCCGGCAACGCCGGTCCTGGCGATGCCGGTGGTGACGTCGAAGCCGTGGCCGGTCAGCCGGCGGGCGACCTCGGCGGCGGTGCGGGTCTCCTGGAAGCCGAGTTCGGGGTGGCGGTGGAGGTCTTTGTAGAGCGCTTCGAGGTCCGGGAGGCGGTCGTCGAGGCCGGCGAGGACGGCGGTGGGCGCGGCCGCTTCCGCGCTGCCGGTCCGATCTGCCGTATCGGTCTTTCCGGTCGTGTCGCTGTCGCTGTCGCTCATACGCGCATTCGACCATGAACCGCCGCCCGCCATCGAGCACCGGCCCACCCGCCGTGCGCCCGCTGCGCTGGCCGGACTTGGCGGTTGGTCAACACCGGCTCCGTGACACCACCGCCCGCTGCTGCAACCGTGAATCACCCGCCTGCGACCGTCGATCCGCAGGCCGAGCCGACGACCGGAGGCTGACGTTGGCCACCTCATCCCAGCGACCGACCGGCGCGCCCCAGGACCTCGCGGCCCACCTGATGGACCACGCCATGGGCCACCTCTTCTCCGCGGCGTTACGCACCGCGGCCCAGCACCGCCTCGCCGACCACCTCGCCGCCGGGCCGCGGACCGTCGAGCAGCTCGCCGCCGCCACCGGCACCCACGCCCCGCACCTGCGCCGGGTGCTGCGCTACCTCGCCGCGCGGGGCATCTTCCACGAGGACGCGACCGGCGCCTACCGGCTGACCCCGGCCGCCCGGCCGCTGCGCACCGACGTTCCCGATTCCCTGCGCACCGCCGTCCTGATGGCCACCGACCAGCTGTTCCTGCGGACCTCGGCCGGGATGCCGGAGGCGGTACGGCACGGCGGCGCGTCCTTCGAGCGGCTCTTCGGCGCGCCGTTCTTCGACCACCTGGGGACGCACCCGGACACCCGGCAGCTGTTCGACGACGGGATGGCGTCGCTGTCCGCGCCGGTCGACGAGGCGGTGGCCGGCGCCTACCCTTTCCCCGAGACCGGCACGGTCGTGGACGTCGGCGGCGGCCGCGGCGGGCTGCTGCGCGCCGTGCTGCGCCGTCGTCCGCACCTGACCGGGGTGCTCTTCGACCAGGCACCGCCGCTGGCCCACCACCTGCTGGACGGCGACGACTTGAAGGGGCGCTGGCGCACCCAGGAGGGCGATTTCTTCGCGGCCGTGCCCGAGGGCGGGGACGTGTACGTCCTCAAGCACGTGCTGCACGACTGGCCGGACGAGCACTGCCGGCGGATCCTTGGGGCCTGCCGTGCGGCGATGGCGCCCGGCAGCCGGCTGCTGGTCGTCGACTGCGTGCTGCCGCCGGGCAACGCCCCGCACTTCGGCAAGACCCTCGACGTGGCGATGATGACGGTCCTCGACGGGCAGGAGCGGACCGCGGAGGAGTTCGCGACACTGCTGTCGGCGGGCGGTTTCCGGCTGACACGGGTGCTGCCGACCACGGCGTTCCCGTCGATCGTGGAGGCCGTCGCCGAGTGACCGCCGCGCCCACGGATGCCGCGCGACACGCCGATGCGCCCCTGTGGGGCGGCATCCGCCGCCCGCGCTCTACTGGTCACGTCCGCCCCGGCCGACCTGCCCTCCCGGCCGGCCGGCCCGGCCGACGAGAGGAGCCGATGTGCCGGTCCGCATGCGCGCCCGCCACCGCGACGAGGCGCACCGCGCCGCCACCCCGCTGGAGCTCTTCTTCGACCTGTGTTTCGTCGTGGCGGTCGCCCAGGCCGGCCGCCAGTTGGCGCACGCACTGGCGGAGGGCCACTGGGGGCACGGCGTGTCGGGCTATCTGATGCTCTTCTTCGCCGTCTGGTGGGCGTGGATGAACTTCAGCTGGTTCTCGTCGGCGTACGACACCGACGACCCGCTGTACCGGGTGGTGACGCTGGTCCAGATGGCGGGCGTGCTGATCCTGGCGGCGGGCGTGCCGCGGGCGTTCGTCCGCAGCGACTTCAGCGTCGTCTGGTTCGGCTTCCTGGTGATGCGGCTGGCGATGGTCGCCCAGTGGCTGCGGGCCGCCCTGGGCAGCGCGGGCGCCGCACGGCGGACCGCGCTGTGCTACGCCCTGGGGGTGACGGTGTGCCAGGTCGGCTGGCTGGGCCTGCTGGTCCTGCCCCGGGCGGACGTGCCGTGGGTGTTCCTCGTCGTGGCCCTGCTGGAGCTGGCCGTTCCGGTGCTGGCGGAGCGGGCGCGGCAGACGCCCTGGCATCCGCACCACATCGCCGAGCGCTACGGCCTGTTCACCATCATCGTGCTGGGCGAGACGGTCGCCGCGGCCACCCTCGCGGTGCAGGCGGCGCTGGACGAGCACGAGGAGCTGGGCCGCCTGCTGCCGATCGCGGCCGGCGGGCTGCTGGTGGTCTTCTGCGCGTACTGGATCTACTTCGCGGTGCCCATCCACCTCCATCTGCGTTCGAACCGCCAGGCGTTCGTGTGGGGCTACGGCCACTACCTGGTGTTCGCGTCGGCGGCCGCGGTCGGGGCGGGCATCGAGATCGCGGTGGCGCAGGCGTTCGGGAGGACGCGGCTGTCGACGGCGGCGGCCGCCGGGTGCGTCACGGTGCCGGCCGCGCTGTTCATGTTCACCGTCTGGCTGATCCATTCCCGTCACCAGAAGCGCGGGCCGGCGCAGCAGCTGGTGCTGCCGTTGTCGTCCGTGCTGGTGCTGGTGTGCACCTTCGCGGGCCGCTGGGCGGTGCTCGCGGCCGGGCTGGTGGCGTCGGCCACGGTCGCGGTGGGCGTCACCCTTACGGCCCGTCAGGGCACCGCTCTGGCGGAATAGGCCCCGGACCACCCCTACGGGCCCCCGGCAGGGCGTCCCCCACACGCGTGCCGAACGGCCGTACCTGTCCGGGCATCACCCTGATTCCGCATCAGATCCGGCCATCTTCGGGCCGTGCCCCGGCCCGGGGTCAGCACCGCGGACCGCGCCGCCGCCAGCCCATTGCCCGTCAATTACCCTCCGATGGATCCCACTTCCCAGGAGCTCGCGCTGTTGTTCCCCCGGCTGCCCCCCGGCCAGCGGAGGCGCCCCGACACAGACGCGGTAGGGTGCAGATTGCCCTTTTTATGACAGGGGGAGTCCCTTACGGGAAGCTCCTTGAGGGCCCGCCCACCGTCCGTACCTGAGGAGACGCCAGACATGGCCCGCCACGCCCAGACCCGCGCGCGGACGAGACTGTCCCGGCGCAGCAAGGCCGTGAGCGGTCTCGCCCTCGCCACGCTCGTCGGCACCGCCCTGTGGGCGTGGCCGGCATCGGGTGACGACCACGAAACCCGGACCGACGCCAAGAGCACCATGTCCACGACGGCTTCCGGCCCGGACACGCCACGCACCCCCGCCGCCGCGGCGAAATCCGCCCCGAACGCCGCACCCGGCGTCCCGGCCGGCCGGCCGATCCCCGGCCTCAGCGACGCGGCCCGCAAGGCGATACCGGCCGACTCCCGGCAGGTGCTCGTCGTCACCGGCAAGGGCATGGACTCCTACGACTCCCAGGTCGTCCTCTACACCCGCGCGGAGGACTCCGACACCTGGGAGCCGGGCCCCACCTGGTCCGCGCACAACGCCGCCCACGGCTGGACCGACGACCACCGCTACGGCGATCTGCGCTCCCCCATCGGCGTCTACGCGCTCACCGACGCCGGCGGCCGGCTGCCCGCCCCGGACGGCACCAAGCTCCCCTACGACCACAACGACAGCTTCGTCGCCGACGGCACCGGCGTGGAGGGCGAGCCGCTGGCCGGCGCCTTCGACTACGTCATCGCCATCAACTACAACCGCGAGCCCGGCACCTCCCCGCTGGACCCGCACCGTCCCTGGGGCGACTCCAAGGGCGGCGGCGTCTGGCTGCACGTCGACCACGACGGCCCGACCCAGGGCTGTGTGAGCCTCAAGCCCAAGGTGATGCGGGAGCTGCTGCGCACCCTCGACCCCGATCTGCACCCGGTCATCGTGATGGGACCGGCCCATTACTGAGCGGGCCGTGGACGCCGGGCTCCCCGCCGGGCCGCGGGACGCGCTGACCGACGTCCTCGGCCTGCGGGTCGGGCACGCCCGGCGGACCGGCGGGGGCGCGCTGACCGGCACCACCGTCGTCCTCGCGCCGGAGGGCGGCATGGTCGCGGCCGTCGACGTGCGCGGCGGCGGCCCGGGCACCCGGGAGACCGACGCGCTGGACCCGCGCAATCTCGTGCCGCGCATCGAGGCGGTCGTCCTGACCGGGGGCAGCGCCTACGGCCTTGACGCCGCGTCCGGCGTCGTCGGCTGGCTGGAGGACCACGGCCGCGGCTTCCGCGTCGGTCCCGACCCCGCCCAGGTCGTACCGGTCGTCCCGGCCGCCGCGCTGTTCGACCTGGGCCGCGGCGGCGACTGGCGGGCCCGCCCGGACGCCGCCCTGGGCCGCGCGGCCGCCGAGGCCGCGGCGGCCACCGGCCCCGGCGCACCGGTCGCCGAGGGCAACACGGGCGCCGGCACCGGCGCCGTCGCCGGGGGCTTCAAGGGCGGCACCGGCACCGCGAGCGCGGTCCTCCCCTCGGGCGTGACGGTCGCCGCGCTGGCCGCCGTCAACGCCGCGGGCTCGTTCGCCGATCCCCGCACCGGCGCCCTCTACGGCCTGCCGGACGCGGCCCCGCCCGACCCGGAGGTGCACACCGCCGCCCTCCGCCGCCTGGCCGAGGCCCGAAAGACCTCCGCGGCCCGCTTCGCCGCTTCGGTCCGTCCTCCGCTGAACACCACCCTCGCCGTGGTCGCCACCGACGCCGTGCTCACCCGCGCCCAGGCCCAGAAGCTCGCCGGCACCGCGCACGACGGGCTGGCCCGCGCGCTCCGCCCGGTGCACCTGCTCTCCGACGGCGACACCGTCTTCGCGCTCTCCACCGCGGCCCGCCCGCTGGTCCCGGACGCCACCGCCGCCACCGACCCCGCCTTCGGCGTCCATGTGGAGGCCGGTGCCCTGAACGACATCCTGGCCGCCGGTGCGGACGTACTGACCCGCGCGGTGGTGCGGGCCGCGCTCACCGCCCGGACGGTGGACGGCCCCGGCGGCTGCTTCCCCTCGTACCGGGACCTGTACGGCTACGAAGGCGACTGTGCCGGGAATACCCCGCCCGGCCCGTCGAGTTGAGGCTCCGCAGGGGGCCCTCGCATCCCCTACGGGATCTGTTCGACCCTCCCCTACGGGATCCCCAGCCCCGGAGGAGGGCGCCTTCCGGGTGGCCGCGTCAGGCGCCGGCGGCGCTCAGCAGGGTTCCGGCCGCGTAGGTGACCGCCATGGCCAGGGCGCCGCCGCCGGCGTTCCGCAGGACTGCGCGCCCGGGCGGTGCGGCACCCAGCCGGGCGCTGGACCAGCCGCAGACCGCCAGCGCGACCAGCACCGCCACCACCGTGATCCACAGCCGGTGCGCGGCGGGCGGCAGCACGATCGCGAGCAGCGGCAGCAGTGCCCCGGCGGTGAAGGCGAGGAAGCTGGCCGCGGCCGCGTGCCAGGGGTTGGTGAGTTCGTCGGGGTCGATGCCCAGCTCGACCTCGGCGTGTGCGCGCAGCGCGTCGTGTTCGGTGAGCTGCTCGGCGACCTCGCGGGCGAGCTGCCGCTCCAGCCCCTTGCCCTCCAACAGGTCGGTCAGCTCGACCAGTTCGGCCTGCGGTGCGGTCGCCAGCTCCCGCCGCTCCAGGGCCAGCGCCGCCTTCTCCGAGTCGCGCTGGGTGGACACCGAGACGTATTCGCCGGCCGCCATCGACATCGAGCCGGCCAGCAGCCCGGCCAGACCGGCCGTCAGCAGTGTCGCGCGGTCCTGGGTCGCGCCGGCCACCCCGACGACCAGCCCGGCGGTGGACACGATGCCGTCGTTGGCGCCGAGCACCGCCGCCCGAAGCCAGTTGAGCCGGCTGCCGAGGCCGCCGCCGTGCGCCTCGTCGTGCTCCGGAGTCTGCAAGGTCACCTCCTGAGGTTCTCATCCGTATCCCTTGTGCCCCGCCCGACGCCCCCGCCGCACCCCGGTTCGGCCGGTGGTAGAACGGCCGTATGTCCGCACCACCCCCCTCCCGCCCGCCTCAACACCCGCCGCCCACACTCGTCCAGCCGGCTGCCCAGGCGCCCGCAGCGCCCGCGCCACGCCGCCGACTGTGGTGGCACCGGCTGATATTCGGGCTCTGGTACCGGCCGGTGGAGGTCCTGGACGAGGCGCGGGACCGCAGCGCGTGGAGCGCGGCGGTGCTGCTGTCGTTGATCAGCGGCGGCATCGGGGTGCTGTCGGTGGACGCGTTCCGCGGCCAGTGGGCGGCCGACCGCTCGGCCGCGCTGCAGCTCGTCGGGCTGGCCGAGGCCGGGGTGCTGGTGGCGAGCCTGGCACTGGGCGCGGTGACCCATGCGATAGCCCGCACGCTCGGGGGCAGCGGCCGGTTCGCGCCGACCGCGAGCCTGTTCATCGTGCTCTTCTGGGTGACGGACCTGCCGCGGCTGGCGATCGTCGCCTGGCTGCCGACCGACGCCACCTTCGTCCAGGCCGCGACCTGGACGACCTGGGGCTTCGGCTACGTCCTCGCGGTGCTGCTGATACGCGGCCAGCACCACCTGCCGACCGGGAAGTCCGCGCTGTCGGTGACGGTGCAGATGCTGGCCGCACTGGCCCTGCTCAGGCTGGGCCCGGTCCGCTGAAGCGGGCCGGCGCTTCCTCGTCCGTCTCGGGGGCCGGCCGGTCCGGGTCCGGCCCCCGCGGCACCGGTCAGCTGCGGCTGGTCAGCTGCCGGACGAGCTCCTCGAACGCCTCCCGCTCCGCGGCGCTGAGCTCCACGCACTCCGCCGGGGGCCCGGCCGGCCCGGTCTGCCGGGGCACCGAGCCGAGCAGCTCCGGCGGTTCGGGGAGCCGCTCCGGGCCGGGCGTCGCGTACCGCATCCGCATCTCGCGCCGGTCGCGCCGCATGGCCGCCTCGTACCGGCCGTTCCGCAGCAGTCTGACGATGCCGACGACCCAGAGCACGGCCACCGCGAGGAGCACGCCGAGGCCGATCTGCTGCAGAATCGAAACGGAGGGGAGCATGCGGTCCTCCAGGACGTATGAGGCGCTGGGCTAGAGCCAGTAGACACCACGCATCCACGGTTACAACAGAGGATCTTGGGACTTAAGTCCCGAAGTGACGCATCTCCTATGACATTTCGCTACATTTCTGGTGCGCCTCCGGGTCCGTACGACTGCATATACGTACCGAAGAGGCCGACCCGTCAGGGTCGGGGCCGTGTCCTTGGACACCCCGGACGCTTCCCCGCGGCGCGGCCGCCGCCCACGATGGCGGCACATCGCCCGCGACGTGAGGAGCACCGCCGTGCCGCAGCCGCCCCGCCCGCCCGCGTCCCCGCCCAGCCGTGCCCTCGACGGCATCCTCGTCGCGGACTTCAGCCGGGTGCTGGCCGGCCCGCTGGCCGCCGCGACGCTCGCCGACCTCGGCGCCGAGGTGATCAAGGTGGAGCGGCCGGGCACCGGTGACGACACCCGCGCCTGGGGCCCGCCGTTCGGCCCGGACTCCGCCCTCGAGGAGCCGGAAGGGAGCAAGGGCGGAGCGCAGCGGAGCCGCACGGCCGCGTACTTCGACGCCGCCAACCGCTCCAAGCGGGGGCTCGCCCTGGACCTCGGCGACCCGGCCGACGCCGCCGCGGCCCGCGAGCTGGCGCGGCGGGCCGACGTACTGATCGAGAACTTCCGGCCCGGCTCCCTCGCCAAATACGGCCTGGACCACACCGCCACCCGCGCCGCCAACCCGGGCCTGGTGCACTGCAGCATCACCGGTTTCGGCTCCGGCGCGGGGGCCTCGCTGCCCGGTTACGACTTCGTCGTGCAGGCCGTCGGCGGGCTGATGAGCATCACCGGCGAGCCCGGCGGTCCACCCCTGAAGGCGGGGGTCGCGCTGGTGGACGTGCTGACCGCCAAGGACGCCACGACCGGCATCCTCGCCGCGCTGCGCCACCGCGACCGCACCGGCCGGGGTCAGCTGGTGGAGGTCAATCTGCTGTCGTCCCTGTTGGGTTCGCTGGTCAACCAGGCGTCCGGCCACCTGGCCACCGGCCGCGACCCGGGCCCGATGGGCAACCGCCATCCGAGCATCGCCCCGTACGAGACGCTGGCCTGCCGGGACGGGCGGCCGCTGGCGGTCGCGGCGGGCAACGACCGCCAATTCCGGGCCCTGGCCACGGCGCTGGGCGCCCCGGAGCTGGCCGACGACCCCCGCTTCGCCCGCAACCAGGACCGGGTACAAAACCGTACAGACCTCATCAAAGCACTGGAGGACCGGCTGGCCTCCGACACCCCGGAGAACTGGACCGACCGCCTGCTCGCCGCCTCCGTCCCCTGCGGCCCGGTCAACACCCTCTCGCAGGCCCTGGAGTTGGCCGGACGGTTCGGACTCGACCCGGTCACCCCCGTCGGCGAGGGCCGGATCCCCCAAGTCACCAGCCCGCTCCGGCTCTCGGACACGCCGGTGACACCACCGACGGCCCCACCCCGCCTGGACGAACACGGCACCGCACTGCGAACCTGGCTGTCGGGACCGGCCGACCACCCCCTCCCTCCAAGAATGTGACCTTCGTCACAACATGGCCTGACCCGCAACCAAATCTGCCCGTAGGTGCTGTTTACCAGCACGGAAATACACAACACCCCTGTATGGAGCAGCTCGTGACATCGCCGGACACCCCCGCGCCCGATCGGTCCCGCACCCCGCACCAGCTGTTCCCGTCAGCCGAGCAGCAGGTGACCGGCGCCCCGCGCCGCACCCGCCGGATGCGTCGCACGCTCGCGGTGACCGCCCTGCTCGCAGCGGGTGCGCTGGCCCTGTCGGCCTGTGGCGGCGACGCCGAGGCCGGGGGCAACGACGACGGGAAGAACGGCCAGGCGGGCGCGGACGCCGCGGCCAAGAAGGACGCCTCGGACGCCAAGATCACCGTCTCCTCGAAGGACGGCGCCACCGACGCCAGCATCAACGACACCGGTGTGAAGGTCACCGGCGGCAAGTTGACCGACGTCAAGCTCACCGTCGCCGACTCGGGCGCCACCGTGGCGGGCGCCATATCGGCCGACGGCACGTCCTGGAAGCCCGGCGTCCAGCTGGAGCGCGGCACCAAGTACAAGATCACGGCGAACGCGAAGGACGCCAAGGGCCGTTCGGCCACCGAGAACGCCACCTTCTCGACCGTCTCGTCGGCCAACAGCTTCATCGGCACCTACACCCCCGACAACGGCAAGACCGTCGGCGTCGGCATGCCGGTGTCCTTCAACTTCGACAAGGTGATCACCAACAAGAAGGACGTCCAGTCCCACATCAAGGTGACCTCCAGCAGCGGCCAGGAGGTCGTCGGCCACTGGTTCGGCGCCCAGCGCCTGGACTTCCGGCCGGAGGACTACTGGAAGGCCGGCTCCAAGGTCACCATGAAGATCGACCTGGACGGGGTGAAGGGCGGCAACGGCATCACCGGCGTGCAGTCCAAGACGGTGTCCTTCACGATCGGCCGCTCGCAGGTCTCCACGGTCGACATGAACACCCAGACCATGACGGTCAAGCGGGACGGCAAGGTCCTCAAGAGGGTCCCGATCTCCGGCGGCAGCCCCGAGCACCCCACCTACAACGGCAAGATGGTGATCTCGGAGAAGTTCGAGCAGACCCGGATGGACGGCTCGACGGTCGGCTTCGGCGGTGAGTACGACATCAAGGACGTCCCGCACGCCATGCGGCTGTCGTCGTCCGGCACCTTCATCCACGGCAACTACTGGGGCTCCCCGTCCGTCTTCGGCAACTCCGGCACCAGCCACGGCTGCGTCGGCCTGCGCGACAGCAAGGGCGGCGGGGGCGACACCCCCGGCAAGTGGTTCTTCAACGAGTCGCTGGTCGGTGACGTCGTCGTCGTGAAGAACTCCCACGACAGGACGGTCCAGCCGGACAACGGCCTCAACGGCTGGAACCTCTCCTGGTCCGACTGGAAGGCGGGCAGCGCGACCTGACCCGCACCCCAGCCAAGCAAAGCGGTGGCCGGCCCCAAAGGGGCCGGCCACCGCTTCGTCTGTCCCCCCATGAGGGCGTAGGCCCGCCCCCACCCACCCGCACACGGGGAGGTCTCCCCAACGGGAGGGGACGGGCCGGAGGGGCCGGGTGTGTGGGCTTCGCTTCCGAGGGCTCGATAAAGAGCGAAGGCGGAGCGCAGCGGAGCGTAAAGCGTCAGCAGTCCACACACCAGGCCCCGGAGGCCCGGCTACAGCAACAGCTCCACCACCCCCGCGAACCCCTCGCTCCCGTGGCCGTCCGCCACCCGCCGCTCCATCAGCGCCAGCACCGGCGCCCACAGCTCCGGGCTCACGCCCTGCGCCCTCGAGACGTCCCCGAGGGCGTCGTGCGAGACCTGCATGGCCAGGGGCGACCCGGTGACCGAGTAGTCGCCGGAATCGATCTGCTCCGCCATGGCGGGCAAGCCGCCGGCCATCGCCTGGAGCCAGGGCACCAGCAGCGTGCTCGTGAACCCGGCAACCGACCCGCCCGCCGAGCGGATCAACGCCGCGGCGTGCGCGAAGCCGCCGAACATCCCGTACATCCCGCTCAGCAGCGCAAGATCGTTGAGCGGTGCGAGCCCGGGCTCCTCCCCCAGGTAGACGCTCCGCGCGAAGGAGTCCAACAGCCCCCGGTGCGTGTCGAAGGCCGTCCGGGACCCGCTGTACAGCACGAACGCCTGCGGCGTCGCCAGTATCTCCGGCACGGCCATGATGCCGCCGTCGAGGTACTCGCCCCCGAGCGCGGTCACCCGCTCCGCCATCTCCCGGGCCTCCGCGGGCGACCCGTTGGTCACATTGACCACCACCCGCCCCTGCAACCCCGCCGGCCCACCGGCCTGTTCCAGCAGCGGCCCGACATCGCCGTAATCCAGGATGCAGACGATCACGACGTCACAGCCGTCCACCGCCTCGGCCACCGACCCGGCTTCCCGCGCCCCCCGCGCAACGAGCTCCCCGGCCCTCCCCGGCGTACGGTTCCACACCCGCACCGCATGCCCTCCCGCCACCAACGCCCCGGCCAGCGCACTCCCCATGCTCCCCAGCCCCAGCACCGCAACACCGGTCTTCTCCACCGACACGACAGAACTCCCCCTCCACCTGGGTACCCGCGATCTCTCGCGCTCTCGATCTTTCGATCTCCCGCTCAGTCTTGGCCCAGGCAAAAGCAGGAACAAGTACCCACTTTTCAGTGCGTACTTACCTGAAGGTGGCTGACTTACTCCCAGGTGAGTGAGGCAGGAAATCCAGCGCCGGCGCCCGCCCCTTCACCCCGTCAGAGCACGTCCTGCAACAGCAGACACAACCCCACGGCGAGCGGATAACAACCTGCCCCGACCAGTACCAGTGCCCGTCGCGAGGTCCGCCGCCCGTACCAGATGAGCCCCAGCCCCGCATGCATCACCACTGCCGCGAGCACGGGAAGGTCCTTGCGCAGCTCATAGGCGAACGCGAAATACAGCCACATCCAGGGGATGAGCACCCCGAAGGCCAGGGGAAGGTACGACCAACCACGCACTTGTCGCTGCAGATATTCGTCGGCCGGGTTGGCGGGCTCCAAAGGCGGTAGGTCATTGCCGCTGCCACCGAAATTCCTTACCATCGCTGCAAACTAACAGCGGGCAATGTTCGAGTCAAGAGTAAACCAAAAGGGCACGCGTGGAATTTTCGGTCGAACCGGACGATTTGAACGCATTCGGCAAACAAGTACGGCGAGCAGCCGATGACGTGGACGAGGCGCGGGACTACATCAAACGTTCTTGCGAAATGCTCGCTTCGGACGTAGGTCCGATTTCAACGGTGGCGCAACTGTGGGGCGGCGGTCACGAAGACGTCGTAGGGCGCGTCCAGAACACCATGAAGGCACTGCACAAAATCCTGGCCAACTCCTCCGAAGAACTGCTGAAATCTGCGAGGCATTACGACACTACCGACCGGGAGCAATCCCGGAAGATGGACGCCACATACCCGGCGTCCAAGCGGTGAGCAAGCAGCGGACGAGGGGACACGCATGGGATTTGCAGACGTAGCCGAGCCGACGAGTCGCCTGGTGGCACCGCATGTCGACGCGGACAAGGAGGAGCCGGAGGGCGGGGTCGTCAAGGATCTGCTGTCGTTCGGCGACGTATTGAGCCCGTCCTGGTTGATCAGCAAAGGATTGGAGCTCGCCTTCGACTTCAACCCTGTCGACGAGGCCAAGAAATTGATTGCCGGCGACTGGGTCGAATATGCCCAGTGCGCCAAGGCGTGGAAGGCCATGGGGGACTTTTGCGAGGACCTCTCGAAGAACATCGCGGCCGGAAATAAAGCCATGGACTCATCCTGGAACGGAAACGCCGCAGACGCCGCGTACATCTATTTCGAGACCCTGGCCAAAGACCTCGACCAGATGAAAGAATCTTTCGTCGCCCTGAAGGAGAACTACGAGAAAACGTACGAAGAGGTTTGGAATGCCGCCGAGGCGTGTGGCGATTTGCTCAGTGGAATTCTCGACACTGCGGCCCTGGTCGGGCTGACGGCGCTGGCCGGGGCCTCGACCAGTTTTACGCTGTTCGGACCGGTCGTCGCGGCAGGTGCAGTGGCCGGAGAAATCATCGCGATGATCAATATGTGGTCCAAACTGACCACCACCATCAGCGCCCTGCAGACGTCGATCAACGGCTCGGTGGGCCTCGTGAGCGGCATCAGCGCGTCGATCGAGAACAAGACCATCAACTTCCCCGTGCCGGGGCGGGCGTACGACAGCCCGGTGGCGTAGCAGACGGGTGTCAGTGAAGAGCGGAGAGCGCAGTGCAGCACGGCAATGAGCATCGCGAGGTCGGTGACGAGGAGTTCATGAGCCTGGCCCGCGACGAGGCCAAGGCGAGGATGCTCAGGAAGATCATGCGGAATCTTTCACGGGGCAACGAGGGCGATCCGCTCACGGAGATGGCCAGGGACGTGATGTCGGGGCGCAAGGGGATCCGGGAGGCCATTCGGGAAGCTCCCCAGGACGAGTCCCTCCTCGTAAGGTTCGAGACCTTTCAGCAGCGCTGGGATTCCATGTCGGAAAGCGACCGCCTGGCGGCCGAACGCGAGGCCAGGGGCTACCTGGAGGAACAGCGTCAGGAAATCGTGACGGAGCGGGAGGCCTCCCAACGGGCGAGTTCGACTCCCCCGCGGCACAGTCCCCGGCGCTGAGAGTCCGCAGCAAGCAGGCCGGGCCCCGGGACGCCTGTGGTGGCGGTCCCGGGGCCCGGTGGGGCGGAGGGTCAGGCGGCGGCCGGGGTGGTCGGGATGACGGGGTGGTCGGGGGACGGGGTCTCGGCCGGGGTGGTGGGGGTGGGCTTGCGGAGGGTCTTGAGGAGGAGGACCAGGGCGGTGCTGACGCACGTACCGGCGGCGATGGCGAGCAGGTAGAGCAGCGGCTGGCCGATCAGCGGGACGACGAAGACGCCGCCGTGCGGGGCCCGCAGGGTGCAGCCGAAGGCCATCGACAGGGCGCCGGTGACCGCGCCGCCCACCATCGCGGAGGGGATGACGCGCAGCGGATCCGCGGCCGCGAAGGGGATCGCGCCCTCGGTGATGAAGGACGCCCCCAGCACCCAGGCCGCCTTGCCGTTCTCCCGCTCGGTCTTGGTGAAGAGCCGCCCGCGGACGGTCGTCGCCAGTGCCATCGCCAGCGGCGGGACCATACCGGCGGCCATCACCGCGGCCATCACCTTCAGGCTGCCCTCGTTGGGATTGGCCAGACCACCGACCGCGAAGGCGTAGGCGACCTTGTTCAGCGGCCCGCCGAGGTCGAAGCACATCATGAGGCCGAGCAGCGCGCCGAGGATGATCGCGTTGGCTCCGGACAGCCCGGAGAGCCAGTCGGTCAATCCCTTCTGCAGTGCGGCGATCGGCTTGCCGACCACCAGGAACATCAGGAAGCCGACGAGTGCGGAGGAAACCAGCGGGATCACGACGACCGGCATGATGCCGCGCAGCGGTGCCGGGACGTTCAGGCGCTGGATCGTCATCACCACCCCGCCCGCGAGGAGACCGGCGATCAGACCGCCGAGGAAGCCCGCGTTGATGGTGAGCGCGATGGCTCCGCCGACGAACCCGGGGACGAGCCCGGGCCGGTCGGCCATGCCGTACGCGATGAAGCCGGCCAGCACGGGGACGAGGAAGCCGAAGGCGACGCTGCCTATCTGGAACAGCAGGGCCGCCCAGCTGGCGGACTCGGTCCAGAGGAAGTGGTCGGCGACGGACGGCGCCTTGTTGATCGTGTAGCCGCCGATCGCGAAGGCGAGCGCGATCAGCAGACCGCCCGCGGCGACGAACGGAACCATGTAACTGACGCCGGTCATCAGCCACTTGCGCAGGCGGGTGGCGTAGCCGTCGGCGGCGTCGGCACCTCGGTCCATGGGCACGGCGGGCCGCGCGGCGGTGGCGGTCCCGCCGATCTCACCGGTCTCGCCCCGGGCGGCCTTCTCCCGTACCTCCGCGATGAGTTCGGCGGGGCGGTTGATGCCCGCCTTCACCCCGACGTCGACGATCGGCTTGCCGGCGAACCGCTCCCTGTCCCGTACCTCGACGTCATGGGCGAAGATCACGCCGTCCGCGTCGGCCACGAGCTGCGGATCGAGCCGCTTGAACCCGGCCGAGCCCTGCGTCTCGACGAACACCTCGACACCGGCGGCCCGTCCGGCCTTCTCCAGCGACTCGGCGGCCATGTAGGTGTGCGCGATGCCGGTGGGGCAGGAGGTGATGGCGATGATGCGGAAGGGGGTGGGGGTGGGAGGGGGAGTGGGGGCTGAGGTGGCCTCCGGCTCCGGAGCGGCCTCCGGCTCCGGAGCGGCCACCGGCTCCGGAGCGGCCACCGGCTCCGGGGCGGCCGTCGGCTCCTCCGCCGCAGTGGCCTTCCCCGGCTCCTCCGTCCCAGTCTCCTGCCCCGGCTCCTCCGCCGCGGTGGCCTCCTCCGGCTCCTCCGGTGTCTCGCCCCGTATCAGCGCTGCCGTGCGGCCCGGCTCGGTGGCGGAGCGCAGGGCGCCGGTGAAGGACTCGTCCATGAGGTGGCGGGCGAGGGTGGAGAGGATCGACAGGTGGTCCGCGTCGCCGCCCGCCGGGGCCGCGATCAGGAAGATCAGGTCGGCCGGGCCGTCCGGCGCCCCGAAGTCGATTCCGGCCGCACTCCGCCCGAAGGCCAGCGTCGGCTCGGTGACGTGCGCGCTGCGGCAGTGCGGGATCCCGATGCCGCCGTCCAGCCCGGTCGGCATCTGGGCCTCACGTGCGGCCACGTCCGCGAGGAAACCCTCCAGGTCGGTGACGCGACCGGACGCGACCATCCGCTCGGCCAGCGACCGCGCGGCGGCGTCCTTGGTGTCTGCGGACAGGTCGAGATCGACCAGGTCCGCGGTGATCAGCTCGCTCATCGCGGGCTCCCTTCCATACCGGTCCGAGCGCCTGCCGGGCGACCGACCCTCGCGAACAACTCGTCGGCGGACGGCAGCACGCACCCACACTCCGCGGCTGCCACCGCCCTGCCCCCACTCCCCCGGCTCTTGATGACACCCGCCCGCCCGGGCATGACACCGGCCCGCCCGTGCACGACACCCGCCCGCCCGTTCATGACACCGGCTCCGTCAGCGGCCGGTCGTACGGCACGTCATCGGTGGTCATGACCGCCGAGGGAACGAGATCCCGCGGTGTCGGCATCTGGCTGCCGGGCAGTTGGACGGCGGCCGCGCCGTGCGCCACCGCGGCGGCCAGCGCGGCCGTCCCCGTACCGCCGGCCGCGAGGAATCCGGCCAGTGACGCATCGCCGGCCCCCACGTTGCTGCGGACGGCGGCGACCGGCGCGCTGCCGAAGTGGGTGCCGCCCTCGTCGACCAGCAGTTGGCCGTCCGCGCCCAGGGAAGCGAGTACGGCCCGCGCACCGCGCGCCCGCAGCTCCTCCGCGGCCTTGACCGCCTCGCCCACGGTCGCGAGCGGGCGGCCGACGGCCTGTGCCAGCTCCTCGGCGTTGGGCTTGACGACGTCCGGCTGTTCGCACAGGGCTGCGGTCAGCGACGGGCCGGACGTGTCCAGGGCGATCCGGGCCCCGGCACCGTGCGCCCGGGCGACCAGCTCCGCGTACCACTCGGGCGCCAGGCCGCGCGGCAGGCTGCCGCAGCAGGCGATCCAGCCGGCGCCCGCCGACCGTTCGCCGACCGTCGCGAGCAGCGCCTCCGACTCGTCGGCGGACAGCTCGGGACCGGTCGCGTTGATCTTGGTGAGGGTGCCGTCGGGCTCGGCGACCGAGATGTTGGAACGGGTCTGGCCGGCCACCGGTACGCCCACCACCTCGATCCCCTCCCCGTTCAGCAGCGCGGCCAGCGCCGCGCCCGCGGGGCCGCCCAGGGGCAGTACGGCGAGGGTGCGGTGTCCGGCGGCGGTGAGCGCCCGGGAGACGTTGACGCCCTTGCCGCCGGGGTCGATCCGGTCCGCGGTGGCCCGGAGCACGGCCCCGCGGTCCAGCGCCGGGATCTCGTACGTACGGTCCAGGCTGGGGTTGGGCGTGACGGTGAGGATCATGGGCGTCTCGGAGGGGGGCGTAGGCGTATCGGAGGCGGCCATGGGCGCCTCGGAGGGCGTCGCGGGCGTATCGGAGGAGGTCATGCGCGTACCACTTCCGTGCCCGCGCGCTCGATGGCGAGGGCGTCGTCGGGGCTCAACCCGGTGTCGGTGATGAGCAGGTCCACGTCCGAGAGGTCGCCGAAGCGGGCGAAGTGCCGCTGCTCGAACTTGCCGGAGTCGGCGAGCAGGACGACCCGGCGGGCGGCGCGGATCAGCGCCCGCTTGACCGCGGCCTCCGCCAGGTCGGGGGTGGTCAGCCCGCCGTCGAGGGAGAAGCCGTTGGTCGCCAGGAACAGCACGTCGGCGTTGATCTCGCGGTAGGCGCGCAGCGCCCAGTCGTCGACCGCGGCCCGGGTACGGTGCCGGATCCGGCCGCCTACGAGGTGCAGGGTCAGCCCGGGGTGGTCGGCCAGCCGCGCGGCCACCGGCAGGCCGTGGGTGACGACGGTCAGCTCGGCCTCCAGCGGGATCTCGGCGGCGAGCCGGGCGGCCGTGGTACCGGCGTCCAGGATCACGCTGCCGAAACCGCGGCCGCGGGGGGACCCGCCGCCGTGCTCGCCGTTCTCGCTGCCCGGGAGCTCGGCGAGGGCGGCGCGGGCGATGCGCACCTTCTCGTCGGCGGCGACGGCGTCCCGCTCGGCGAGGTCCGGCTCGAAGTCCAGCCGGCCGGCCGGGATGGCACCACCGTGCACCCTGCGCACCAGGCCGGCCCGGTCCAGCGCCTTGAGGTCGCGCCGAACGGTCTCGGCGGTGACCTGGAACTCCTCGGCGAGCGAGAGCACATCGACCCGCCCGCTCTCACGTGCCAGTCGCAGGATCTCCTGCTGCCGTTCCGGTGCGTACATCGCGTTTGTGTCCGTTTCCCTGCCCGAACCTGTGGTTTCACTCCGAGGTTACGCCCACATGTGGGGCGATGTAAACAGACTCGGGCGTCAGTCGGACTCAAACAGACATCGGTAGGGGTATCTCAGCAGACAGGGGCGGGGGCGGCGGGCAGGGGCGGGAGGCAGGAGGCAGGGGCCGCGCCCGGGCGCCGCAACAAAAGGACGAGCCCCGACGCCGCGAAGGGCACCGGGGCTCGTCCTGCTTGCCGGGGAGGGGTTACCGGGTCACCGGGGTTACGCGGCCGCGTCGAACCCCGTGTCGTGCGCCATCCGCTTCAGCTCCAGCAGTGCGTGCTTCTCGATCTGCCGGATCCGCTCGCGGGTGAGGCCGTGCTGCTTGCCGACCTCGGTCAGCGTGCGCTCGCGGCCGTCCTCGATGCCGTAGCGCGCCTTGATGATCGATGCGGTGCGGTGGTCGAGGCGGTCGATGAGGTCCTCCAGCTCCTCGCTGCGCAGCAGCGTGAGGACCGACTGCTCGGGCGAGGCCGCGGAGGTGTCCTCCAGCAGGTCGCCGAACTGGGTGTCGCCGTCGTCGTCCACCGACATGTTGAGGCTGACCGGGTCGCGGGCCCAGTCCAGTACGTCGGTGACGCGGGCGGGCGTGCTGCCCAGCTCGCCGGCGACCTCCTCGGGCTCCGGGTCGCGGCCGTTCTCGCGGTTGAACTCGCGCTGCACCCGGCGAATCCGGCCCAGCTCCTCGACGAGGTGCACGGGCAGCCGGATGGTGCGCGACTGGTCGGCGATGGAGCGGGTGATCGCCTGACGGATCCACCACGTGGCGTACGTCGAGAACTTGAAGCCCTTGGCGTAGTCGAACTTCTCCACGGCCCGCACCAGGCCGGCGTTGCCCTCCTGGATCAGGTCGAGCAGGGGGAGCCCGGCGCGCGGGTAGCGGCGCGCCACCGCGACGACCAGCCGCAGGTTGGAGCGGATGAAGACGTCCTTGGCCTTGGCGGCCTCCGCGGCCAGCGCCTCCAGCTCCTCACGGCTGGCACCTGCGGCATTGCCGTCGGTGACCTCGCCGTCCAGGATCTGCTGGGCGTAGACACCCGCCTCGATGGTCTGGGACAGCTCGACCTCCTTGGCGGCGTCGAGCAGGGGTGTACGCGCGATCTCGTCGAGGTACATGCCGACCAGGTCGCGGTCGGCGATCTCCCCGCCTACAGCGCGAACACTGTTGGCCCCGTCAGAAGCGCTGGTGCTTTCCTGACGACGGGCGACGGCACGGGTTGCCATGCGTGTGCTCCCTTTGCGATGAGTCGGTCGCGGGACGGTGGGGCGGGCCGGTTGGTGCACCGACGTGCTGCGACGTGTGCGGGGCGACATGGCGCGTCGCACCGGCTGACGTGCGCCGATACCGGTAGGGCATCGACTGCGATGCTTGCCGAGTGGCCCGTCCGAAGGAAACAACGGCTGGAATCCGGACAGAATTCCCACACGGCGCGGCTATTTTTCTGATCATGCAGTACCCTGCGCCCGCAGCGAGGGAGGCCATATGCCGTTAGAGCAAGGGGGAGTGCAGGTCAGAGCGGGCGTCGAGGCGGACCTTCCGGCCCTTACGGATCTTTACAACCACTACATCCGTGAGACTCCGGTCACCTTTGACCTGGAGCCCTTCACTCCCGAGGAGCGCCGCCCCTGGCTGCTCTCCCACCCTCAAGACGGCCCCCACCGCCTTCTGGTTGCGCAGCTACCCGCAGAACGGGCAAAAAACACCCACAACGGGCCAGGTGAGCCCCCGGTGGCTCCGCTCCTCGGCTACGCGACCAGCAGCGCCTTCCGCCCCAAGGCGGCCTACGCCCCGTCCGTCGAGGTCACCATCTACTGCGCGCCGGAGGCCGCGGGCCGCGGCGTCGGCACGCTCCTCTACGAGGCCCTGTTCGAGGCGCTGGCCAAGGAGGACGTGCACCGCGCCTACGCGGGAATCACCCAGCCGAACGAGGCGTCCGCCCGCCTGCACACCCGCTTCGGCTTCCGGCACATCGGCACGTACACGGAAGTGGGCCGGAAATTCGACCGCTACTGGGACGTGGCCTGGTACCAGAAGGACCTCGGGTGAAATCTCGGCCGAGGACCTCGTGAGGACACCTCGTAAGGCCATTGCGCCGCTCCGGCCGTAAGGCCCTTTCGCCGCTCCGGTTGACGCGGCGGCCCCCCGGGTGTCGCCTGGACAGAAGGCGTGCCCGGTAGCCAGGAAGACGCCTGGGCGCGCAGGCATACGGGAGTGGGTCCGGGGAACGCGGGCCCAGGACCAGCGGGGCGATCGAGAGGAGCCCGCCATGGACCAGCACGCACGCCGGCACGGCGCGAGGGCCGCCCGCTCACACGGCACGGTCGAGGGCGAACACGGAGCCACCGCCGGCCCCCGCCCCGGCTCCGCGGAACGGGCCTCCGACAGCTCGGGGACCTCACGCCTGGCGGCCATGGCCGAGCGCGTCCCGGCCACCGTCACCTGGCCGATCATCGCGGCGCTCGCCTTCGGCCTGTTCACGATCTTCCGCACCCACACCGCCGGCATCAAGGGCGGACCGGCCCTGCTGTACGGAGTGGCCGCGGCCGTGGTCAGCGGCGTCCTCGGGCTGCTGGTGGCGCACTACCAGTCGTCCATGCTCACCGAGACCCGGGCGCTCGCCTACGGCGGACTCTTCGGGGTGTCGATGGGCTGGGTGTACAGCCTGGGCGGCGAGTCGCTGCTGAAGTCGTGCATCTTCGGGTTCGTCATGGGCGGGATCATGTTCATCTCCGCTCTCTACCTCTTCCGCGCCCACAGCGCCCGCGAACCACACGGCCGGCACCGCACGCGCCAGGCGCAGGACACCCAGCGCCGCCGCCTGCCCGCCGCCACGCACTGACCCCGCCACCTGCACCGGCGCGTGACCGCACCGACGCTTGGCCGCACGCGCACGCGCACCCGCACCCGCGCCGTCAGCGGCGCGTCCTCCGACGTCAGCCGAACGTCAGCGTCGCGTCCTCCGACGTCCGCCGTATCGTGCGCAGCGGCCGCCCCGGCGACCAGGTCTCGACCACCACGTACGGGCTCTCGATATACGTGCGCACCACCTCGGTCACCTCCGCCCGGAACAGCTGGAACGGCTCGGGCGGATGCACCTCCGCGGCATAGCGCGCGATCAGCTCGGGGTCGGTCACCTCGACCGCCCGCCCGGACACCCGTACGTCCCCCGGCTCCGGCACCTCGGCGTGCTCTCCCGGATTGGCATGGAGCGAGAACCGGGGATCGCGCCGCAGGTCCAGGACCTTGCGCGAGCCGTTCATCATCCCCAGCCACAGCTCCCCGTCCCGGAAGTCCGCCTCCAGGCCACTGAGTCGCGGAGCGCCATCCCGCCGGAGCGTGGCCAGCACGTGGTGCCGGTACGCCGCGAAACGCGTTCGCACCCGCCCGGCCAGCTCGGGCGCCGCCTCCTCGACCACTGCCCAGGCGACCCCGGCGACCCCGGCGCCCCCCGCGCCACTTCGCCTCGCCATGCCGCCACTCATACCGCTGATGCCGTCGCTCATGACGTCACTCTCCCCCCGATACCCGACACCTCCTGTCGGGATTTCCGTGCCGGATGGACCGGCGCTCCTGGCAGCCGATCCGCCACTGACCTCAGCGTGCCACCCGCCACTGACAATCGCCCCCGACCGCGGTCGCTCACCCCCGCGCCCGTGCATCCGTCCCCCGCATCCGTCCCCCATCCCCCCGCCCCCATGGCCTTACGACCAGCGCCGTAAGCCGAAAGCCCGTTACGTTCCCGCCCGCGGCCGACCTAGCCTCGCTCCATGGAAACGACGAGCGGCACACTCGACGAGGCGTTACAGCGCCTGCACGCATCCGGGCCCGAATTCAAGGGATTCCTGAGCAACCACGGCCCGATGGCCATCGAAGCGATGGTCCGCAACGGCCAGGCCCGCACCGTCCATCGCTGGCTCGACGCCTACGAGCACAAGCTGGAGGACGTACCGGTCGCCAAAGCGCCCGTCACCGACGCCAACTGGCAGCGGGCACTCGGGGAGACCGACCGGGTCACCGACTGGACCGCGTACTTCACCGAGCGGGTCGCCGAACGGCCCTGGCGGGACGTCCTCGCCGAGTGGTGGCCGCGGCTGCTCCCCGGTATCGCGGGCGCCGCCACCCACCCGGTCATCCGCCTGGGCCACGCCGTCCGCAGCCTCCTGGCGGAGGGTGAGAACGCCCCGGGTGAAAATGCCCCGCGATTGGCGGAGTTCGCGCACGCCCTGGGGTACTGGGCCGCCCGGCACCTGCTGCTCCCCACCGCCGTGCACCCCACGGGCCGCGCCACCCCGGCCGAGGCCCTCGCAGCCGTTCCCCGTATTGCCGACCAGCGTGTGGCGCCGGTCCAGGGGTACGCTCAACTCCCCGACACCAAGGGGTGGTTGGCGACGACCGAGTCGCTGCACGTCCCCGAGGACCCGGAGGCCGTACGGGAGGGCCTGACCGCGCTCGTCCGGGCCGCCACCCTCAACTACGGCGATTACGGCCACGGGAACGGCATCATGCTGGTCCACGCCGCCACCGCGCCGAACGCGGTCCTGCGCATCCTGCCCGCGCTCCCCCAGGACCTCTGGGCGCCCTCCTTCACGGTGGCCTGGGCGGCCACCTCGGCGATCACCGCCATCTACGCCGCGGACACCCCGCGCCGGGCCCCGGACGCCGGCTCCCTCACCCCGGAGGAGGTCTTCGCGCGGGCGATCGCCAACGGGAACGAGCACGCGATCAAGTTCGCCGACACCGCGCTGGACGTGGCCGCGGCCTCCGAGGACGGCGACACCCGCGCCCTGTCGGCGGCCCTGAACGCCGTGGCGCTGATCGACGTGGACGACTGACCGGACGAGCCCTGAGCCGGTCCGCCCGGTCGTCAGCCGTACTGCAGCGACCGCTTCGCCAGCCCCATCCAGAACCCGTCGATCACACTCCGCCCGCTGTCCAGCTGCCCCTGGGCGTCCGCGGCCCCCAGGGTCACGAACAGCGGCGCGAAGTGCTCGGTGCGCGGATGCGCCAGCCGCCCGGCCGGCGCCTTGTGGACGAAGTCGAAGAGGGCATCGAGGTCCTGGGCCTCCAGGGCCTGCCGCCCCCAGTCGTCGAACTCCGCCGACCAGGCGGGCGTGCCGTCGTGGGACTGCCGCAGCGCCGCCAGGTTGTGGGTGAAGAACCCGCTGCCCACGATCAGTACGCCCTCGTCGCGTAGTGGGGCGAGCCGGCGGCCGGTCTCGTACAGGAGGCGCGGATCGAGCGTGGGCATCGAGACCTGGAGGACCGGAACATCGGCGTCCGGGTACATCTCGACGAGCGGGACGTACGCGCCGTGGTCGAGCCCCCGGTCGGGGATGTCCACCACCGGGGTGCCTGCGGTCCGCAGCGTCTTCCGTATGCGCTCGGCCAGCTGTGGCGCACCGGGCGCGGGGTACCGGACCTCGTAGTAGTGGCGCGGGAATCCCCAGAAGTCGTGGACGAGCGGCACGGTCTCGGTGGCGCCGAGGGCGATCGGAGCCGCCTCCCAGTGTGCGGAGATGATCAGCACCGCCTTCGGGCGCGGCAGCTGCGCGGACCAGGCGGCCAGTTGGGCCGGCCACAACGGGTCGTCGGCGAGCGGGGGCGCGCCATGACTGAGGTAGAGAGCCGGCATTACAGACATCACATCTCCATGGCGTCACACTGGCGGTAGTCGGTGAGGCAAAACATCCGGCCACCGCAGGCAATTACTTGAATCTTCAAGCATCGACTTCCAGTCTACCCCCGACGTTGTTAAAATTTAAATAACTCTCCGAGCGGTGAGAGAGTGGATGGCATGAGCAACGAACCCGCAGTCGAGCCGCGTTGGCTCAGTGACGAGGAGCAATACGCCTGGCAGTGCTACCTCCACGCCACCACGCTCCTGGAGGACCACCTCGACCGTCAGCTCCAGCGTGACGCCGGGATGCCGCATGTCTACTACGGGCTGCTCGTCCAGCTCTCCCGGGCACCGCGGCGCCGGATGCGGATGACCGAGCTGGCCCAGAACGCCAAGATCACCCGCTCCCGGCTCTCGCACGCGATCGCCCGCCTGGAGAGGAACGGCTGGGTGCGGCGCGAGAACTGCCCGTCCGACAAGCGCGGCCAGAACGCGTACCTCACGGACGAGGGCATGCGGATGCTGGAGAAGGCCGCCCCGGGACACGTCGCCGCCGTCCGCGCCGCGATCTTCGACCGCCTGTCGCCGGAGCAGGTCGGCCACCTGGCCGAAATCTGCCAGGTGATGGCCGAAGGACTGCAACCCCAAGGCGCCGACCTCCCCTGGCTCCGCTGACCGTTCAGCGAAGCCGGGGAAGGCCGGCGTCCGGCGCCCGGAGGGGCGGGTGAGGCCCCGTAGAGGGGGTCACCCGTCCGAGCGAGGTAAGCGGCGCGTAGGAGTCCGGTAAGAGTCGGGCGCGGCCGCATCGGTGAGAGTCGGCGCGGAGCGCCTCAGTGGGCCATCACCGGGACCGGGACCTCGTCCGCGTCCTCGGCCGCGCGCCTGCCGTCGGCCGAGGAGGCCGCCGGCGAACCGGCGCCGGGACGCCCGGTGTTGATGAGGGTGAAGGCGATCGCGCCGGCCAGCAGCAGGATGCCGACCGCCCACCAGATGGCGGAGGTGTAGCCGTGCACCATCGACTGGAGCTTGAGCAGGTCGCGGGAGCGCGCACCGGCCGCGTGTGAGGTGGCGTACGCCGTGGTGGCGCTCGCCGCGATCGTGTTCAGCAGGGCCGTTCCGATCGCGCCGCCCACCTGCTGCGAGGTGTTGACCATCGCGGAGGCGACACCGGCGTCGCGCGGCTGGACCCCGTAGGTGGCCAGCGACATCGCGGGCATGAACGCCGTACCCATGCCGAGGCCCATCAGCAGGAAGCCGGGCAGGATCAGCGCCGGGTAGGACGTGTCCAGGTCGATCTGGGTCAGCACCAGCATGCCGGTCGCGGCCACCACGAAGCCGGGGGCCATCAGCAGCCGCGGCCGGATCCGGGTCATCAGCCGGGCGCCGATCTGCGTCGAGCCGGTGATCATGCCCGCGACCATCGGGAGGAAGGCCAGACCGGTCTCGACCGGCGTGTAGCCCTTCACGATCTGCAGGTAGTACGTCAGGAAGAGGAAGAGGCCGAACATCCCGATCACGGCCAGGCCGAGCGACGCGTAGACACCGGCACGGTTCCGCTCGGCGACCACCCGCAGCGGCAGCAGCGGGGCCTTGACCTTGGACTCGACCAGGACGAAGGACAGCAGCAGCACGGCGGCCGCGGCGAACAGTCCGAGCGTCGGGCCGGCCAGCCAGCCGTCGGACTCGGCGCGGGTGAACCCGTAGACCAGCGAGACCAGACCGAGCGTGGCCAGGACGACGCCCGGGATGTCCAGCCGGGAGGGGTTGCGGCTGTCCGCGGGCTCCCGGATGACCAGGTAGGCACCGGTCGCGGCAACCACGGCGAACGGGATGTTCACGAAGAAGGTCCAGCGCCAGTTCATGTACTGGGTGAGCACACCGCCGAGGATCAGACCCACGGCGCCGCCACCACCGGCGATCGCACCGAAGATGCCGAACGCCTTGGCGCGCTCCCTGGCCTCGGTGAAGGTCACGGCGAGGAGGGAGAGGGCGGAGGGCGCCAGCAGCGCGCCGAAGAAGCCCTGCAGTGCCCGCGCACCGAGCAGCACGCCCTCGTTGGCCGCGGCCCCGCCGAGCGCGGAGGCGAGCGCGAATCCGGCCAGCCCGGTGATGAAGGTCCGCTTCCGGCCCCACAGGTCGGCGACCCGCCCACCGAACAGCAGCAGCCCGCCGAAGGCCAGCGCGTAGGCGGTGATCACCCACTGCCGGTTGGCGTCGGTGATGCCGAGGTCCTTCTGGGCGGAGGGCAGCGCGATGTTCACGATGGTCGCGTCGAGGACGACCATCAGCTGGGCGAGCGCGATGAATATCAGCGCTTTCCAGCGCCGGGGATCGACGGACGGGACGGTTTCAGGCATGGCGGGATCCACCTAGTGGGGCGTGAGCGAACAGGAGCGAAGAACGGGACGGGAGGGAGCAGGGCGGGACGGAGCAAAAAGAACAGGACGGGTGAAACGGAAGAGGCGATAAGCAGGGGAAGGGAGGTAACGGGCGGTGCGAGGAGGTGTGGCGCGTCAGGGCTTCCGGCGTCCGGTCAGGACTTCCGGTGTCCGGTCAGGACTTCCGGCGCCTGAGGTCCTCCAACGTGGCGGCACAGCCGGGGAGTTCGGAGCGGGCGGGCGCCTGCAGGCCGTCCAGGAACAGCTGCAGGTGCCGGTGGACGAACCTGTCGAAATCGACGCAGCCGCTGCCCGGCAGCGGCCGGGTGAGCTGGGTGATCGCGATCATCAGATCACCGACGGCGATGTCGGTGCGCAGCTGACCGCTGTCCCGCGCCGCGCCCATGAGGGCCTCGACGGCCGCCTCCAGGCGATCGCGCGCGGCGAGCAGATCGGGGTGGTCACGGTCGACGCCGTCGGAGAGCAGGGGGCACAGGGCCCCGATCTTCTCCTCCACCGCAGCGTGGACGAAGCGCCTCAGCGCTTGGAAGGCATCGGACTCCTCGGCAAGGACGGATTCCGCCTGGTCCGCGGTACGGGACATGACGGAGAGCGTGACGTGGTGGATCAACTCCAGGCGATCCGCAAAGTGACGATAAAGCGTCGCATTGCCGACCCCCGCGCGTCGAGCGATTTCATCGAAGGGGACATCGGCCCCGAACTCGACCATCGTCTCGCGGGCGGCGGCGATGATCCGCTCCCGGTTGCGCAGCGCGTCGGCCCGCAGTCGGGGTGACGACGCACCGCACTTCGCCGTCTTGGCACTCGTGGCGCCGACGCCCACGGCCATCCGACTCACCCCTTCCGACTTCCGGCTTCCGGCTTCGCAGTCCAGTGACTCCGACCAACCGGGGAGAGCCTCCCCGTTTCAGCCGGACGACTGGTTAAACGGGGAACCGCTCCCCGGATATTTCCCGCCGGCATGTGACCTGAGGCACACGGCTGCCCCTGGGTGTCCCGGGTGGCCCGGTGCCTCCGATTGATGTAACTCCGCGCGCGAGCGATCACCCTGCGCCCCAAGGTGATCGTTATGAAGCTCAAGGTATCCGCGGTGCTGGCCGCCGGCGCGGCCACCGCGGCGGCGGCCATAGCGCTGGGTTCGCCCCCCAACGCCGTGGCCATACCTCCCGGGCCCGGCGCCCCGCCGAGCGGCCCCTGCGCGCTGCACGGCATCACCAACGACGTCGCCGAATCGGCCGACACCCCCGCCGGTTTCGCCCGCTCGTCCGGCGTCGTACGGGCCCTGACGCTCTTCATCGACTTCCCGGACGCCCGCGCCACGATGCCGGCCAGCGCCCGCTTCGCCGAGTTCTTCCCGGCCACCACGGACTTCTTCCGCACCAGCTCGTACGGCAGGCTGACCTACCTGCCGATGCCGCTGTTCCGGTGGATCCGGATGTCCCGGCCGCTGGCGGCGTACGGCATCCAGCGCGGCACCAACTTCGACCCGGCCTCGGACGGCGGTTACCACGCCCTGTCACAGGAGGTCGTGCGCGCCGTCGACCCGATCGTCAACTTCCGCGACTACGACGTCATCAACATCATCGCGGCGCCCAACGCGGGGCCTCCCGCCACCCGTACGGTCCTGTCCGTCACCTTCAGCGGGGGCGACATGGGGATGAAGACGGCCGACGGGGTGCCGTTCCGGAACGCGTCCTTCATCTGGAGCCGGCAGTCGGGCCTGAGCGCCTTCCGGGTCCTCAACCACGAGAACGCGCACAGCTTCGGCCTGCCCGACCTCTACTACACCGACGGCCGCCAGGAGCCGCCACCGGTGGGCCACTGGGACCCGATGGACGAGGACTGGGGGCCGAACAACGACTTCGTCGGCTGGCACAAGTGGAAGCTCGGCTGGCTGGCACCCCAACAGGTGCACTGCGCGCTGCCCCACGGGACGCCCGGCGAGCACACCCTCACCCCGGTCTCCACACCGGGCGGCACCAAGATCGTCGTCATTCCGACCTCGCCGCACACCGCCCTGGTGGCCGAGGCCCGCGGCCACGGCCTGCTCGAACCCGCGGTCTGCCGGCCGGGCATCCTGATCTACCGGGTCGCCACGGACGTGCCCTCGGGCCGCGGACCGCTCCGGATCGTGGACGCCACCCCGCACAGCGGCGGCTGCTACCGGGACAGCCCCTACGTCGACCCGGAACTGACCGATGCGACCTTCCTCCCCGGCGAGACCTACACCGACCGTGCCACCGGGGCCGCGGTCACCGTCCTGACGGAGAACCAGGACGGCACCTACCGCGTCCGCGTCACCCCGGCCCGCGCCTGACCACGGGGCACTCTCACGAGAGGTCCCCGTCCTCCTGCCAGTGCTGCCGCCCGATGCTGATCAGCCGCAGCTGGCGGCGCGCCGTACGCACCACCTGCTCGGCGGCCCCGGGCGCCCCGTCCTCGTCGGCGTCGAGCAGCGCGGCGGCCGTCGTGACCAGCCGGTCCACGTACAGCTCGGCCAGCATCCGGACGTCGTCGTCCCGCCACCCCTCCGACACCGGCTGGGACTTGAGCGCCGCCGCGACCTCCTCGGCGAACCGGTCGAGTTCGTCCGCGATGGCCTGCCGTACGGCCCGTACGCCGCCGTGCCGCTCGCGGGCGATGAACCGGATGTGCAGCGGGTACGCCCGTACGTGCCGCTCGACGACCGCGACCGTCCGGTCTATCCGCTCCTCGGCGCCGTCCTGTTCGGCGAGGATCGCCCGCACCATCACATGCAGGCTGCCGAGCGCCTCCTCGACCAGTGCGACGCCGAGCTCCCCCAGGTCCTTGAAGTGCCGGTAGAACGCGGCCGGGGCGATCCCCACCACCCGCGTCACCTCGCGCAGGCCCAGGCTGCTCAGGCTCTGCTCCTCCAACAGGCCGAGCGCCGCGTCGAGCAGTGCCTGCCGGGTCTTCTGCTTCTGGGCCTGGCGGACCCCAGGGGTGTGACTCATGTCATCCAGTAAACAACCGTTCTCTTAACTTCTCCACCCCTGAACCGCCGTATGCTGGAGGCACTGAGTGAACAAGTGTCCTCCGAGTGGAAAAGGCAGATCATGCTCTTCCTCGTCGCAGCCCTCCTCCTGATGGGGATCATGCTGGGCACCGCGGCACACCTCCCCGTCCCCGTCACCCTCATCGCGGCCGCCGTCATCAGCGGCTGGCTGCTCGTCTTCTTCCTCCGCGAACGCCGCCACAAGACCGAGGTGACCTCCCGATGACCGCGCTCAGCCAAGCCCCGCGGACGGCCTCCCCCGCACCGGCCGCCGCCACCCGCGCCGCCCGCTCGCACGCCGACGGCATGGCCGTGGCCTCCTTCATCCTCGGCCTGCTCGGCACCCTGGTCCTCAACCTCGTCCTCGGCCCCTGTGCCCTGATCCTCGGCGGCCTCGCCCTGGCCCGCGGCACCACCCGCCGCGGCCGCGCCCTCCTGGGCCTCGCCCTCGGCGCCACGGACCTCCTCCTGCTCGCCCTCCTCGTCACCACGGACGGCACGGTGAGCTGGCACATCGCCGGCTGACACCCAGGCGGGAGGCACCCCCCACACGCCCCCGCCACACCCCTGCCATGACCCCGCCGCGACCACGCTGACCTGCGGAAACGCAAACCTTGCAAGCGCGGATCCCTTATCCGCTAGGCTAGTCGCCGGATCACGCCGTGATCCACGCCTCCGTAGCTCAGGGGATAGAGCACCGCTCTCCTAAAGCGGGTGTCGCAGGTTCGAATCCTGCCGGGGGCACCAGGCAACACCGTTCTGCCCGGGGGGGGTCTCCCCAGGGAGAGGTTCTGCTCGGCCTCGGACTCCTCGTCCGGGGCCGTTTGCGTGAGCGGTGCGTGAGCGAAGGGGAGGTTGGTCTCCCGAATACCGCCCGACGGATCAGCATCGTCCGACGCGGACTCTTCCGCCTTGTCTCGGTTCGGCGCCGCTGCGGGATGGCCCGCGGCGGCGGGCGTGCGCCCGTCGAGGAAGGCATGGCCGACCGACTGTCCCCGGCCCCTCCCGCAGCGAGCGCAGGTGGCCGCCGTCGACTTCTTTCATGCCGGTTCTTTCATGCCGGGCTTTTCATCCACGAGACGAGCCGGGCCCACCAGCCCTTCGTCGATCGGTCCCGCGAACCGTCCGGGCTTCGAGGAGCAGGCGCCGGCGTCGGCCCCGTTCGAGTCATCGGCTCCCCCGCGCGCGCAGGCTCGGGCTTCGCAGGCTCACACGTGCACCGCTGAGGTGTCGGCACATCGGCGAGCACTTGCTCCACGTGTCTCCCGCAGCCCTCATAGGTGATCTTCCGGCACAACCGGCAGACAGCACGCTGGCACATGATTTCCCTCCCATAACGTCTCCGCTTTACGACCTGCGACCTCAACAGTTTCGTCACAGTCGAATTCACAATTTCGCCATAACCAACGCCGAGATGTGCACGGTCTTCACGAACAACTGACTCCCGCCACAAGGAGTGTGGGCCATGAGGGCACAGCACACTCCAAGCAGGCTCCTTATCGGCCGCGAATATCCAGATATGAGAGACATAGAGCATAAACACGGCGCGGCAATTCTTACTCAACGACGTCGCGTGGTCACGGTCAGAAACTCCCTTGAGGTTGCTCGGGACGGCGAAACAGTGGTTCCATCACGCCCGGTCGAAGGAGTGGAGGGCACAGTTCCGCATTGTGACAGGCCGTCATTGCGTCGCTTTGAGATCGACCCTGACGCGGCGAAGGCCCGAAATCGAGAACGGCAACCACCCTCACCGAATGGGTGGTGTGCGCCGCTCAGAAGGGAGCAACGTGGGTTGCTCGCACGCCGCAGGATGCCCCCTTTTCCCGCTGCTCAGGGCGAGCTTGCAAGGCTGGCGCGACTACTACTGCGACAGCGGGAATCAGTGGCTCGACTGCGCCCGCTACCAGATGTCACTCACCGGTGAGCGCGTGCCGATCAGCCTGCTGCCCAATGGAGCCAGCGCGCGACACCTCGAAGCCGCCGCCACCGACGCGGACCGCTCCGGCGCCCCCCACCCGGAGCAGAGACCCCGGCAGGCCCGCCCACCCCAGCACTATCAGGGGGCACCGGAGAGCGCGTCCTGGTCGCAGCCCGCACCGGCTGCCCGGCCATCAGAGCCGTCACAGCCGTCACAGCCGTCACAGCCGTCAGAACCCGTGACCGCGGCACCGGAGACCACGACCCGGTTCGGGGCGGCGTCTCCGCCGATACCGGTCTGGCATGACCAACCGTCACCACCTCCGGAGAGCCCCCGGCCTCCGGACCGCCCGTCCCGGGGCTCTCGGCAGGCGGCCGGCTCGAAGCGCGGCTGGTGGGCCAGATTCACCGAATGGATGGGAGGCCCCGCATGAGCAACTACTGGCCCTGGTGGGCCGGCGCTGCCGGGCTCGCTCTGATCACCATCAACTACGCCCTCACCACGGATCGGTCCTTCGGCGTGTCGTCCGCGTGGGACCGCGTGTTGCACTGGCGCAGGGAGCGCCGCCTCGAGCGGATGGACGAGGAGTTCACCGACGAGCGTGCTCTCGCTGACGCTCTCGCCGCAGCCACCGCGGAGCACTTCGGCACCGGCCCCGCCGCGCCCGCCGGCCCGCCGGCTCCGCCCGGGACGTCGCACCTGCTCGAAACGGACGTCGAACCGGCGGCGGATGAGGACCCCCCGGTCACGGGCCCGAGCCCGGCCCCGCTGGTCACCCAGGCTGCCCTGCTGGTATCGATCTTCGTCGGTGGATTGATCGCCGCGCTCACCTCCGGGCGGTTCCACCTCCGCTTCGACATGGGCCCGGGGTTCCGGAACGTGGTCACCGCACATCCGATCACCATGATCGGCCTGCTGTTCGTCGGAGGCGTGCTGGTCGGCTTCGGCACCCGGCTGGCCGGTGGGTGCAGCTCCGGCCACGGACTCAACGGCTGCGGCCGTCTACGCCCGGTCAGCCTCGTCGCGACCGCCGTGTTCTTCGGCACCGCCGTCGCGGTGTCGTTCCTGCTGTGGAAGGTGATCTGATGCGTACTCGGGGCGCGATTCTGCTGGCCAACATCCTCACCGGCCTCACCCTCGGCTACACCGTCTCCAACATCGGCTTCGGCGACTACACCGAGCTGAACCGCATGTTCACCTTCCAGGACCTGCGCATGCTCCTCTCCTTCGCCGGCGCCGTCGTGATCATCGTGTGCGCATTCGCCCTGCTGCGGGTCCGCCGCACCCCGGGGCGCATCCACGCCGGCGTGGTCCCCGGCGCAGTGATGTTCGGTACGGGCTGGGCGATCTCAGGCGGGTGCCCGGCCATCCCCATCGTCCAGGTCGCCAGCGGATACCTGCCCGCTCTGGTCACCATCGTCGGCGTCACCGTCGGCATCCGGCTGTGCCGCTGGGCCAACGCCCGGTACTTCCACCTCGACCGCGGCTCCTGCGGGCTGTGACCAAGGGCACCCGCCGGCACGCCCCGCCGGAGAATCGGCCCTCCTTCGATGAGCGCGAACCGCCGACTCGCCGAAGCCGGAGCAGGGCACGGGGCGGGGACCCTTGGCAAAACCCCTGAAGCGGGTGTTGCGGGTTCGAATCCTGCCGGGGGCACCCCG
Organism: Streptomyces sp. NPDC107765; assembly: GCF_055657085.1. Taxonomy (NCBI): domain Bacteria; kingdom Bacillati; phylum Actinomycetota; class Actinomycetes; order Kitasatosporales; family Streptomycetaceae; genus Streptomyces; species Streptomyces sp. NPDC107765. Next base: position 327,304 of record NZ_JBVKBL010000005.1, on the reverse strand, counting down.
AGAAGGGCCGGTCACGAGGGTTGAACCTCGTTGACCGGCCCTTTTGCCTGTGCGGGGACGGGCGCCGTACCGCACCGGCCACCGGGGGTGCCGGGGAGGCCGAGCCCGGAGTTATCCACAGGGGCCGCGGGAAGGGTGGCGGAGCTCGTAGGCTTTCGGGGTGGCTCTGGTGGACGTGGGAATGGTCGAGGACATGGATGCAGCAGGCGCTCCGGAGGCGGGCGAGGCGGTGCAGGTGCTGCGCCGCGTCTTCGGGTACGACGCGTTCCGGGGCAGTCAGCAGGAGATCATCGAGCACGTCATAGGGGGCGGCGACGCCGTCGTCCTGATGCCGACCGGTGGCGGCAAGTCGCTCTGCTACCAGATTCCGTCGCTGGTCAGGCCGGGTGTCGGGGTCGTGATCTCGCCCTTGATCGCACTGATGCAGGACCAGGTCGACGCCCTGCGGGCGCTCGGCGTGCGGGCCGGGTTCCTCAATTCGACACAGGACCTGGAGGAGCGGCGGCTCGTCGAGGCGGAGTTCCTGGCCGGTGAGCTGGACCTGCTGTATCTGGCGCCGGAGCGGCTGCGGGTGGAGCAGACGCTGAGCCTGCTGGACCGGGGGAAGGTCTCCCTCTTCGCGATCGACGAGGCGCACTGCGTGGCGCAGTGGGGGCACGACTTCCGGCCGGACTATCTGGCGCTGTCGATGCTGCACGAGCGCTGGCCCGACGTACCGCGGATCGCGCTGACGGCCACGGCGACCGACGCCACGCACGCCGAGATCACCTCCCGGCTGAAGATGGCGGAGGCCCGGCACTTCGTGGCGAGCTTCGACCGGCCGAACATCCAGTACCGGATCGTGGCCAAGAGCGAGCCCAAGCGGCAGCTGCTGGAGCTGCTGCGCAGCGAGCACGCCGGGGACGCCGGGATCGTCTACTGCCTCTCGCGGGCCTCCGTGGAGAAGACCGCGCAGTTCCTGGTGGAGAACGGCATCGCCGCGGTGCCCTACCACGCCGGCCTCGACGCCCGTACGCGCGCGGAGCACCAGGCGCGGTTCCTGCGGGAGGACGGGCTGGTGGTGGTCGCCACGATCGCGTTCGGGATGGGGATCGACAAGCCGGACGTGCGGTTCGTGGCGCATCTGGACCTGCCGAAGTCGGTGGAGGGCTACTACCAGGAGACCGGGCGCGCCGGGCGGGACGGCCAGCCGTCGACGGCCTGGCTGGCGTACGGGCTGCAGGACGTGGTCCAGCAGCGGAAGATGATCGACGGTTCGGAGGGCGACGAGGCGCACCGGCGGCGGCTGTCCGCCCACCTCGACGCGATGCTGGCGTTGTGCGAGACGGTGCAGTGCCGGCGGGCCCGGCTGCTGGACTACTTCGGGCAGGAGAGCGCCGGCACCACCTGCGGCAACTGCGACACGTGCCTGACTCCGCCGCAGACCTGGGACGGCACGGTCGCCGCGCAGAAGCTGCTGTCGACGGTCGTACGGCTGCAGCGCGAGCGCGGGCAGAAGTTCGGCGCGGGCCAGATCATCGACATCCTGATGGGGAAGAAGACCGCGAAGGTCATCCAGTTCGATCATGATGCGCTGAGCGTCTTCGGGGTGGGCGCCGACCTCCGCGAGGCCGAATGGCGCGGTGTCGTACGGCAGTTGCTGGCGCAGGGACTGCTCGCCGTGGAGGGTGACTACGGCACGCTGGTGCTCACGGAGACGAGCGGCGAGGTGCTGGGCGGCCGGCGCGAGGTGCCGATGCGGCGGGAGCCGGAGAAGGCCGCACGGGCCGCGAAGGCGAAGACCGCGAAGGGCAAGCGGGCGCCGGTGGATCTGCCCGAGGAGGCGCTGCCGGTCTTCGAGGCGCTGCGGAGCTGGCGGGCCCGTACGGCCAAGGAGCAGGGCGTGCCCGCGTATGTGATCTTCCATGACGCGACGCTGCGGGAGATCGCCCTCCTGGGGCCGGCGACGACGGCCGAACTCGGGACGGTCAACGGGGTGGGCGAGAACAAGCTCGTGAAGTACGGCCAGCCGATTCTGGACGTGCTGGCGGGGCGGGAGAGCGACGGGGAGGAGACGGGCAGTGGGCGCGCGGCGGCGGTCGCCGATCCTGCGCCCGGGCCCAAGCCCAAGGCCGTGCCCGAGCCCGAGCCCGGGCCCACGGACGAGGAGGTGCTGCCGGAGCCGCCGGACGACATCGACTGGTGAGCGGACACCGTCGGCCGGTGATCAGGCCGCATCGACCGGTGAGCCGCTCAGGAGGGCGCCGGGGCTTCTTCCTGGGGGAGGCGGAGGACGGCGCGGGCACCGCCGTCGGGGGCGTTGGTGAAGCGGAGGTCGATGCCCAGGACGGCGGCCTGGCCGACGGCGATGGTCAGGCCGAGGCCGTGGCCCCTGCCCCGGCCGGGCGCGTCGGTGCGGAAGCGCTGCGGGCCGTGGTGCAGCAGGTCGACGGGGTAGCCCGGGCCGTGGTCGCGAACCTCGATGGTCGGCGGGCCGCCGGGCGGGGTGTCCACGGTGACCACCACCGGCGGCCGGCCGTGCCGGTGCGCGTTGAGGACGAGGTTGGCGAGGATGCGGTCGAGGCGCCGCCGGTCGGTCTCGACGACGGTGTCCGCGGCGACCCGTACGTCGGTGTCGAGGCCGGTGGCGCGCACGGAGCGGGTGACCAGGGCGCCCAGTTCGTACGCGGCGAGATCGGCGTGTTCGGCGCCGGCGTCCAGCCGGGAGATCTCCAGCAGGTCCTCGGTGAGGCGGTGCAGCGCCCGCAGCCGGTCGTTGATCATCTCCTTGGGCCGGCCTTCGGGAAGCAGGTCGGCCGAGGCGAGGATGCCGGTGAGCGGCGTACGGAGTTCATGGGCCACATCGGCGGTGAACCGCTGTTCGGCCCGCAGTCGGCTCTGCAGGGAGCCGGCCACCGAGTCGAGGGCGGCGGCCACCGCCGCCACCTCGTCCCGCGCCGCCGGTCCGCCGCCCGCCTTCCGGCCGCCGCCCGCGCCGTCACCGCCACCGTCCCTGCCACCGCCACCGCCACCGCCACCGCCACCGCCTCTGCCGCTGCTCGCGCCGTCACCGCCACCGTCATCACCACCGACCCGGGCGTCCAGGTCGCCGGCGGTGATGCGGCGGGCGACCGCTGCCGTGGTGGCCAGCCGGCGGCTGATGCGGTGCGCGAGGAACAGCCCGGCGAGCGCGACGACCGCGGCGGCGAGTACGGCCGAGCCGAGGATCGCGGTGTCGAAGTTCTCCAGCGAGCGGCGGGTGTTGCCGTACGGCGACCAGACGGCCATGACCTGACCGTCGGCGGGCGCCGCGGCCCACATGACCGGGTGGCCGCGATACGTCCCGACCATGCTGCCGCGCTGTCCAGAACGCGCCAACTCCCGTAGTGGCTCGGGAAGTTCGGCCGGGTCGAGGAGGGAGTTGATGCCCTCGCGCGAGGTGCCGTACTCGAAGAGGTCCAGCGCGGTGTCGAGGTTCGCGCGGGTCTCCTTCCGTACCTGGCCCACGGTCTGACGGGCCACCGCATTGTGGACGAGTACGCCGAGCACGGCGGCGACCGCGCAGCTCACCGCCATCACGGTCAGCGCGATCTTCCAGCGGAGGGAGACCGCCGGGCGCCTCATGGACCGCTCCCGTGACTCCCGTTGCTCCCGCTGCCGCCGTCGGCCTGGCGGGTCTGGTGTCTGCGGACCTCGTCGAGGGTGAGGTCCCACAGCGCCATCGCCCTGCCGTCCCAGACCAGGTCGGTGACGCTCACATAGCGCGGGTCCTTGGTGGGCTCACGCACCGCCAGGTGACCCGCCGCCAGCTCCACGCCGGCCAGCACGCCGCGCAGGACCAGCACCCGGGTCACCACCGTCTTCCGGACGCTGTAGACGCGGAGTTCGCTGGTGCGCGGATCGAGGTCGATGACGGTGATCAGGTCGGGTTCGCCGTCGCCGGTGAGGTCGTGCAGCGCGGGGCGGCGAACGGCGTGGGGAGCGGGCGGATGCTGCCCCTCCGCGGAGATGTCCGCGTCGAGGACGGCGAGCGGGTCGGCGTCCGCCATGCTGCCGCTCTGGACGTGCGGCACACCGGTCACGGGCTTGAGGGCGGCCGGGTTGTCCTCCCGGCCGAGCGGGGCGGGGGTGTACTCCGGCCAGAGCGCGAGCGGCGCCTTGACGTCGCGGGCCGGTCCGTCACTCTCCAGGCCCTCCAGACCGGCGCATCCGGCGAGGAGGGGAAGAGTGAGGAGCGGGAGGGTGCAGAGGGCGGTGGCACGGCGGATGCACCGCCAGAAACCGGTGCGCCGCCGCGAACTGACTCGCCCCCACGGGCGGAGGCGTCTTCGCGCGCAGCCGTCCTCGCCGCCTCGCATCCCGTCGTCACCGCCTCCCGTCGGGCCCGTTCCTCAAGCTATCCAACGCGGCGGGCGGGGGAACCTTCAGCGCGGCCATCCGACGGCGGGGCGCGGGCGAAGCCGCCGTCGCCCGTCCAAAGCCACGCCGTCGCGCGTACAAAGCCCCGCCGGAGCCCGTACAAAGCCACGTCGGCAACCGCCCGAAGCCCCGCCGGCACCCGTCCGACGACCCGCCGGCGACCCGAGCGCCTTGCCGGGGTTGCGGCCTTTGGCCCGGACTGGCGGGCGCATTGTCACGGGACCGATCCCAGAGATCTTGCTGACTGTTACACAACGTACGGATTGCCGTTAAGGACACTCCGTAAGGTGCCTCCCGTACCGTGACCCCGGGCGGCCCGAGCCGCCCCCGACGAGGAGTACCCATGCGGGCCCAGCGCCGCTCCATGATCCGTACCGCCACCGTCGCCACCGGTGCGCTCGCCGTCCTGCTGCTGCCCACGGGTGCCGCCTTCGCCGCGGACTCCACCGCGCCCACGGAAAGCCGTACGTCGATCATGCTTCCCGACAACGGGCTGGCCGGCCTCGCCGAGAGGGCCGGGCACCTGCCCAAGGCGGGCCTGATCGGCGGCGCGGGCGCACTGGGCGTGGCGGGCGCGGCCGTCGCCGTCCACCGCCGCCGCCAGGCGGGCCGGGGCCGGCAGGTCTGAGCGCCGAGCAGGGGGACCTACTCCCCCTGCTCCTCACCCACCATCCGCTGGACGTCCTCGTACATCAGCGCCGCACCGCCCGGCTCCGGCAGCGGCTGTCCCGTGCGGATCGCCTCCGCCGCCCCGAGGGTGGCCTGCAGGGCCGTACGGAAGAGCAGCGAACCGGTGCTGATCCGGCGCACGCCGAGGTCCGCCAGCCGGGCGAGGGTGTGCCGGCCCGGCGTGAAGAGGATGTTCAGCGGGGCCTGGACCTCGCGCACCAGCACCGCGATGTCCTCGTCGGCGACGATCCCCGGTACGAACACCCCGTCCGCGCCCGCCGTCAGATAGCTCTCGGCGCGGGCCAGCGTCTCCGACAGCGGGGGCGGGGTGGTTACCCGCCAATGGGTGTCGATCCGGGCGTTCAGGAACAGTCCGGGCGCCCGCTGCTTCACCGCGGCGAGCACCTCGGCCTGCCGCGCCGTCTCCTGCAGCCCCCCGCCACCGGGCAGCCCGTCCTCCAGATTGAGCCCCGCCGCGCCGGCCTCCGCCAGCGCCGCCGCCAGCTCCGCCACCTGCTGTGGCCCGCCGCCGAACCCGCCCTCGATGTCGACGGTGTACGGGCAGGCCAGCCGGCCGTTGAGGCGCAGCGCCAGGGCGAGGGTGGCGTCCTTGACCTCGGCGAGCCCGCGGCCGTCCGGATAGCCGTGGGCCGCCGCGACCCCCAGGCTCGTCGTGCCGACCGCCGCGAATCCGGCCGCGGCGAGGGCGACCGCCGACGCGACATCCCAGGCGTTGGGAAGCAGCAGCGGCTGGTCGGCGTGGTGCAGCGCGTGGAAGTGGAAGGTGGCGTACTCCGGGGAGGTGCTCATACCGGCACCGTAGGCACGAGTCCCTTCGGTACGCACCGAAGACTCGCGGCGGACAATCGAGTCATGACCACTCCGGCGTACAGCACCGCGACGAACCGGACCGCGGCGCGCCAGGCGGCGACGCACCGGACCGCGACGCACCGCACCCCGGCGGCCGGCACCCCGCCGTACAGCACCGAGCTGGCACGGCTGGCCGCGCTGCTCGCGGACCGCACCCGGGCCGCGTTCTGCCTGGCCCTGCTCGACGGGCGGGCCTGGACGGCCGGCGAACTGGCCGCGTACGCGCAGGTCGCGCCCTCGACGGCGAGCGAGCACCTGACCCGGCTGACCGAGGGCGGTCTGCTCGTCGAACGGCGCCAGGGCCGCCACCGCTACCTCCAGCTCGCCGGCCCGCGCGTCGCCGAGCTGCTGGAATCCCTGACCGCGCACCTCGATCCACCGCAGGGTGCGCCGCGCGGGCTGCGCGCGGTGTCCGCCTCCGCGGCGCTGGCCCGGGGCCGCACCTGTTACGACCACCTCGCGGGCCGGCTCGGGGTGGCGATCACGGACGCGATGACCGCCCGCGGCCTGGTCGACCAGGACGGCGGCTTCGCGCTCACCGACGCCGGCCGGGACTGGTTCACCGACGCGCTGGGCGTCGAACCGGCCGACCTGCGCACCGGCCGCCGGCCGCAGGCACGCGGCTGCCTCGACTGGACCGAGCGCCGCAGCCACCTCGCGGGCACGGCCGGCGCCCGGCTCTGCGACCGGCTGCTCGACCGCCGCTGGGTCCGCCGGATCGGCAGCGGCCGGGCGGTACGCCTCACCGACGCCGGCGCGGCGGCCCTGCAGGAGCTGCTGGGGCTCGACGGGGCGGCGGCGGGGCTGCGGTGAGGGGCCCGGGGGCCCCGGTCAGGCCCGGGCCCCCGGTCCGGTGCCCTGCCGGGCGGCTCCCGCGCCGCACGCCCCGTCCCGCCCGTACACCGTGATGCGGGCGCCCCGGACCTCCGTGGTGCTGCAGACCTCGAAGGCGTCGCGCAGTGTGGCCCGTTTGGCGATTTCCTGGTCGTTGTCGTCGGCGGGCTGGCCGTCCGGGTCACCGGCGACCACGATCCGGCGGCTGGCCAGCATCCGGGCGCGGATGGCGTCGCCGGAGCGTTCGGTGCCGTAGAGGGTGTGGGACGCCAACGGGCTCTTGTCCAGGGCGAGATCGGTCAGGCCGCGGAAGTCGTGCGGCCGGGTCGCGGTCCAGATCCGCCGCCGGGCCGGCATGAAGAGCAGGCCGTCGCCCGGCTCGGCCGCCGCGCGCACGGCCTGGGCGACCGCGGTGACGTCGTCGACCCGGCTGTCCGGGCTGCGCAGATGGATGTCTATGGGCAGCAGGGCGGCCAGCACCAGCGCGCCGGCCGCGGTCCGGCGCAGCCGGCGGGCCCGGGTCTGCCCCGCTTCGCCGGCCGGGCGCAGCAGCCGGGCCAGCGCGGCGCCGGCCAGCAGGGCGAAGCCGACGACGTAGTAGAGGACGTAGCGGTCGACGTAGGCCGGTTCGACGTGCGAGAGCAGCAGCAGGAGGAGAGTGGGCAGGAGCAGCAGCGGGATGCCCAGGGCGCGCAGGCCGATCGGGCCGCGGGAGCGGATCCGCACGCGGGCGCAGGCCAGGCCGAGGACCGCGAGCACGGCGAAGGTCAGCAGCTGCACCGGGTCCGGCCACATCAGCCAGCTGATCTGTGCCGCCTGCCGGGTGCTGAAGACCGCGAGCGGGGCCAGGCCGGCGAGGACGGTGGCCGCGGACAGCGCCCAGGCGCGCAGTACGCGGCGGGGCAGCCGGGCGAGGATCAGCGCGGCGGCGTGGACGGGCAGCACCAGGCACGCGAACTCGTGCAGCAGGCAGGCGGCCAGCATGAGCACCGTGTAGCCGAGCCACAGCCGGGGGCGCGGGTGTGGACGCGGACGCGGGTGCGGGAGCGCGTGCGGGGGTGCCGCCGCGGCACCGGTCAGGACCAGCAGGTACGTGGCCCAGACGACCAGTGCGCAGACGGTCGCGTACGAGCGTCCCTCCTGCGCGTACTGCTGGACGACGGGGATGCACGCGAACGTGAAGCCGGCCAGCAGGCCCGCCCGCCGGCCGACGAGGCGGTGCCCGAGCAGGGCGACGCCCGCGGTCGCGGCGGTCATCGCGGCCACCGACGGCAGCCGCAGCCCCACCACCTCGCCGAAGGTCCCGTCGAGGGTGGCGTCGTAGACCCGGAACCAGACGTGCATCAGCGCGTAGTACAGGCCGTGGACGACATCGACGTGCAGCAGCGTGTGCCACAGGTCGGGCAGGCTGCGGTGGGCCATGTCGTAGGTGACCGCCTCGTCGCGCCATATGGCGTCCTGGCGGCGGATCCCCCACGCCCCCAGGAGCAGCATCAGCCCGGAGGGCATCAGCGTCACCGCGCCCTGCGCCGCCCACGCTCGGCGGGTGGCGACGGCGGACGCATAGGCCGGCTTCGGTGCTTGCGCTACGTCGATGACGGGCTCCGGTCACGTCCGGGACGGAGGAGAAACGGGCAAGCACACTGTAAGTGGCGGCGCGCCCGGGTTCCGGGCGCGCCGCGTGGATCGTCTCCGGGCCGTTCCCGGAGCCCGGGCCGGCTCAGCCGAGCCGGGTCAGCCGAGCCGGGTACATTCGCCGGGCCGCAGTGATCCGGGGGCCGCGGGCCGGACGCCCGCGGCCCCCGGCTCGCTCAGGTGATGCGGACCAGCTTCGCTCCGAAGGACGGCTCGACGAGGTCCTTCTGCAGGGCGACCGGCACCTTCTGCATGCTCTGGCCGTTGCCGACGGTCAGCACACCGACCTCGGTACCGGCCTTCGCGGTGTGCGGGACGGTCTTGCCCCCGTCACCGACACTCAACTCCAGCTTCTGGCCCGGGACGCCCACCGCCCTCAGGTCCTTGGTGGCGACGACCGGCGTGCGTCCGTTCAGGCCGTCGTCGACATAGCCCACGACCTGGCCCTTCTTCACCGCCGTGGCCGAGGTCAGCGCATCGCGTACGGCCTGGATGACCTTCTGGCTGTTCTCCTTGACCAGGGTGAGGCTGTTGGCGCCGTCGGGGTCCAGGCCCTTGAAGTGCTGGGCCATCATCGTGCCCAGAATCAGCCGGTCCTTGCCATCGACGGTCTTGTAGGCCGCCCAGGAGAGCGTGCCGCCGGCCGCCGTGCTGGAGCCGGTCTTGATGCCCTTGATGCTCAGGCCGGCCAGCAGCAAGTTGTCGATGTTGCTGTTGATCCGCCCCGACACGCCCGGGATGTCGGCGTTGGTCATGGCGACGATCGGCCGGAAGGCGTCGTACTTCATGACGGCCTCGGCCAGCTTGAGCTGGTCGACGGCGGTGCTGACGGTCTTGGGGTCCAGGCCGCTGGGGTCGGTGTAGGTGGTGTTCTTCATGCCCAGTTCCTTGGCGGCGTCGTTCATCTTCGTGACGAACGCCGCCTCGTCGGCGGACTTGGCGTCCCAACGGGCCAGCAGCCGGGCGATGTTGTTGCCGGACGGGATCATCAGCATCTTGAGCATGTCCTGCTCGCTGAACTTCTGCCCCGGCTTGAGTCCCTCGATCCGGGACTCGTGCCTGGAGCCGCCCTCGGTCACCGCCTTGGCGTCGACCTCGATCTGCGGGCCCTTCTCGTCCTTCTTGAGCGGGTGGTCCCGGAGGATGACATAGGCCGTCATGATCTTGGCCACGCTCGCGGTCGGCGTCGGCTTCTGCGGGCCGAACGTCCCCAGGTCCCCGGAGCCCACCACCTTGACGGCTGCCTGCCCCTCCGCGGGCCACGGGATGGTGAGCTTGCCGCCCTCGAAGGTGAACGAGGACTTGGCGTCGCCGACGGTGAGCGTCGGGTTGGGCAGCGGGCGGACGCCCTGGACGATCACGAAGATGATCGCCAGCAGTACCACCAGCGGGGTCCAGATCTTGAACCGGCGGACGACCGTGCGCAGCGGGGTCTCGGGCGGCGGCGGGGTGTTGGTGAGCTTCGCCAGGAGGTCGAGCGGCGGCAGCGGCTGCTGCTTGGTCCGCTCGGACTCGGGCAGCGCGTCGGGACGGGCCGGTGCCGTGGCACCCGTCGGAGCGGCGGGCGGCAGGGCACCGGGCGAACCGGCGGGCTTGGACGGGGCAGCGGGCGCGGCGGACGCGGCGGCCGGCTGGGCTCCGGAGGCCTTCTCCTTCGTCCCGGCCTTGTCCGCGGGCTTGCCCGTCGCCTTCTCCCCCGCCTTGTCGGCGGGCTTGCCGGGCGCCCCGAGGGGGGTCCGGGGCGCCGTCTTGCCGAGGGACTTGCCGGCCGTACCGTCGTCCGCCGACTTCAGCGCCACGAACTGGCTGGTCCGCTCCGCGTCACTCTCGGCAGCGGGCGCCTTGTCGTCCTTCTTGGCGCCCTTCCCGTCCTCTCCCTTGCCGGAGTCCTTCTTGGAGCTCTTCTCGGAGTCCTTGCCGGCGCTCTTCGTCGAGTCCTTGCCGGAGCTCGTCGCCGAGTCCTTCTCGGAGCCCTTCTCAGAACCCTTCTCGGGATCCTTCTTGGAGTCGGAGTCCTTGGCGGCGGCCTTGATGGGGGCCTCGGTGGCGGACTTGGTGGGGGCCTTGGCAGGCGGGTTGATCTTGAGAGCGGTGGTCGCCTGGTCGACCGGGGCGGACGCGTCGGTGGAGGCGCTCTTCCCCTTGACCTTCGCAACAGCGAACACCCGGGTCGCGTCATCCACTGCCGACCCGTCGGCCCCGTCCTCCTCGTCGGCCGCCTCTACGGGCTTGCCCTTCTGCGGCCCGACGGTCTTGAACACGGCGGTCGGCTGATCAACAACCTCAGCCTTGGCCTCAGCCTTGGACGACGACCGGGACTTGGTCTTGGCCTTGACCTTGGCCTCGGGCTGGGACTCGGGCTTCGCCTCGGACTTGACCTCGGCCTCGTCCACCGCACCACCCTTGGGCGCAGGCTTGTCGCCGCCCTCGGACTGGTCGCCCTCGGACTCGTCCACACCGGGCTCAGCCTCAGCCTCAGCCGCGGCATCACCCTCCGGCTTTGCGGAAGCGTCGCCCGTAGCGTCGTCCGTCTCCGCGCGCACCTCGTCGTCCTTCGCGCCCCCGCCATGGGTCTCGGCGCGGCCCTCGGCGCCGACTTCGGCACCGCCCTCGTCCCCGCCCTCGGCGTCCTCGTCGTCCTTCCCGGCGACCCAGGCGGCCACAGCCGTCCGCAGACGCGCGTCACCGGCGTCGGAGTCCTCCTCGTCGCCGGCGGCCTTCTGCGCCCCGTCGGACGTCTCCGGCGCCTCGGCATCCCCGTTCAGCCCGGACGCCTCGCCCGCCTCGCCCGCCTCTGACGCCTCGGACGGCTCGGACGGATTCGAGTCCTCGCCCTCGCCCGTCGCCCCTTCCTCCGCCGGCTCGGCCGGCTCCCTTCGGAGGACGGACAGGCGCGGATCACGTTCGCTCCGCGCCGTCTCCCCCGACGACTGCTTCTTGTCCGACTTGTCGGGGGACTCGCCCGCCACCGATGTCTCCTTCATATGTCGCACTGCCGCATTGGCCCAGTGTTTCCAAGTGTCCTGTGTTCCCGTGGCAACACCTCGCCGCCACGCGAATCGGTGCGCGCCGCACCCCATGGATAGATGTCGCCAACGTGCAAGACGAGAACGACATACCTACCGGTTCCCTACCGAACCCCCCACGCACTCTCGACAGATGAATGTGAGAGGGGTCACCCTGTCATTCATCCACGCGGGGAGGCATGGATGGGCAGGAGCCGCAGAACAATTCCGGAGGAGCTTCTGCTGCTCGCTTTGGACCCGGCGACGGGCACCACAGCGCAGCCGCAGTCGCTCGACCTCGGCCTGGCCGGGGCCCAGCTAGTAGAGCTGGCTCTGGCAGGACGGATAGCCCCAGACGGGGATCGTATCGCCGTGGTGATGGCACGGCCGACAGGAGATCCGACTCTGGACTCCGCGCTCGAACTGTTGCGCCGACGCGGCAGTCCGGTGCGCGCGGTCCACTGGATCGGCGGACCCCGGCTGGGGCTTCGCCAGACGTACCTCACGCATCTCGAACGGTGCGGCATGGTGCATGCCGTGGCGGGTCAGATGTGCGGGGTGCTGCCGACGACGCGCTACCAAGCGACGGAGACGGCCATCAGCCGGGAAATCAGGGCCCGGCTGGACAACGCGATCCGCACCGGCGTACCCCCGGACCCGCGGACCGCGGCGCTCGCCGCGCTGGCCCATGCGGTCGGACTCGGCAAGCACCTCTACCCGGGGAACGAGGGGCGTTCATCGCGCTCCCGCCTCCGGGATCTGATCCGGCACGACCCGATGGGCGGGCTGGTGGCCCACGCCGTCATGGACGTGCAGAACGGCGCCGCGGCGCAACCACGGCGGTCGCAGGTCGCCGCCGGCGGTGCCGTACACCAACCGGCGGCCCGGGCCACGGCGAACGCGTCCGGCACGCCGGGCCAGTCGCGGCACGGCCACGGCAGGATGGCCCGCGTGGGCGCCCGCTGACGCCCTGAAGGCCCGTACGACCGGGCGCCCTGCGAGGACGCCCACCGTTCCACCAGTGCCGCACCAGCACCACCAGCGCACCACCGCCCCACGATCCCGTTCGGGAGCCGCAGCAAGGAAGCGCGGGGTGGCGGGCCGGCCGTTACGGACAACGGCCGGCCCGCCACCCCGCGCACACGCTCGCTCGCCTTGTGTGCGCATTTCACTGCGCGGCGTCACTCCGGAGTGGCAGTCTGCTGACCAGGAAATGACAGCAGTACGGAGCCGGAGGTGCACATCCCGTGGCGTCCCACGTCAATCCCACCGTCAGGCGACGCCGGCTGGGCCAGGAGCTGCGCAGGCTCCGCGAGCTCAAGGGCATGACGGCGGAAGAGGTGGCCGAGCGGCTGCTGGTCTCGCAATCGAAGATCAGCAGACTCGAGAACGGCCGCCGCAGCATCAGCCAGCGTGATGTCCGCGATCTCTGCGGGGTCTATGAGGTCGAGGACCACCGGATAGTCGATTCGCTGATGCAGATGGCGAAGGACTCCCGCCAGCAGGGCTGGTGGCACGCCTTCGGCGACATCCCGTACAGCGTCTACATCGGTCTGGAGACCGAGGCCGCCTCGTTGCGGATCTACGAGTCGCTGCTCGTGCCCGGGCTGCTGCAGACGCCCGGCTACGCCGAGGCGGTCATTCCCGGCACGGTCCCCGAGCTGGCGCCGGACCATTTGGAGAAGCGCATCCAGGTGCGGATGCGCCGCCAGGAGCGGGTCAACGAGCCCGAGCGGCCGCTGCGGCTGTGGGTCGTACTGGACGAGAGCGCGCTGCGGCGGGTGGTCGGCAGCCACCTGATCATGCGCGAACAGCTCGACCATCTCGTCGAGGTGAGCCATCTCCCGCATGTGACCGTGCAGGTGCTCCCTTATGACGCCGGTGCGCACGCCGGAATGTCGGGGACGTTCTCCATCCTGGAATTCGACGATGCCGCGGATTCCAGCGTGGTGTACATCGAGGGCGTCACCAGTGACCTCTATCTGGAGAAAACCAATGATGTGCACAAATACACGATCATGTACGAGCATTTGCGGGCCCAGGCCCTGAGTGCGGAAGCGAGCCGGGAGTTCATCGCGGAAGCGGCGAAATCCCATGCGGATGCGATGGGGTGACCTGAGGTGAGGTGCCCGGAGGTGAGGTGACCCGAAGTGAGGTGAGACCGGAACGGTCGACCGGGAGGGCGGACCGGGCACGGCGGAAAGGGTGCGGAATGCGAGCTTCCGGATAGCGGGTTCGCACGGTACACCTGCCCCTACCGCCACGAAAAGAGATCAAGGAATATGCCATTCGGACGGGTGAACGGCCCCTGCGGTTGGTGATGTTGGCGCGTAGCGTCATGACTACCGAATCCGCGGTAACTCAGAGTAAGTTGGAGTGATCATGGCCGTGCAGCCGAATTCCGCATTCTCCTGGACCAAGTCCTCGTACTCCGGTGGTAACGGCGCCTGTGTGGAAATCGCCGTACCGACCACCGCAGCCATCGCGGTGCGCGACTCCAAGGACCCCGAGGGGCCGCGCCTCACGTTCGACAACGCCTCCTGGAGCCGCTTCCTGTCGGACGTCGCCGATGGCGGGTTCGACGTCGCGTGACCTGAGCCGACACGCTCCACAGTCCGCATCCGCGGATACGAGCCCTCTCGACTGGATCGCCGTCCCGGCCGAGGGGGCTCGGCCTTGCCCGCCCTCCGCGCATTCCCTGCCGTCCCCGTCACCGCGCGTCAGCATGCGTCAGCGCAATTCGGCCACGTACCGGTCCGTCCCGGGCACGGTCGGCACGAACGGCGCCACCAGTTCCACCCGCCCGAGCCCCGCGTCCGCCACCTCCTCCCCGAGGCCCGCGAAGTGCGCCGCCCAGTCGTCGCGGGGATCGCGCTCCAGGAACCACAGCAGCGTCAGCCGGGTGTCGACGCCTTCGACCTGCCGTACGTACGACATCCGGTCACCGGGCAGCGGGGTCGGCCGGAAGACCGTGACCATCGCCGCGGGTGAGCCGGCCAGCCGCCGCGGCAGCTGCCGGTCCCGCAGCCACTCCAGCAGCCCGGCCCGCTCCTCCGGCCCGGCCGCGTCGACCACTTCCAGCACCAGCCCCGCATAGGGGTGGTCCAGCGCATGGAAGTCCCGGGGGCCCGCCGCACCGTCCCGGTAGACCGTCGCCAGGTGGTCCTGGAAGGCCGTGAAGACGTGCGTACGGTCCTGGTGGACCCGGCCGTCCCGGTTGAGCCGCCGGTTGATCGCCACCGTCCACCGCATGTGCTCGTCGTAGCGGCCTTCGGTGAGCCAGTACGTGGAGAGGTAGCAGCCGGCCGTGACCGGACGGGCGACGGCGGACTCCTTCGGATAGCGCAGGAGTTGCAGGTCGCGGGTGGCGACCCAGCGGCGTCCCGCGAACATCCAGGGCATCGCCATGGCGCCGGCGATGTAGTGGTCGTCCTCGTACCAGCGGTTGTAGGCGTACTCATGGCCGGGGTGCGGTTCGACCATGGTGATCAGCGCGTGCCCGGGGCGGACGCCGTAGGGGCCGACGGAGGCCAGTTCGGCGTAGGAGGTGAGGTGGTTGGTCGTGAGGTGGCCGGTCGTGAGGTGGTGGGTCGTGAGGTGGTGGGTCGTGAGGTGGTCGGCGGGGGTGTCCTCCGGCGTGGTCCGGCTCGTGCTCTCGCGGTCTGCGGTCATGGGGAACAGGTGTAGCTGACGTAGCGTCAGAACGGGAGGGGTCCGTCATGCTCACCATGTGGGCATCCCTGCACATCCGTTCCCCTCCCGCTTAAGCTGCCTGGCACTTACAGCTAACGCGGGTTAACCCGCGGCCCGGAGTGATGGGAGTCGCCATGCCGGATGCGATCCTCGCCGATGCCCGTACGACCCTCCGTACGCCCGCCCGTACGCCGCTCCCCGAGCTCGCCGCGCGGGCGGCGCGCACCGGCGGCTCGCCCGTACGCGACATCCTGGCGCTCACCGCCCGGCCCGAGGTCATCTCGTTCGCCGGCGGGCTGCCCGCTCCGGAGCTGTTCGACGCGGCGGGGATGGCCGCCGCCTTCCAGCACGTGCTCGCCGAGGACCCGCGGCGCACCCTGCAGTACTCCACCAGCGAGGGCGACCCGGCGTTGCGCGCGGCCGTCGCGGCGCGCACCACCGCCCGCGGGCTGCCCACCGATCCCGACGAGCTGCTGGTGACCACCGGCTCCCAGCAGGGACTGTCGCTGCTGGCCAGCGTCCTGCTGGAGCCGGGCGACACGGTGCTGGTCGAGGACCCCTGCTATCTGGCGGCGCTGCAGATCTTCTCGCTGGCGGGCGCCCGGGTGGTGCCGGTGCCCACCGACGACGAGGGGATCGACCCGGCCGCACTGGACGAACTCGCCGCCCGGGAGCGGCCGAAGCTGCTCTACGTCATCCCCACATTCCAGAACCCGACCGGCCGTACGCTCTCCGCCGAGCGACGGGCCGCGGTCGCCGGGATCGCCGCCCGGCGCGGACTGTGGATCGCCGAGGACGACCCGTACGGCGAGCTCCGCTTCGAGGGCGGGGCCGTGCCGTGGGTGGCGTCGTTCCCGGGGGCCGAGGACCGTACGGTGCTGCTGGGTTCGTTCTCGAAGGTGATGGCGCCCGGCCTGCGGCTGGGCACGCTGCGGCTGCCGGCCCCGCTGCGGCGCCCGTGCGTCATCGCCAAGCAGGCCGCCGACCTGCACACCTCGACCGTCGATCAGGCGGCCGCGGCACGGTACTTGGCGACCACGGACCTGGACGCCCATCTGGCGCGGGTGCGCGATGCGTACCGCGAGCGCCGGGACGCGCTGGTCGACGGGCTCGCCGCGGCGCTCCCCGAGGGCTCGCGGTGGAACCGGCCGTCGGGCGGCATGTTCGTGTGGGCCACCCTGCCGGCCGGTTACGACGCGACCGCGCTGCTGCCCGAGGTCGTGCGGCATGACGTCGCGTACGTTCCCGGGGCGCCGTTCTTCGCCGGGACACCGGACGCGGCCTCGGTCCGCCTGTCGTTCGTCACGCACACGCCGGGTGAGATCCGCGAGGGCCTGGGGCGGTTGCGCGGAGCGCTGGAGGAGGCGCGCGGGGAGGGGTGAGGGCGGGGCGCCGGGAGAGCCGCGGCTTGGGGGCGGCCGCCATGGGGAAGAACAGAGGTGGGAACACCTTTCCGGGAGGACGGATGACCCGAGGCAGCCACGGCACCCAAGGCCCCCACGACGCGGACGACCCGACGGGCGGCGCGCCGGCCCCCGATTCCTCCGACGACTACCCGACCGAGCCGCCGCCTTCCCTCGCCCGTCGCCTGTGGGCCCGGCTGTGCGGTGCCCGGGTGCGGGTGGTCGCCGTGCTGCGCCGGCTGCGGTCCGTCGCCCGCCTGCGCCGGGGCCACGCGCACTGACGGGCAGCGGCCCGCCCGCACGAGAAATCCGTGGGGGGATGCAGGGGCTGGCTGTTCCTTTCGGGACCACACCGCCCTAATCTGACTCACCGTCATAATGCGTGGTGGGCTCGGGGTCCGGAGGCGGAGATGCTGCTGCGGAACAAGACCGTCGTCGTCTCGGGCGTGGGGGCCGGCCTGGGCCATCAGGTCGCGGCGGCCTGCGTACGGGACGGCGCGTCGGTGGTGCTGGGCGCGCGCACGGAGGCGAACCTCGCCAAGTCGGCGGCGCAGATCGACCCTTCGGGGACGCGTACGGCCTGGCGGGTGACCGACATCGGCGACGAGGCGCAGTGCACGGCGCTGGCCGCGCTGGCGGTGGAGCGGTTCGGCGGGATCGACGCGGTGATCCATGTCGCCGCGCTGGACTCGCTGTTCGGCGGACTGCGGGACGCCGACTTCGACTCCTGGCGCGCGGTCGTGGACGTCAACCTCTTCGGCACACTGCGGATGACCCGGGCCTGCCTGCCGTCGCTGACCGCGCGCGGCGGGGGTGCGGTGGTGTTCATCGGCACCCAGTCGTCGGTCGCGGCGCCCTCGCAGGTGCAGCAGGCGGCGTACGCGGCGTCGAAGGGCGGGCTGGTCTCCGCGATGTATTCACTCGCCCGCGAGCTGGGCCCGGACCGGATACGGGTCAACACCGTGCAGCCGGGCTGGATGTGGGGCCCGCCGGTCGAGGCGTACGTACGGTTCCAGGCGCAGGCCGAGGGCGTACCGGAGTCCGAGGTGCTCGGGCGGCTCACCGAGCGGATGGCGCTGCCGGAGCTGGCCACGGATGCCGAGGTGGCCGAGACCGCGGTCTTCCTGGCGTCCGACCGGGCGCGCGCCATCACGGGCCAGTCACTGCTGGTCAACGCGGGCGAGCTGATGCGGTAGGGGACGCATTCCGACCCTGTACGGCCCTGTGCGGCCCTTTACGGCCGTACGGGAATACCCGCCGGTCCTGGTCGGTTGTGGCCCCGAGGGGGCGTTCGCGTCCCCTAGGGAAAGTGTTCGACCTACCCGTAGGGGATCCGGAGCCCCCAGCCTCTTCGCCCCTTTGGCCGTTCGCCCTACCCGCTACGCCCGCGGGTACCGTGCCAGCCATCCCGGGGACGAGCCGGCGGGCCCGTGCAGGGCGGGGCCCTGGGTCATTTCCATGGCGAAGTCGTCGGCGAGTTGCAGGATCGTGGCCCGGCCCTCCAGTTCGACCAGCCAGACCGGCGGCAGCGCCGTTTCGCCGTGCAGGGTGCCGAGGAGGTTGCCGCAGATGGAGCCGGTGGAATCGCTGTCGCCGCTGTGGTTGACGGCGAGCAGCAGGCCGTGCCGGACGTCCTCGGCGACCAGTGCGCAGTACACGCCGATGGACAGCGCCTCCTCGGCCGTCCAGCCCTCGCCCAGCGACTCCACCCGGGCCGGCGTCGGCATGCCCTGCCGTACGGCGCCCAGCGCGCGCTTGAGGGCGTCGGTGGTCTCCTCGTGGCCGGGGCGGGTGGCCAGGTGGGCCAGCGCCTTCTGCACCGCGCCGTCGAGGTCCTCGCCGCGGGCCAGCGAGTGGCTGATGACGGCGAACGCGCCGGCCGCCAGATAGCCGGTGGGGTGTCCGTGCGTCTGCGCCGCGCACTCCACGGCGAGCTGGAAGACCAGCTGCGGCTCCCAGCCGACCAACAGCCCGAACGGCGCCGAGCGCATCACCGCGCCGCACCCCTTGGAGTCCGGGTTCTTCGGTGCCTCCACGGTGCCCATCACCTCGTCGCCGAGGCCGCTCAGGCAGGCCCGGCCGGGCGCGCGGCGGGAGTACAGCCACTCCTCGCGGGCCAGCCAGCCGTCGTCCGTCTTGCGCTCGTCGGGGCCCCAGTCGTGCTGGGTGGCGGCCCAGCGGAGGTAGGCGCGGTGGACGTCGGTGGGCGGGTGCCAGGCGCCGGTGTCGCGGCGCACCTGGGCCCGGATCAGTCCGTCGACGGTGAACAGGGTCATCTGGGTGTCGTCGGTGACCGCGCCGCGCCGCCCGAAGGCGGGTACGAAGTCCGTCACGCCCTCCTGGCCGTGCGCCGCGCGGATCGCATCGAGCGAGTCGAATTCGATGCCGGCACCGAGCGCATCGCCGATGGCGCCACCGAGCAGGCAGCCGCGTACCCGGCTGCGGAAGTCCTGCTGTTCCGCGCGCCCCCAGATGGCGGCGCCGCCTCCCGCTGCGCTCACTGTGCCTCCCGAAGCTCACCATGTCGCGGGCCATCGCGGAGGCCCCTGGCGCAGCACTGTAATCGACCGGGATTGATCGATTTCCAGCCAGGTGAGTATGCGCATAGTCGCTGGCTAGGCGGCTTTTGGGCGCTACGGTCCGGATGAAAGCCGAACTGCGCCTCCGGGAGATCCGCCATGACACTGCGCTGCGCCGTACTCGACGACTACCAGGACGTCGCCCGCTCCGTGGCCGACTGGTCACCGCTGGACGGTGCCGTCGAGGTCCGTACGCTGCGCGAGCCGTTCCGCTCCGAGGACGAAGTGGTCGCGGCGATCGGCGACTGCGAGATCGTCGTGGCGATGCGCGAGCGCACCCCGTTCCCCGCTCCGCTGCTCGCCCGGCTGCCCCGGCTCCGGCTGCTGATCACCTCCGGGATGCGGAACGCCGCCATCGATCTGGCGGCCGCCGCCGGGCACGGGATCACCGTGTGCGGCACCGCCAGCAACACCGAGCCGCCCGTC
Source organism: Streptomyces sp. NPDC107765 (assembly GCF_055657085.1). Lineage (NCBI taxonomy): Bacteria > Bacillati > Actinomycetota > Actinomycetes > Kitasatosporales > Streptomycetaceae > Streptomyces > Streptomyces sp. NPDC107765. Next base: position 307,792 of record NZ_JBVKBL010000005.1, on the reverse strand, counting down.
GAACTGACCTGGGCGCTGATCCTGGGCCTCGCCCGCAACGTCGTCACCGAGAACACCGCGATACGCGCCGGCGGCCCCTGGCAGTCCACCCTCGGTGCCGATCTGCACGGCCGCACGCTCGGGCTGCTGGGCCTGGGCAAGATCGGCAGCCGGGTCGCCCGGATCGGGCTGGCCTTCGGCATGGACGTGGTGGCGTGGAGCCGGAACCTGACCGCCGAGCGCGCCGCGGAGGTGGGCGTACGCGCCGCCGCCGGCAAGGAAGAGCTCCTGGAGGCGGCCGATTTCGTCTCCGTCCATCTGGTGCTCGGCGACCGCACCCGGGGGCTGCTCGGCGCGGACGAGCTCCGCCGGATGCGGCCCACGAGCTACCTCGTCAACACCTCGCGCGCCGCGATCGTCGACCAGGAGGCGCTGCTGCGGGCGCTGCGCGAGAACTGGATCGCCGGGGCCGGCCTGGACGTCTTCGACCAGGAGCCGCTGCCGGCCGGGCATCCCTTGCGCACCCTCCCGAACGTGCTGGCGCTCCCGCACCTCGGCTATGTCACCCGCCGCAACTACGAGGGCTACTTCCAGCAGGCCGTCGAGGACATCACCGCCTTCCTGGCGGGCAGTCCGGTGCGTCAACTCACCTGATGCGCGACAGCGCCGGGGCTCATCCGTTCGATGATGGCGGCGCCGCACGGTGGGCATGCTCTCCCCATGTCCGAGTACGAGTGGGATCGCACCACCATGGCCGTTGTCGCCTCGGCCCTCTCCGGGGACAGCGACGGCGCGGTGGAACTCCTCCGGCCGCTCCCCCAGAGCGACGTCTGCCACATCGCCGTACGGCTCGCCGCGATGGCCGCCGACGCCCTGATCGTCGCCGCCCAGGACAGCGGGGGTGACCGCGAGGAGGCGCTGTCCCAGTGGCAGCAGTGCATCCTCCAGCACGAGTCGGAGTACGACGGGGACTGAGCCGGGGCACGGGCCGCTACGGCCGGCGGCTCAGTCCACCACCGGCAGCAGCTCCGGCAGGTGGCCGTCCGAGGCGAGGGCGGCCGCCCGGCGCTCCTCGGGGACCGGGCCGTAGGTCGTGGTGCGGGGGCGGGCGGGGCGGCCGGCCAGGTCGGCGATAGCGATCAGGTCCTGGATGGAGCGGTAGGACCCGTAACTGGAGCCCGCCATACGGGAGATGGTCTCCTCCATCAAGGTGCCGCCGAGGTCGTTGGCGCCGGAGCGGAGCATTTCGGCCGCCCCTTCCGTGCCCAGTTTGACCCAGCTGGTCTGGATGTTGGTGATGTGGGGGTGCAACAGGATCCGAGCCATGGCGGTCACGGCGCGGTTGTCGCGGGTCGTCGGGCCGGGGCGGGCGATCCCGGCGAGGTAGACGGGCGCGTTGGTGTGGATGAACGGGAGCGTGACGAACTCCGTGAAGCCGCCGGTCTCCTGCTGGATCCCGGCCAGCAGCCGGAGGTGGCCGAGCCAGTGGCGCGGCTGGTCGACATGGCCGTACATCATCGTCGAGGACGTGCGGATGCCCAGCTCATGGGCGGTCTTGATGACCTCGACCCAGGTGGCGGTGGGCAGTTTGCCCTTGGTGAGGATCCAGCGGACCTCGTCGTCGAGGATCTCGGCGGCGGTGCCGGGGAGGCTGTCGAGGCCGGCCGCCTTGGCCTCGCCGAGCCATTCACGGATCGACAGTCCGGTGCGGGTCGCGCCGTTGACCACCTCCATGGGCGAGAAGGCGTGTACGTGCATGCCGGGGACGCGTTCCTTGACGGCGCGGGCGATGTCGAAGTACGCCGTGCCGGGCAGGTCGGGGTGGATGCCGCCCTGCATGCACACCTCGACGGCGCCCACGTCCCAGGCCTGCTGGGCGCGGTCGGCGACCTGGGAGAGGGAGAGGGTGTAGGCGTCGGCGTCGGTGCGGCGCTGGGCGAAGGCGCAGAAACGGCAGCCGGTGTAGCAGACGTTGGTGAAGTTGATGTTCCTGGTGACGATGTAGGTGACGTCGTCGCCGACCGTGGCGCGGCGCAGGTCGTCGGCGATGTTGCAGAGGGCGTCGAGGGCCGGTCCGTCGGCGTGCAGCAGGGCCAGCGCCTCGGGGTCGGTGAGCCGGGTGGGGTCGTCCGCGGCCCGGGAGAGCGCCTGCCGTACGTCCGCGTCGATCCGCTCGGGCGCCATACCGGGCGCGGCGGCCTCGCGCAGCGCCTCCCAGTCGCCGTAGACCTCGTCGAAGTCGTCCCGGCGGTCGGCGCTGCGGCCCTCGGTGTCGATGGTGTGGTGCAGGTCCGTGCGGCCCGAGGAGCTCATCGTGAAGCCCTCGTCGGGCTCCTGCCAGGGCCGGCCGACGACGGGTGCGTCCTCGACGGCCAGGCCGGTCTCGGGGTCGGCGAGGGCGGTGACGTGCGGCAGCAGGCGGGGGTCGAGCCAGGGTTCGCCGCGCCGGATGAATTCGGGGTAGATGGGGAGGCGTTCGCGCAGGCGGAAGCCGGCGGCGGCGCAGTGCTCGGTCAGCTCCTCGATCTGCGGCCAGGGCCGCTCGGGGTTGACGTGGTCCAGGGTCAGCGGGGAGACCCCGCCCCAGTCGTCGATACCGGCGCCGATCAGCAGCGCGTAGGCGCCGTCGACGAGGTTGGGCGGTGCCTGGATGCGGGTCGAGGGGCCCATGATGTGCCGGGCCACCGCGATCGTCGCGGCCAGCTCCTCCAGTTCGGCGTCCGGCATGCCGCGCATCGCCGTGTCCGGCTTGGCGCGGAAGTTCTGCATGATCAGTTCCTGGATGCCGTGGTAGGCACGCTGGATGCGGCGCAGCGCGAACAGGGACTCGGCGCGCTCCTCGTAGGTCTCGCCGATGCCGATCAGCAGGCCGCTGGTGAAGGGGACGTTGGAACGGCCGGCGTCCTCCAGGACGCGCAGCCGGACGGCCGGTTCCTTGTCCGGTGAGCCGTGGTGCGGACCGCCGGGCTCGCTCCACAGGCGCTCGGCGGTGGTCTCCAGCATCATCCCGAGGGACGGGGCGACGGGCTTGAGCCGCTGGAAGTCCGTCCAGGACAGCACACCGGGGTTGAGGTGCGGCAGGAGGCCGGTCTCCTCCAGGACGCGGATGGCCATGGCGCGGACGTACGAGAGCGTGTCGTCGTAGCCGTGCGCCTCCAGCCACTCGCGGGCCTCGGGCCAGCGGTCCTCGGGCTTGTCGCCGAGGGTGAACAGGGCCTCTTTGCAGCCGAGTTCGGCGCCGCGGCGGGCGATGTCCAGCACCTCGTCGGGCGACATGAACATCCCGTGGCCCGCCCGGCGCAGCTTGCCGGGGACGGTGACGAAGGTGCAGTAGTGGCAGGTGTCCCGGCACAGCCGCGTCAGGGGGATGAAGACGCCCTTGGAGTACGTGATGACGCCGGGGCGGCCGGCGGCCTCCAGGCCGGCGTCGCGCACCCGGGCCGCGGAGGCGCACAGGTCCGTCAGGTCGGCGCCGCGGGCCTGCAGCAGCACCGTGGCCTCGTCGACGTCCAGCGCCACGCCGTCACGGGCCCGCTTGAGCGCCCTGCGCATGGCGTTCGCCGTCGGGCGGCTCTCCGGGGCGGGCCGGGCGCCCGTGCCGCGGTCGGCCGCCGGCCCGGACGCCTCGTCGGATACCTGGTCAGGTCCCTGCGCGCTGGAAGTCATCCTCCGAGCATACGAGCGCCGACTGACAGCGCCGCCGCGGGAGAACGACGGCCCGGTGTGCCGCTGATCACTGGCCCGGGTGCGGGGCCGCCGGACCGGGCTCCTACAGGTGGGACAGCAGCTCGTCGGAGTACGTGCGGGTCAGGAACTCCATGTTGTGGCCGTCGGGGTCGTCGACATACAGGCCGCGGCCGCCGTCCCGGGTGTTGATCTCCTGCGCCCTGCTGTGCTGCGGGTCGGCCCAGTACGGCAGGTTGCGGTCCGTTATCCGCCCCAGGATCTTGTCGAACTCGTCCTCCGTCACCAGGAACGCGTAGTGCGTGGGCACGAACTCCTTGCCGCCGGCCGCGTGCTCGGCGTAGTCGAGCGTCACTCCGTTGTCCAGCTTGAGGGCGGCGAAGGGGCCGAACGCCTTGGGTTCCGGCGCGTCGAGAAGGCCGGCGAGGAAACGGGCCGAGGCGAAGCGGTCGGTGCTGTGCACGATGGTGTGGTCGAGGCTGGGCATGAGATCTCCTTGATCTGCCGAGGCTCTTCATGGGTCCCGGTCCGGGCGCCCCGTTGTGTGGGTCCAGATCCGTGGATCCCGCTTGGTGGTCCGGATTCGTGGGTCTCGACTCCGGAAGTCCGTTCACCTTCGACGCTACGTCCGCGAGGGCCGGTCGCGGATCGGTCTGCGGTCCCAGCCGTTCGGGCGGCCCGTAGGCCGATGGACCTAGGGCAGGGCGGCGCCGTACGGAGGCCCGTCCCGTGCTCGACGGGCATCCGCCCTCGGTCACGTCGTGTATCGCCGCAGGTGCGGTGTGCAGTCGCGCATCCACCCGCCCGTTCCGGCCTCGCTCACAAGTACTGCGCGAAGTCGTCCAACGTGCGCAGGACCTCGCTCTCCTCTGCCGGCGGCAGTTGCAGCACCACCTCCGTAAGGCCCAGGTCGCGGTAGTGGGCCAGCTTCCCCGGGGTCGGCCGGACCGCGTACGGGACCACCACGGGATCGCCGGCGCGTCCGGCCTCCGTCCAGGCCCGCCGCAGGACGGGCAGGGTCTCCGTCAGCCCCCGCCCGCCGATCGGCAGCCAGCCGTCCGCCGAGGCCGCGATCTCCCCGAAGAGCTGGGGGCCGGCCGCGCCGCCGAGGAGGGTGCGCGGTGCGCCGTGGGCCGGCTTGGGGTGGGCCAGGGAGGCCCGTACGGACCCGAACGGGCCCTCGTACGCGGTGGGTTCGTCGGCCCACAGGGCGCGCATCAGGGCCATCCGGTCGCGGGTCAGCGCACGCCGGGTGGACCACTCCACCCCGTGGTCGGCGGCTTCCTCGACGTTCCAGCCGTAGCCGACGCCGAGGGTGAAGCGGCTGCCGGAGAGGAAGTCCAGGGTCGCGATCTGCTTGGCGAGGTCCACCGGGTCGTGCTGGGCGACGAGGGTGACGCCGGTGCCGAGGGCGAGCCGTTCGGTGACCGCGGCGGCCTGGGCGAGGGCGACGAACGGGTTCAGGGTGCGGCCGTATTCGCGGGGCAGCGGCTCGCCCATGGGGGCGGGGGTGTCGCGGCTGGCCGGGATGTGGGTGTGTTCGGGGAGGTAGAGACCGGCGAAGCCGCGCTGTTCGAGCTCGCGGGCCAGCCGGACCGGCCGGATCGTCTCGTCGGTCAGGAAGATCGTGGTCGCGATCCGCATGGTGGGGACCTCCGTCAGGCGGGTGGATGACGGCATGTTGCCGCACCGTCCGACGGTTATCCACAGGCCTTTCCCTGCGCGTCACGGCCGCGTACAACAGTTTTCACGGGAGGCAACACGGGAGCAGGACGGACCACGGAAGGGGGGAGCGGGATGGAACGACGTGAGGTTCTGCGGCTTTCGGCGCTCGCGGGCGCCACGGGTGCGCTCACGCTCGGCCGGGTGAGCTTCGCCGACGCGACGCCGGCGGCCGGAGCACCGGGCGGCGGGACGGGAGGCGGGCAGGGAAGCGGGCCGGGCGACGGGACGGACGGCGGGACGGACGAGCAGACCCGGCGGGTGACCGGCCATCTGCCCATGGGCGCACCGGACTTCGTCCACCTGCCGGTCGAAGTGCCGGGTGGTGTACGGGAGATCGCCGTCTCCTACAGCTACGACAGACCCACCGTCCCCGAGGGCACGGTCGGCAACGCCTGCGACATCGGCATCTTCGACGAGCGGGGCACCGACCTCGGCGGGGCCGGCTTCCGCGGCTGGTCCGGCGGGGCGCGCTCGGAGTTCTTCCTCCGCGCCGACGACGCCACCCCCGGCTACCTCCCCGGCCCCGTCAACGAGGGCCTCTGGCACATCGCCCTCGGCCCGTACACCGTCGCACCGCAGGGGCTCTCCTACGACGTCACGATCACCCTGCGGTACGGCCCCCAGGGGCGGACGCCCCGGCCCGCCTACCCACCGGAGCGCGCCCGGGGCCGCGGCCGCGCCTGGTACCGCGGTGACAGCCATCTGCATTCGGTCCACTCCGACGGCAGGCGCACGCCCGCCGAGATCGCGGCGCTGGCCCGCGCCGCCGGGCTGGACTTCCTCACCACCACCGAGCACAACACCACCTCGGCGCACCGCGCCTGGGAGGGGCTGTGGGGTGACGACCTGCTGATCCTGACCGGCGAGGAGATCACCACCCGCAACGGCCATGTGGTCGCGATGGGCACCGACCCGGGGGTCTTCATCGACTGGCGCTACCGCGCCCGGGACAACGCCTTCGGCAAGTACGCGCGCGCCATCCGGCGGGCCGGCGGCCTGGTCATCCCGGCGCATCCGCACGCCACCTGCATCGGCTGCAACTGGAAGTTCGGGCTCGACGAAGCCGATGCGGTGGAGGTCTGGAACGGCCCGTACGGCCCCGACGACGAGGTCACCCTCGCCGAGTGGGACAACACCCTGGTCGCGCACGCCCGCGGCCGCGGGGACTGGCTGCCGGCCGTCGGGCACAGCGATGCCCACCGCGACCCGGACGTCGTCGGCCTGCCGCAGACGGTGGTGCTGGCCGACGACCTCTCCCGCCGCGCCCTTCAGGACGGCATACGGGCGGGCCGGGTGTGGATCGCCGAGTCCTCGAAGATCGACCTGTCGTTCTCGGTCACCGGCGAACGCGGCGAACACGCCGGTATCGGCGAGCGGTTGGCGCTGCCCGGAGCGTCCGGGGTCACCGCGCGGCTCACGGTCTCCGGCGCCCCGGGCTGCACGGTCTCCTTCGTCACCGACCAGGGCCGCCTGCATACGGCCGCCCTGCCGGCGTCCGGCGCGGACACCGTGACCTGGCGGACCACGCCCGATCACGCCGCCTACATACGCGCCGAGGTCCGGCACCCCGCCACCACACCCGGCCTCCCGGGCCCGATGGCGGCCCTGACCAACCCGGTGTTCCTGGACCGCAAGGACTGAGGGACGGGCCTGGCCGAGGGGTCGCCCCCTGAGCCTCTCTCTTCCCTTCCCCCTTCCCCTTCCCCTCCCCTCAACCGGCCCTCACCCCGGCCAGACGATCGCCTGCAGCTCGCTGTACGCATGGAGCGCGTACGACCCGACGTCGCGACCCACGCCGCTCCGCTTGAAGCCGCCGAACGGCGCCTCCATGTTGCGGCCGACGGTGTTGATCCCCACGCCCCCCGCCCGCAGCCGACGGGCCACGCGGAAGGCGCGGGCCGCATCGGCCGACCAGACGTAGTCGATCAGGCCGTAGTCGCTGTCGTTGGCGAGCGCGACGGCCTCGTCCTCGTCCCCGTCGAAGGGGACGACCGCGACCACCGGCCCGAAGATCTCCTCCCGGACTACGCGCATGTCGCGGGTGCAGTCGGCGAGCAGTGCCGGCGCGACGTAGAACCCCTTGTCGAGATGCGCGGGCCGCTCCCCGCCCGCGACGACCGTGGCGCCCTCCTTGCGACCGAGCTCCACGTACGACTCGACGCGGTCCCGGTGCGCGCCGGAGATCACGGGCCCGACGACGGTCCCCCGCGCCCGCGGATCTCCGACCTTCAGGAACCCGAGGTACGCGGTGAGCTTGGCGACGAACGCGTCGTACACGGAGCGGTGCACGAGAGCCCGCGTCGGCGCGGTGCAGATCTGGCCGCTGTAGAAGGCGTACGTCGTCCCGATCCCGGTGACGGCGGAGTCCAGATCGGCATCGCCGAAGACGATCGCGGCGCCCTTGCCGCCCAGCTCCATCAGCTGCCGCTTCATTCCGCGCCCGCACACCTCGGCGATGCGCTGCCCGACGGCCGTGGAGCCGGTGAAGCTGACCATGTCGACGTCGGGCGAGTCGACGGCGGCCTCGCCCACGGCGACCGCGGTGCCGCTGACGACGTTCACCACGCCCGGCGGAATCCCGGCCTCCGCCAGCGCCTCGGCCATCCGGTACACCGACAGCGGATCCTGCGGGGCGGGCTTCACCAGGACGGTGTTGCCCATCGCGAGGGCCGGGGCGACCTTGCCGGCCGGGTTGGCCCACGGGTTGTTGTACGAGGTGATGCAGGTGACCACCCCGACCGGCTGCCGGACCGCCAGCGCGCCCAGCACGCCGCCCCGGCCCATCGGGCCCGCCTCGTTGATCTGCGGGGGCAGCGGCGTCTCGACCGGCTCCAGCGCACCCTTGGCGTACCGCCGGAAGCGGGCCACCGCCACCGCCACCTGCATCCCGCGCGCCGTCGCGGTCGTGGCGCCGCTCTCCGCCTGGGCGAGCTCGGCGTACCGGCCGGCGTTGCGGTGCATGAGGTCCGCGGCCCGGGAGAGGACAGCCGCGCGCTCCTCCGGGCTGGTCCGTGACCACGACGGGAAGGCTTCCCGGGCCGCCGCGGCCGCCGCACGGACCTGGTCACGGCTCGCCTCGGGCGCGAGCCCCACGGTCTCCTCGGTCGCCGGGTCGATCACCTCGTAGTGGCCGCCGTCGGGCGCGACCCACTCACCACCGATGAAGAGCCGCTGGTCGGCGGCCCTCACCGGGACCTCACCGCCCTCTTCGCCGCACTCACGGCCGCCGCCCTCACCGGGACCCCACCGCCCTCTTCACCGCCCACGTCCCCGCGCCCATGGTCCGGTCCCCCTCACCGCGTGCTCACCGTCCTGGTGTCCCGCCCCGACCGCAGCACCGTGCCGGGCGTCGCGCCCGTGACCCGGTCCGCGCGGATCGCCTCGACGCCGTTGACCCACACCGCCGTGACCCCGAGCGCCTTCGAGTCCAGCCGCGGGCTGTCCCCCGGCAGGTCGTGCACCAGCGTGGCCTTCCCCGCGTCGATCCGCTCCGGGTCGAAGAGGACCAGGTCCGCGTGCCAGCCCTCCTGGATCTGGCCGCGCTCGCGCAGTCCGAAGAGCCGCGCGGGGTCGTCGGTCAGCATCTTCACCGCCTGCTCCAGGCCCACCAGCTTCCGGCCGCGCAGGCAGTCGCCGAGGAACCGGGTGGTGTACGGCGCCCCGCACATCCGGTCCAGGTGCGCCCCGGCGTCCGAGCCGCCCAGCAGGACGTCCTCGTGCTGCCAGGTCTCGGCGCGCAGCGCCCAGGAGTCCGGGTCGTTGTCGGTGGGCATGGGCCACAGGACCGTGCGCAGCCGGTCGTTGGCGCAGATCTCCACCAGGCAGGCGAACGGCTCCTGGCCGCGCTCGGCGGCGATGTCACGTACGACCCGGCCGGTCAGGCCCTCGTTCGCCGCGGAGTAGGTGTCACCGATGACGTACCGGCCGAAGTCGGTGAGCCGGCGGAAGACGCCGGCCTCCTCGCTGCCCGCGCGCCGCAGCATCTCGGCGCGGACGGCGGGGTCACGGAGCCGGGCGATCCGCTCGTCGACCGGCAGCCCGAGCACCTCGCCCCAGCCGGGGATCAGGTTCAGGGCGCAGAAGGTGCCGAGCGACATGTTCATGGGCGTGAGGATCGGCATGGTCAGCGCCACGATCCGGCCGCCGGCCTTACGGGCCCGCTCGCTCGCCGTCAGCTGCCGCGGCACCCGGTCCGGCACGACCGCGTCGATGGTCAGCACGTTCCAGTTCAGCGGGCGTCCGGCCGCCGCGCTCATCTCCACGAACAGGTCGATCTCGGCATCGCTGAACCGGTCGAGGCAGCCGGCCACGATCGCCTCGATCTGGGTGCCCTCGTGCTCGGCGACCGCGCGGGACAGTGCGAGCAGTTCGTCCGGCCCGGCGTGCCGGGAGGCGACCGGGCGGCCGTCACCGTCGGAGTGGGTGGACGACTGGGTGGTGGAGAACCCCCAGGCGCCCGCGTCCATCGCCTCGTGGAACAGGGCGAGCATCTCGGCCAGTTGCCGGCCGGTCGGCTGCCCGCCCACCGCGTCCGGGCCCATCACGTACCGGCGCAGCGCGCAATGTCCCACCATGAAACCGGCGTTGACGGCGATCCGTCCCTCCAGGGCGTCGAGGTACTCCCCGAACGAGTGCCATGTCCACGGTGCGCCCTCCTCCAGCGCCACCAGGGACATGCCCTCCACCTTGGACATCATCCGCCGGGTGTAGTCGGCGTCCTCGGGGCGGTCGGGGTTCAGGGGCGCGAGGGTGAATCCGCAGTTGCCGCCCGCCACGGTCGTCACGCCGTGGTTGAGCGAGGGCGTCGCGTACGGGTCCCAGAACAGCTGGGCGTCGTAGTGGGTGTGCGGATCGACGAAGCCGGGGGCGAGGATCAGCCCGGTCGCGTCCTCCGCGGAGGACGACTCCTCGCGCACGTCGCCCGGCCGGGCGACGACGGCGATCCGGCCGCCCCGGATGCCGACGTCGGCGCGGTAGGCGGGCGCGCCCGTACCGTCCACGACGGTCGCGCCCTTGATCAGGTGGTCGAGCATGGCGGCAATTGCCTCCCCTCAGTGGCCGGCTCGCTGCCGGCTCGCTTGCCGGGCGCGGTGCCGGTCCCGTGGCGCCACGGTGGCCGGCACGGGCCGGTCGCGTCAGCGGCTCAGTTGCCGGCCGCCTGGCGGAACCGGGTCGTCCGGTGCACCGGGTCCGTGTCGATCTTCGGGATGACGTGCTCCCCGATCAGCTTGATCGTGTTCATGGTGTCCTCGTACGGGATGCCGATCGGCAGGCCGAAGCTCAGCTGGTCCGCGCCGGCCTGCTCCCAGCGCTTGCACTGCCGGAGCACCTCGTCCGGGTCGCCGCAGATCATCAGCTCCTCGGCGATCAGCAGCTCGATGATCTCGGCGGTGTAGTCCGGCAGCAGTTCGGGCCACTCGGGGATGCCCTCCGGCCGCGGGAAGGTGTCGTGGTACCGGAACACCAGCGACTGCAGGTAGTTGAGCCCGCCGTTGACGGCGATCTCCACCGCCTTCTCGTGCGTCTCGGCGCAGATCGCCGTCGACGTCACCATCACGTTGTCGTTGACGAAGTCGCCGACCGGTTCGGCGTCCCGGACGGCCGTCTTGTACTGCTCCAGCACCCATTCCATGTCGGCGACCTTCTGGACGCTGAAGCCGAGCACGCCCAGCCCCTTCCGGGCCGCCATCGCGTACGAGGACGGCGACCCGGCCGCGTACCACATCGCCGGGTGCGAGGCCCCGTACGGCTTGGGGAAGACCTTCCGCGGCGGCAGCTGCCAGTGCTTGCCCTGGAACCCGGGGTACTCCTCCTGGAGCCACATCTTCGGGAACTCGGCGATGGTCTCTTCCCAGATCTCCTTGGTGTGGTTCATGTCCGTGATGCCCGGCAGGAAGCCGAGGATCTCGTGCGACCCGGCGCCCCGCCCGCTGCCGAACTCGAAGCGCCCCTCGGAGAGGTGGTCCAGCATCGCGACCTTCTCGGCGACCTTCACCGGGTGGTTGACCTGCGCCAACGGGTTGAAGATCCCGGACCCGAGGTGGATCCGCCCGGTCGCGTGGGCGAGGTAGCCGAGGAAGACGTCATTGGCGGAGAGGTGGGAGTACTCCTCCAGGAAGTGGTGCTCCGACGCCCAGGCGTACTTGAACCCGGAGGCGTCCGCCTGGATGACGTACTCGGTCTCCTCCATCAGCGCCTTGTGCTCCGCGAGCGGGTCGGTCCTGGCCCGCTTGCCCACGTATCCCTGTACGAAGAGGCCGAATTCCACAGTGGATCACCGTCCCTGGTATCCGTAGCCCGACATCATCTGACACTCCGTCAGCTACTCGATTGCGCCGACTGTGGCACCGCCACCCGGCACCGTCAAGAGCACCGGACGGCATACCTGACACTGCGTCAGAAGACGTTCACCCCGGCCAGCCACCCCCCGTCCACCACGAACGGCTGGCCCGTGATGTACGCCGAGTCCTCCTCGGACGTCAGGAACAGCGCGAGCCGCGCGACCTCCTCCGGCCGCCCCACCCGCCCCAGCGGCACCAGCTTGCGGTACAGCTCGTCCAGCGCCGCCGAGGACCCGTCGGCGTCGGCGGCCAGGTCGAGCCGGGCCGGATTGCTCATGGCGGTGTCGATCGCGCCCGGACAGACGGCGTTCACCCGGATCTTCTTCGCCGCGAGCTCCAGGGCCGCGACCCGGGTCAGCCCCACGATCGCGTGCTTGGTCGCGGTGTACGCCCCGACGTACGCCATCCCCGTCACGCCCGTGTAGGACGCCGTGTTCACGATCGTGCCGCCGCCGGCCGCCGCTATCTCCGGCGCGGCCGTCTTGATCCCGAGGAACGCCCCGACCTGGTTGACCTGCACGATCTGCTGGAACTCGGCCAGCGGGGTGGCGGTCAGCTCGTTGAACCGCAAGATCCCGGCATTGTTGACCAGCCCGTCGACCTTCCCGTACGCCCGCTCGGCGGCCGCCACCGCGGCCACCCACTGCTCCTCCTGGCTCACGTCCAGATGGACATAGCGGGCGGCGTCGCCGATCTCCTTGGCGACCGCCTCGCCCTGCTCGTCGAGGACGTCGGCCAGCACGACCCCCGCCCCCTCCGCCGCGAACAGCCGCGCCTCCTGCTCACCCTGCCCACGCGCCGCCCCGGTGATGAGGACGACCCGCCCGTCGAGCTTGCCCATGCCGGTACTCCCTACTGGATGAAGGTGCGGACTCCTCCCGCCGCCGAAGATGCGGGCCACCCGGGCCGTTCCGCGCTTGCGATGCGGAGCCACATCGGTGGGCGATCCGGATGTCACACACAGAGCTGCGGGGCGACCTCCGCCGCGAACGCCGCCATCTGCTCCACGAGTTCGGCACGGCTCCGACTGCGGAACCGCACCTGGATCTGCTGCACGCCCATCTCCGCGTACGCCCGCAACGACTCGGCGACGGCCTCCGGCTTGCCCCGGACGGTGTGCCGCCCGACGTCCCAGCCCGGCTCCCCCACGTACACCGGCTCGGCGATCGCCCCGACCACCACCGGTTCCGTGACCCCCGCCGCCTCCCGCGCCGCCCGGAGCCGCGCGATCTGCCGGGGCAGCTGCTCCCGCCGGTCCCCCTGCGGCAGCCAGCCGTCCCCGCGCACCGCGGCCCGGCGTACGGCGGCGGGCGAGGAGCCGCCCACCCAGATCGGCGGCCGGGGCGCCTGTACGGGCCGCGGCGCCTGCCCCAGCCCCTCGAACGCGAACCGCTCCCCCGCGAACGCGGGGAACTCCTCCGGCCCGAGCGCCACCTTCAGCGCGTCGATCGTCTCGTCGAGCACCGCGCCCCGCCGCGCGAAATCCACCCCCAGCGCCTCGAACTCCTCCGCCACGTGCCCGGCGCCCACGCCCAGGACCAGCCGCCCGCCCGACAGCCGGTCGAGCGTCGCGTACTGCTTCGCCGTGAGCAGCGGATGCCGGAAGGCGACCACCGCCACATGACTCAGCAGCCGCACCCGCTCGGTCACCGCGGCCAGATGCGCCAGCGTGGCCACCGGGTCGTACCAGACGGTCCCCATCGCCTCCGCCAGCCGCCGCGGAATCGCCAGATGCTCACAGCAGGCGACATACGCGAACCCGCACCGGTCCGCGGCCCGCGCGATCTCCACCAGGTCCCGCGGCCCCGCCCCGGCCTCCCACCCCTCCGCGAAAACCCTGCTCTGCGCCTGCACCGGCAACTGCATCCCGTACGCCAGCCGCCCGTCACCCCCAGGCCGCCACACGCCTCCACCGCCCATTGCTGCCTCCGCCCGGACGCACCACTTGGCTGACACTCCGTCAGCTACGCCTCGCGCGGACATCGTCGTGCCTGGCGCGTCAGCAGACAAGGCCGCTGCGTCGCCGAACCGCTCCCCGTCCGGTAAGGTCGCTCTCTTCGCCCGGCGGGAGCCGGTGTGCGGAGTCAGGAAAGCCGGTTCACGGTGACAGTCAGCGCAGGCGGTTCCCGCATCCCGCTTCGGCTCGACGTCGCGCTGGAGGGCGTGGCCGTCGCCTTCCGCGGGATGACGGCCCATCCCGACGAATCCAACTGTGACTGCCACTGGGGCAGCGCCGAGGAGCTGGCGCAGCTGAAGGTGCCGGACGTGGTGCTGGAGCCCGATCTGCTGCGGCGCACGTGGCAGGCGGTCGACTGGTCCTTCCCCGACCAGGTGCTGCGGCGGATCCTGCCGCAGCTCACCGGGGAGATCGTTGCCGGGCGGATCGAGGCGCTTTCCGGCATGGAGGAGCTCGGCCGGGCGTTCGCCCGCGGGCGGTGGCAGGCGTGGCCGGACGGGCAGGCCGCGGCGGTACGGGAGTTCCTGCGCGCCTGGTGGGCGCACACGCTCACGGACCCCAGCGCCGCCGTCCCCGCCCACGAGGTCCTCGCCTGCTGTGCCGAGGCCTCCGGCACGCTCGCCCCGTGGCTGGCGGCGTGGGCGGAGCAGAGCGGTGCCGTGGCCGACCGGCAGCTGGTCGAGGCGGTGGACCGGTGGGAGTACGACCTGCTCCGGGACGAGCTGCCCTGGGACGCCTGGGACTCCCAGGAGGACAGGGACGAGCGGTGTGCCGAACTCACCGGCTGGCTGGTCCGGCACGCACCGGCCCGGCTGCGGTCCCAGGGCGCCCCGGAGGAGCTGCTGCACCACGTGCGGCTGCTCGGCCTCACGGGCGAGGACCGCTGGGACGACCCGCACTGGCCCTGGAAGACGTACTGACCCGCGTACCGGCTCACGTACCGGCCCGCGTGCCGACGCACGTAGCGCCCCACGTACCGGCCGGCCGTAGGGGCGGGCGCGCGGCCCTCCGCTCAGCCCGCCCAGAGGCCCTCCGGCGTCAGGCCGAGCAGGTCGATCGCGTTGCCGCGGACGATGCGTGCCACGACGTCCGGCGGCAGATGGCCCATCTGCGTCTCGCCGACCTCGCGCGACTTGGGCCAGGTGGAGTCGGAGTGCGGGTAGTCCGTCTCGTACAGGACGTTGCCGACGCCGATCGCGTCCAGGTTGCGCAGGCCGAAGGCGTCGTCGAAGAAGCAGCCGTGGACGTGCTCGGCGAAGAGTTCGGAGGGCGGGCGGAGGACCTTGTCGGCGACGCCGCCCCAGGCGCGGTTCTCCTCCCAGACCACGTCGGCGCGCTCCAGGATGTACGGGATCCAGCCGATCTGCCCCTCGGCGTACATGATCTTCAGCCGGGGGAAGCGGTCGAACTTGCCGCTCATCAGCCAGTCGGTCATCGAGAAGCAGCAGTTGGCGAAGGTGATCGTCGAGCCGACGGCGGGCGGCGCGTCGGCCGAGGTGGACGGCATCTTCGACGACGAGCCGATGTGCATGGCGATGACGGTGCCGGTCTCGTCGCAGGCCCGCAGGAACGGGTCCCAGTGGTCGGTGTGGATGCTGGGCAGCCCCAGGTGGGGCGGGATCTCGCTGAAGCAGACCGCCCGTACGCCGCGGGCCGCGTTGCGCCGTACTTCCGCGGCGGCCAGTTCCGCGTCCCAGAGGGGGACGAGGGTGAGCGGGATCAGCCGGCCCTGCGCCTCGGGGCCGCACCATTCCTCCACCATCCAGTCGTTGTACGCGCGCACCCCCAGCAGCCCGAGCTCGCGGTCCTTGGCCTCGGTGAAGGTCTGGCCACAGAAACGGGGGAAGGTGGGGAAACACAAGGCGGACTGCACGTGGTTGACGTCCATGTCGGCGAGCCGCTCGGGGACGCTGTAGGAGCCGGGGCGCATCTGCTCGTACGTGATGCCTTCGAGCCTGATCTCGTCGCGGGCGTAGCCGACGGCGGTGTCGAGGCGGGTCAGCGGCCGGTGCAGGTCTTCGTAGACCCACCAGTCGGCCATCGGCCCGTCGTCACCCGGGGCGCCCATCTTCGGGGCGAACTTCCCGCCCACGAAGGTCATTTCCGCGAGCGGTGCCCGGACGATGCGGGGGCCGGTGTCCTGGTACTTCGACGGGAGCCGGTCCCGCCAGACGGTGGGGGGCTCCACCGTGTGGTCGTCCACCGAGATGATCCTGGGGAAGGTCTCCATAGCGGCCACGGTAGCGCTTATCTGACGTACCGTCAGCTACTGCGGACGGCCTCCCGGTGCGGCCCGGACGCCACGCGCGCCGGGCCAACTCCCCCCAGGGGCGCACGGAAGGTCACCCTCCGCGCCCCTGCCGTGCGCCCCCGGCGCCCCCGGCCCCGTCAGCCGGGGAGGCTTTGTGCACGGTCCGGACCCCTACTGACGTAAGGGGCCGCGACAAGGCAGACTGGCCGTTGCGCACAGCGAGAAGGTGCATACAGCGAGAGGGCGCATACAGCGCGGATGGACGCCACAGGGCAGGGGGACACCATGGACGACGGTCCGGGGCGGGAGCGGCTCCGCTTCACCGTGCTCGGTCCCGTACGGGCCTGGCGCGGCGCAACGCCGCTGGCGGCGGGCTCCCCGCAGCAGCGAGCGCTGCTGGCCGCACTACTGCTGCGCGGCGGGCGGACCGCCACCGCGCCCGAGCTGGTCGACGCCCTGTGGGGCGACGAACCGCCGCACGCCGCGCTCGCCGCGCTGCGGACGTACGCCTCCCGGCTCCGCAAGGCACTGGGTGCGGACGCCGAGGCGCTGGTCAGCGAGTCCGGCGGCTATGCGATCCGGCCGGTGGACGGCCACCCGCTGGACCTCGACCACGACCACGCGGAGCAGTACGCCGCCGAGGCGGAGAAGTCCAGGGCGGCCGGCGACCGGGCCCGCGCCCGCGAACTCCTCGACAAAGCCCTGGCGTTGTGGGACGGCGAGCCGCTGGCCGGCCTGGCCGGCCCGTACGCCGAGACCCAGCGCACCCGCCTCCACGAATGGCGGCTGTCCCTCATCGAGGCCCGCCTCGAACTGGACCTGGAACTCGGCCACCACGCCGACGCGGTCTCCGAACTCACCGCCCTCACCGCCGCCCACCCCCTGCGCGAGCGCCTGCGCGAACTGCTGATGCTGGCCCTGTACCGCAGCGGCCGCCAGGCGGAGGCACTCGCGGTGTACACCGACACCCGACGGCTCCTCGACGACGAACTGGGCGTCGAGCCCTGCGCCTCGCTGTCGGAGCTGCAGCAGCGGATCCTGCGGGCGGACACCGACCTCGACGCGCCGCCCGTCGTCATCGACGGCCCGGACGCCGCCGACCCCGTGGTGGTCCGGCCACAGCAGCTTCCGGCCACGGTGGCCGACTTCACCGGCCGCAGCGCCTTCGTCGACGAGCTCGGCAAGCAACTGGCCACCGCCGAGGGCAGCGTCATGGCCGTCTCCGCGCTCACCGGCATCGGCGGCGTCGGCAAGACCACCCTCGCCGTACACGTCTCGCACGCCGCCCGCGAGCACTTCCCCGACGGCCAGCTCTACGTCGACCTCCAGGGCGCCGGCCACACCCCGTCCGAGCCCGAAGCCGTGCTGGGCTCCTTCCTCCGCGCCCTCGGCACACCGGACTCCTCCATTCCGGACGGTTTGGAGGAACGCTCGGCCCTCTACCGCTCCACCCTCGCCGGACGCCGCGTGCTGGCCCTGCTGGACAACGCCCGGGACGCGGCGCAGGTACGGCCGCTGCTGCCCGGCTCGGAAGGGTGCGCGGCGCTGATCACCAGCCGCGCCCGGCTGATCGACCTGGCGGGCGCGTACCTCATCGACGTCGACGTGATGAGCCCCGAGGAGGCGCTGAAGCTCTTCACCCGCATCGTCGGGGAGGAAAGGGTCGGCGCCGAACGGCAGTCGGCGATGGCGGTGGTCGGCGCCTGCGGCTTCCTGCCCCTGGCGATCCGCATCGCCGCCTCCCGGCTCGCCGCCCGCCGTACGTGGACGGTCTCCACCCTCGCCCGCAAGCTCGCCGACGAACGCCGCCGGCTGGACGAGCTCCGCGCCGGTGACCTCGCGGTCACCGCCACCTTCGAGCTGGGCTACGGGCAGCTGGAGCCGCACCAGGCCCGGGCGTTCCGGCTGCTGGGCCTCGCCGACGGCCCGGACATCTCACTCGCCGCCGCGGCCGCCCTGCTCGACATGGACGTCGAGTCCGCGGAAGACCTGATCGAATCCCTCGTCGACGCCAGCCTCCTGGAGTCCGCGGCGCCGGGCCGCTACCGCTTCCACGACCTGGTCCGGCTGTACGCCCGGGTGTGCGCGGAACGGGACGAACACCCGCCCACGGAACGGGACGCGGCACTCTCCCGGCTGCTGGACTTCTACCTGGCGACGGCCAAGGAGGTCTACACCCTGGAGCGCCCGGGCGACCGGCTGGCCGACCACATGGCGCGCCCGCAGTACGCCGGGCTCACCTTCACCGACCGCATAGGAGCCCTGGAGTGGCTCTTCGCCGAGGCCCGGTGCCTGCTGGCGTGCGCCCAGCAGTCGGCCGGGCCGAAGACCCTGCGGCGGGCGGTGGACCTGTTGCTGCTGGCCCAGGACCTCGCCGAATCCGGTGCGGACTCCCGGCAGTACGAGCACGTGAACATGGCCCTGCTGGAGGCCGCCCGGGCGATGGACGACCAGCGCGCCCAGGCCCGCATCCACGTCGCGCTCACCAACGTGCACACCCTCGCCGGCCGGTTCGACAAGGCGGACGAACACGCCCAGTCGGCCATGCTGCTGGGCCTGGCCACCGAGGACGCCTTCGCCTCCTCGTACGCACCCAACGACCGCGGCATCATCGCGAACTCGCAGAGCCGCCACGCCGACGCCGAGGCGTACCTCACGCAGGCGCTCAGTGCGTTCCGTGAGGACCGCAACAAGCCGTCGGAGGCCAGCGCCCTGTGCAACCTCTCGCGGGTCCACCTGGCCACCGACCGGGTGGACACCGCGATCCGGCTGGCGCAGGAAGGCATCGCGATCTACCGGGAGCTGGGCGCCACCCGGCGGCTGGCCAACGGCATGTACGCGCTCGGGCTGGCCTTCACCCGCGCCCAGCGGCTGGAGGACGCCACCGAGCAGCTCAACAAGGCCCTGGCGATCTTCCAGGCGAGCCGGCAGCGTTTCTGGGAGGGCATGACGTACTTCCGCCTGGCCGAGACCGACCTGACCGCCGGTCACCCCGCACAGGCCGCCAACCACGCCGAACAGGCGCTGACCGCCCTTCGGGCCATCGGCGGCGAGTGGTGGCACGCCAACGTCCTGACCCTGCTCGGGCGCGCCCTGGACGGGGTGGGGCAGTCCGGCCGGGCCCGGGTGTGCTGGCAGGAGGCGCTGAGCGTCTACGAACGGCTGGATTCCCCGGAAACCGCCGCGGTGCGCCGTCTGCTGCGTCCGGTGGCAGCCGCCTGACCTGCGCCAACCGCGGCCGGCCGCACGCGGCGACGGCGCTGGACGCGGACGTTTATCGATCGTTCATCGCGTCAGGCCAGTCTTTTACTCACCGACCCGCCGCCTCGGGGGGCAAGCGGTTCGGTCAGTTGGCCCCACCGTTATGGTGTTCGGCCCCGACGCACCTGTCCGGCGACCCACGGGGGAGTCGCCGGCCGGGTGGCCGGAAACAAGCGCCCAAACACTGGAGTTGATCAGCTTGGCCACCGAGAACACCCAGCCCGACGAGCGGGACATCATCAAGCCGCTCGACCACCACCAGCCCATCGCCGGTCCCAAGGGCCGTCGCATCGTGGGCAAGAACGACCAGCCGGTGACGCCCGGCGACGACATCATCAAGCCGCTGGACCACCACCAGCCCATCGGCACGCCGCGCGGTGACATCTTGGGCGATCCCAAGTAGCGCACAGCGGAGGGGTTTCGGGGGATCGCAGGGGCCGTTCCGATGGCACGGAGGGGAGCCATCGGCAACGGTCCCTGCGGCCTTTCCGCGCACGCGCATATCTGCACAGACTTCGGCAATCCGGCCGACCTGCACCGGTTTCCGGCCATGCGCTCGAACGAGTGCGCTGAAGTCCGCGGAACCCTCCTTACGCTCGATGCACTGCCACCCCATCGCTAACGGAGGAACCAGCATGACCCGCGCTTACAAGGCCGCCCTTCTCACCGCTCTCGCGGTCGCCGCCGCGGGTGCGGCCGCCGCCCCGGCGATGGCGGACAGCACCCGCCCGGTAACCGGCCAGGTCTCGACGTTCGACCACCACGCCCCGATCACCGGGAGCCAGGTCACGTCCGGCACCGCCGTCGCCCAGGGCGACAATCACACGCCCTGACCGGCGCAGGCCGAGCGACGGCACGGCCGGAGCATCTCGGCAGCGGGACCATGCCACGGCGCATGGTCCCGCTGCCGTCGCATGTGCACGCCATCCGGCGCGCGCAAGGCATCTGACGCTCCATCAGCTCCGCTGCTACAGTGCGCCCACCCGACCCCGGCAGCCAGGAGGCGCGTCGTGTTCGAAGTTGGTCGTGTGCGGTCGCTGTGGGAGCTGGTGGAGTACCGGGCCGAGGCGTCGCGGGGGGCGCCGATGTTCTTCGACGCGGAGGGGCGGAGCGTCAGCTTCGACGGGGCGCGGGACGAGGCGTTGCGGGTGGCCGCCGGGTTGCGGGGGCTGGGGATCGGGGCCGGGACGCGGGTGGCGTGGCAGTTGCCGACGCGGATCGGGACGGTGATCGTCTCGCTGGCGCTGGCCCGGCTCGGGGCCGTGCAGACGCCGGTCATTCCGTTGCACCGGGAGCGCGAGGTCGGCTTCATCCTGGCGGAGTCGGCGGCGGAGTACGTGCTCGTACCGGGCGAGTGGCGCGGGTTCGACTACGCCGCGATGGCACGTAAGGCGGCCCCGGACGGCGTGCGGGTGGTAGCGGTAGAAGCCGGGCTACCCACAGGGGACCCCTCGGAGCTCCCGGACGTCGCCGCACCCGAGCGCGACGGGACGCGGTGGATCTACTACACGTCCGGGACCACCTCGTCGCCCAAGGGCGTGGAGCACTCCGACGCGAGCCTGATCGCCGGCGGCGTCGGGCTGGCGACCGCGCTCGGGATGTCCGCGGAGGACATCGGCTCGATCGCCTTCCCCTACGCGCACATCGCCGGGCCGGACTACGTCATCGCCATGCTGGTCAGCGGCTTTCCCGCGGTCGTGCTGGACACCTTCGAGCCGGACCGGGCGGCCGCGGTCTACCGCCGGTACGGAGTGACCATGGCCGGCGGCAGTACCGCGTTCTACCAGGCGTTCCTCGACGCGTCACGGCGGTACCGGCGGGCCCGGCCGGACGCCGGGCGGCTGATCCCGACGCTCCGGGTGCTGTCGGGCGGCGGCGCCCCGATGTCGCCGGAGCTGTACGCGGCGGCCGGGCGGGAGCTGGGCTGTGCGGTGGTGCACGGCTACGGGATGACCGAGTGCCCGATGATCGCGATGGGCACGCCGTACGACAGCGACGACCAGCTGGCGCGGACGGTGGGCCGGCCGGTGACGGGCGCCCGGATCCGCATCGTCCGGCCCGACGGGAGCGCGGCGGCGCCGGGGGAGACCGGGGAGGTGACCCTCAAGGGCCCGATGCTCTTCCGGCGGTACACCGACCCGGCACTGACCGCGGAGGCGTTCGACGCCGACGGGTACTTCCGCACCGGTGACCTGGGCCGACTGCGCCCCGACGGGCACCTCGTGCTCACCGGGCGGCTCAAGGACATCATCATCCGCAAGGGCGAGAACATCTCGGCGCAGGAGGTCGAGGAACTGGTGCAGACCCATCCGGCGGTCGCCGAGGCGGCCGTCATCGGACTGCCGGACCGGGAGCGCGGTGAACGGGTCTGCGCGGTGATCACACCCGCCGACCCGGCCGCCCCGCCCCTCACCCTCGACGCGCTCACCGCGCATCTGCGGGCGGCCGGCGTGATGACGCAGAAGCTGCCGGAACAGCTGGAAATCACCGCCGAGCTGCCACGCGGCGGCCCACTCGGCAAGGTGCTGAAGACGACGCTGCGGGAGCGGTACGACCGGCGGTGAGCCGCTCGGCCCACCGCCGGGGGTCCGGGTCCGGGCCGGACCCGGGGCGGTGCGGGGCGACCTCGCCGGAGGCCCGGTGTGGCGCGGAGTTCTTCCGGGGTGGGGTCTGCACTGTGGAGGTGGCCGGCGGTACGGCGGATACGACAGCCGCCGGCAGACAGCCGACAAGGGCCCCGCAGGACGGAAGGAACCGCACGATGACCGAGATGATCGACTTCGCGGCGCAGGCCCGGGAGGTCTCGCGGCTGGCCGCCGGGACGGCCGAGCAGCAGCTCGATGCGCCCACGCCGTGCGAGAAGTACGCGGTACGCCATCTGCTGGGCCATCTCGTCGGCCTGGCCGCCGCCTTCCAGGACGTGGCCCGCAAGAAACTCGGACCGGCCACCCGGCTGTCCCCCGACGCGATGCGGCCGGACGTGGACCCCGGCTGGCGGGCGGAGCTGGACCGGAACCTGGCGGGGATGACGGCGGCCTGGCGGGCCCCGGACGCCTGGCAGGGCGAGACACAAGCGGGCGGCGTCACGCTCCCGGGCGCGGTCGCGGGCCAGGTCGCACTCAACGAGCTGGTGCTCCACGGCTGGGACCTGGCCCGCGCCACCGGCCAGGAGTACGTGCCCGACCCCGACGCCCTCCAGGTCTCGTACGCGCTCCTGACCTCCTGGGCGGAGAGCGACGCGACGACCGGGCCACTGTTCGGACCGGTGGTCCCCGTCCCGGAGGACGCGCCCCTCCTCGACAAGGTCGTGGGCCTCGCGGGCCGCCGCGCACACTGGCAGCCGCCAGTGCGTTAGCCCCACGTACCCGTCTGTCCCGCCGTCGGGGTTGCTCGCCGTTGCGCTTTGCGGCGCCCCGCACGTGGCTGTCTGCGGCGCCGCGGGTGGTCTCGCCGTTGCGCCTGCGGCGGGCTGGGTTTGTGGTGGGTGCGGTGACGGGCCTGCGGGGCCGGTTGTGTGGACTGCTGACGCTTTACGTCCACACAACCGGCCCCTCCGGCCCGTCACCTCCCGTTGAGGGAGAAGGAATGCGGTGCGTGGGGGCGGGCGTTGAGGCATGCAAGGGAGCCTGGGAACCCCTACGGGACGGTCGAACAGAACCCCTAAGGGTCGCAAGGGCCCCCTGCGGGGCCACAACCAACCGGGCCGGGCAAGGCATTCCCAAAACCTCACAACACCAGATGCTCACTCAACAACGCGCGCCCCCACACACCCGCACACTCCCCCAACGGGAGGGGACGGGCCGGAGGGGCCTTGTTCGTGGACGTAAAGCGCCAGCAGTCCACGAACAAGGCCCCGCAGGCCCGTCACCGCACCCGACAACCACCCAGCCCGCCGCAGGCGCAACGGCGAGACCACCCGCGGCGCCGCAGACAGCCACGTGCGGCGCGCCGCAAAGCGCAACGGCGAGCAACCCCCACGGCGGGACAGCCAGGTACGTGGGCGGCACCGCAAAGCGCAACGGCGAGCAAGCCCCGCGGCGGGACGGCCAGGTACGTGGGGAGTCAAAGCAACCGCTTGCACAGCTTGCCGCTGGCGTTGCGGGGCAGTTCCGTCACGAACGCCACCTCCCGCGGAACCTTGTAGTTGGCCATTTCGCGGCGGGACCAGGCGATCAGGTCGTCCGCGGTGAGGGCCGCGCCGGGGCGGCGGACCGCGTAGGCCTTGCCGACCTCGCCGAGGCGTGGGTCGGGGATGCCGATGACGGCGACGTCGAGGATGTCCGGGTGGCGGCCGAGGAGTTGCTCTATTTCGGCCGGGTAGGCGTTGAAGCCACCGACGATGAACATGTCCTTGATGCGGTCGGTGATCCGGAGATTGCCCGCCGGGTCGAGGACGCCGACGTCGCCGGTGTGCAGCCAGCCGTCGGCGTCCACGGCCTTGGCGGTCTCCTCCGGGTCCTCGAAGTAGCCGCGCATGACCTGGTGGCCGCGTACCAGCACCTCGCCGGGCTCGCCCGGCCCGGCGAGGACCCGTACCTCCGTGTCGGGGATCGCGCGGCCCGAGGTGGCGGCGATGACCGCCGGGTCGTCGTCGCGGCGGCACATCGTGACCAGGCCGCTCGCCTCGGAGAGCCCGTACGCCGTCAGGACCGTGCGGACGCCCAGTTCGCCGCGCAGCCGCTCGACGAGTTGCAGCGGCACCACGGCCGCGCCGGTCACCACCAGGCGCAGTGCGCTCAGGTCGTGCGTGCCGCGGGCCGGGTGGTCCAGGAGGGACTGGTGCAAGGTGGGCGGGCCGGGCAGCACCGAGATGCGTTCGGCGGCGAGGTTGGCCAGCGTGGTGTCCACGCTGGACACCGGCTGCGGCACCATCACCGCGCCCCGGAGCAGGCAGGCGATGATGCCCGCCTTGTAGCCGAAGGTGTGGAAGAACGGATTGACGATCAGGTAGCGGTCGCCCGCGCGCAGGCCCGCCAGTTCGCTCCAGATGCCGTAGCAGCGCAGGGTCTGCTCATGGGTGATGACGGCGCCCTTGGGGCGGCCGGTGGTGCCCGAGGTGAAGATGATGTCGGAGGGAACGGCGGGCTGCACCTCGTCGGCGCGGCGCCGGACCTCTTCGTTCGTGATGCGGTCGCCGGCGGTGAGGAACTGCTTCCAGGTCCGGTAGCCCTCGGGGGCGCTGTCCGAGAGCACCACCACCTGTTCCAGGTGCGGGAGTCCGCCGGTGGTCTCCGCGGTCGCGCGGCGCAGGGCGGCCACGTAGGAGGTGCCGAGGAAGGTGCCGGTGACGAAGAGCAGCCGGGCGCGGGTGCGGTGCAGGAGGTCGGCGGCCTCGGCGCCCTTGAAGCGGGTGTTGACGGGGACGAGGACGGCGCCGGCGGTGACCGCGCCGAGGGCCGAGACGATCCAGTCGAGGGTGTTGGGGGCCCAGACGGCGACCCGGTCGCCGGGCGTGATTCCGGAGGCGAGGCAGGCGGCGGCCGCCCGCTCGACGCGTGCGCCGAGTTCGGCGTAGGTCACCCGGGTGCGGCCCTCGACCACCGCCTCCCGGGGGCCGTACCGCCGGGCGGCGGCGCGCACCAGGCGGGGGATGGTGCCGTGCTCCAGGTCCGCCCGCACCGCCGCGTCGTCGCCCATCGCACTGCCTCCCGCGGAAGAAGTTCCGGCGCCGACCGGAGACCGGTCGCCGCCCGGTAGCTGACTGTCCGTCAGATTAGCGGTAGCCTCCTCGGCTGTCAGTACGGACGACGAACCCCGGAGGTGGCGATGGGGGCGACCCTCAAGGACGCGACGGCGATAGCCGGCATCGGACAGACCCCGTTCGCCAAACGGCTCCAGGATCCGGAGCGGACGCTGGCCTGCCGGGCGATCGTCGCCGCACTCGACGACGCCGGGATCGCCGCCTCGGAGGTGGACGCCTTCGCCTCGTACACCATGGAGGAGACCGACGAGGTCGAGATCGCCAAGGCGATCGGCGCCGGGGACGTCACCTTCTTCTCCAAGGTCGGCTACGGGGGCGGGGGTTCCTGCGCGACGGTCGCCCATCTGGCCGCCTCCATCGCCACCGGCCAGGCGCACGTCGGCGTCGCCTGGCGCTCCCGCAAGCGCGGCTCGGGGCCGCGGCCCTGGAAGAACACCCAGGTGCAGTTGCCGACCCCCGGGCAGTGGACCCGGCCCTTCGGACTGCTGCGCCCGGCCGACGAGATCGGCATGCTGGCCCGCCGCTACATGCACGAATACGGTGCCACCCGCGACCACCTCTTCAACGTCGCGCTCGCCTGCCGCAACCGGGCCAACCAGAACCCGGCCGCGATGATGTACGACCGCCCGCTGACCAGGGACATGTATATGACCTCCCGGTGGATCAGCGAACCGCTCTGCCTCTTCGACAACTGCCTGGAGACCGACGGGGCGTTGGCGTGCGTCCTCGTCTCCGCCGAGCGGGCCCGCGACTGCCGCCACCGACCCGTGTACGTCCACTCCGCCGCCCAGGGCCTGCCCGCCCAGCACCACGGGATGGTCAACTACTGGAACGACGACCCGCTGACCGGCCCGGCCTGGAC
Organism: Streptomyces sp. NPDC107765; assembly: GCF_055657085.1. NCBI lineage: Bacteria > Bacillati > Actinomycetota > Actinomycetes > Kitasatosporales > Streptomycetaceae > Streptomyces > Streptomyces sp. NPDC107765. Next base: position 282,031 of record NZ_JBVKBL010000005.1, on the reverse strand, counting down.
CGCCGCCCGGCAACTGTGGAAACAGGCCGACTTCGGGCCGCAGGACGTGGATGTCGCGCAGATCTACGACGCCTTCACCCCGCTCATCCCGCTCTCCCTGGAGGGCTACGGCTTCTGCGGGCGCGGCGAGGGCGCGGCCTTCACGGAGGGCGGCGCCCTGGAGATCGGCGGCCGGCTGCCGCTCAACACCGGCGGCGGCGGCCTCTCCGAGGCGTACGTGCACGGCTTCAACCTGATCACCGAGGGCGTCAAGCAGCTGCGCGGCACCAGCACCGCACAGGTGCCGGACGCCGCGACCTGCCTGGTCACCGCGGGCGAGGGTGTGCCCACCTCCGCGCTGCTGCTGAGGAGTTGAGATGCTGCTGACACCGGTCGTCGACGACGACGGCGCCCCCTTCTGGGAGTACGCCGCGCGGGGCGAACTCCGCGTCCAGTCCTGTGCCGACTGCGACGAGCTCCGCTTCCCGCCCCGTCCGTGCTGCCCGCACTGCCAGTCCTTCGCCGCCCACTGGCGGAAGATGAGCGGCCGCGGCCGCATCTGGTCCTACGTCGTCCCGCACCCGCCGCTGCTGCCCGCGTACGCGGACCTGCCCGGCTACAACGCGATCGTGGTGGAACTGGCCGACGCCCCCCGCATCCGCCTCGTCGGCAACCTCGTCACCGCCGCGGACGCCCCGCTCAACTCCGTCGCCCCGGACCGGCTGCGGATCGGCGCCCCGGTGAAGGCCGTCTTCCACACGCCGCCCGGAGGCATGACCGTGCCGCGCTGGGTCCTGGAGCGGCCATGACCCTGCGCATCGAGGTGAAGGACGGCGTCGCGCTGGTCACCCTCGACCGGCCGGCGCGACACAATGCGATCGACCTGGCCACCGCCCGTGAACTCGCCGCCGTATGGCGGCAGTTCCGGTGCGACGACTCCGTACGGGCCGCGGTCGTCACCGGCGCCGGCGGCCGCGCCTTCTGCACCGGCATCGACCGCGCGGCCGACGTCCCCCAGCCGTCCTCGCCCTACTCCCTCGACGATCCGCTGCTCACCATCGGCCCGAAGGCCAACGACCTGTGGAAGCCGGTCATCGCCGCGGTCGACGGCATGGCCTGCGGCGGCGCCTTCTACCTGCTGGGCGAGGCCGAGTTCATCGTCGCCTCCGAGAACTCCACCTTCTTCGACCCGCACACCACCTACGGGATGGTCAGCGCCTACGAGTCGCTCACCATGGCGCAGCGGATGCCCTACGGGGAGGCCGCGCGGCTGGCCCTGATGGGCACCGCCGAGCGGCTGGGCGCCCCGCGCGCGTACGCGATCGGCCTGGTCTCCGAGCTGACCGCGCCCGGCGCCGCGGCCGAGGTCGCGCTGCGCCGGGCCGCCACCCTCGCCGCCCAGCCGACCGAGGCGGTCCAGGGCACCGTACGGGCCCTGTGGGCGGCCCACGAGGCGGGCCGGGCACAGGCGCGGGCGCAGGCCCCGGCGCTGATCGCGCTGGGCAATCTGCCGCCGGACCGCCAGGCGGAACTGTTCGCCGCCCGGAAGGAGCGGACGCCCCCGCCGGTCAGATGACCCTGCGGCCCGGCCGCAGCCGGGACGCGCGGGCCTACATCTTGGTCTTGTGCGCCCGGGTGATCTGGCAGGTGTACCAGAACTGCCCGATGGAGGACTGGTTGACCGTGTACTTGGCGGTGTAGGTCTCGGTGGCGCCGGGGCCCACGATGATGGACCGCTCGTGCAGCCCGTACGCCTTGCCGTCGGCCGGCTTGGCCTTCATCCAGTTCACGGCCATGTCGTAGGAGTACGAGGAGGTCGTCGACGGGTTGGTGATGGACACCGTGTAGGTGAACTGGCGCAGCGAGTTGGAGAAGTCGCAGTTGCTGCCGGTGACGTCCGCCCGCCCGTCCGGGTCGTAGGTCTCCTCGGTCGGCGAGGGCGAGTACGACGGCGAGTAGCTGTCCGTCGGGTAGCCCGTGGGGGTCGAGTCGTACCCGGTGGCGCTGGGGCTCGCGAGGGCGGTCGGCATCGCGACCCGCGGGCGGCTGAAGGCGCACCCCCCGACCGTGGCGACCGCGGCCAGTGCCAGCCCGCCGGCCACCGCCACCCTCGCTGCCCTGCGGGCACCGTCGCCGGCCGTGCCCGTGCGTGTGCGCTGCTTCATGATCGCCCATCCCCCGTGGAAACTTCTGGCCCGCCGGACTGCGGGTTGACGCGTGCACGGCACCCTAGCAAGAGCCCGGGACGGCCCGTACGGGCCCCGGCGCGCGTCCGGCCCAACCTGTCTAGCGGGTGCCGGGGGGCAGGCGTAGCGTCGGTCGCGGAGGCCGACCGAACGATCCGAAGCGAGGCGACGCCCGTGGTGCGCAACGTTCTCGGGTCACTGATCGCCCTCGTCGGAGCGACGGCCGCCGTATGGAGCCCCTTCCGTCCCTGGTACGACGGCCGTCACGGCAGCGACATCCGGATCGAGGACCTCTTCAACGGCATCACCCCCAACAGCGCCGCGCTGTTCGGGTCCGTCGTGCTGCCCATGGCCTTCGCGGCGCTGCTGGCGCTGATCGGCGTCGCGCTGCGCTCCCGGGCGCTGGTCGCGGTGGCCGGCGTGGTGGTGCTCGGCTTCACGATCCTGTGGATGGTGCGCCAGGGCCAGGCCGCGAGCGAACTGACCGCCGGCGCCCGCGGGCTGGGCGTGGGCGTGGCCAACGCGCTCGGCGGCGGCGCCCTGCTGCTGCTCGGCGCGCTCGTCATGCGCGGCCGCGACCGGCGGGTCTACGACCGCGGGTACGACCGGCGCCACGACGACCGCGACTACGACGACCGCCGCTACGACGACGGCTACGGCCCCTACCCGCCCGACGACCGCTATGACGCGCCCTCCGCCTATCCCCCGGCCGCCTACCCGCCCGCGGCCTACCCGCCCGGCCCGCCCGAGCCGTGGGACGCCGGCCGCCCCGGCGCCGAGGAGTGGGACCCGGAGCCGTACGCCGCCGGGCCGGCGGGCACCGGGGCGCCGCCGCCTCCGCCGGGCCGCTCCGGCGGTCCGTACCGCGCCGACGACGACACCCCCACCACGCCGCTGCCGCCGGTCCCCCCGCCACCGCCCGCCCGGCAGCAGCAACCACCGGCGCCCCAGCAGCCCCGTACGCCGCAGCAGGAGCCGTACGGACACGAGCCGCCGCCGACCATGCCGGCCCGCCGCCCGCCGCCGACCCCGCCCGTGGAGTGGGGCAGGGAGCAGCGGCAGCAGCCCCGCCGTGAGGACGAGGAGCAGGGCGGGACGTGAGGAGCGGGGGTGGCCGGGCGGGGTGCCCGGGCCGGCCGGGTGCCCGGCGCTCGGGGCCGCCGGGCCTGCCCGTCGGTCAGGACCGCCGGGCCTGGCCCGTTCCCTTCGCCGCGTCCAGCGCGTACACGCAGCGGTCCTTGCTGCAGGCGTAGACCACACCGCCGACCGCCACCGGCGAACCGGTGATCTCCCCGCCGGTCGCCAGCTTCCAGCGCAGCTGGCCGCCCATCGCGTCGAGGGTGTACAGGCAGTGGTCGGCCGACCCGAAGTGCACCCGGCCCTCCGCGACGACCGGGGAGCCGACGACCTCCGCGCCCGCCTGGAAACGCCAGCGCGGGGTGCCGGTCACCGCGTCCAGGGTGTAGAGCGCCTTGCCGCTGCCCAGGTGGACCGCGCCGTGCGCGACCAGCACCGGTTCGGTGGACTGCCGGGCCTCGGTGGCGATCCGCCAGCGGTCGCGGCCGTCCGCCGGGTCCAGGGCGTAGACCGTGCCGAGGTAGTCCGCCAGATAGACCCCGCCGCCGGTGACCGCCGGTCCGGGTGCGAAGGCGGGCGGGCTGAGGAACACCGCGGGCGCCTCGAAGTGCCAGCGCACGTCGCCGCGCGCGATGTCGAGCGCCAGCACCCGGGTGCCGGCCACGACGTAGACCGCCCCGTCCGGCGCCGGCAGCAGCCGCATCGGCACCCCGCCGCAGGCCGCCGCGTCACCGACCGGGTACGACCAGCGCTCCGCGCCGGTACGCGCCTCCAGCGCCTTCAGCCGGGCGTCGGCCCAGACGAACACCGTGCCGTCGTGGATCACCGGCCCGGCCTCGGCGGTCTCGAAGTCGGTCTGGACGCCGGTGGTCTCCCACAGCAGTTCGCCGGTGGCGGCCTCCCACGCCTGGACGCCGCCGCCACGGGTGCTGGTGACGACGGTCCCGCGGTCGACCTTGAGGGCGTAGACCCAGCCGTCGGTGTTCAGCCGCCAGCGGTCGGTGCCGTCGGTGGCGTCCAGTGCGTACAGGCTCGGGCCGTCCGAGGCGTGGATCCGGCCGTCCGCGACCGCCATCGCCCAGGCGACGTCGCGGGTCTTGAACCTGCGCCGCCCGCTGGCCACGTCGAGCGCGTGCACCTCGAAGGAGGTGACGTAGAGCAGCTCGCCGTCCACGGCGGGGGTGCCCCAGACGTCGTTGGACATCCGGAACCGCCAGGGGCGCCAGCGGCCCGGGTCGGCGGGCGGTGCCTCGGCCGGCGCCGCGGCGCCCTCGGGCGACGGCGCACCGCCGGGCGCGCCCTGCGGCGGCACGCCGGTGACCGGCCCGCCACCGGGCGGCCGGACCCAGTTCGTCGCGGCACCGGCCTGCCCGCGGGGCTGCGGCTCCCGGGTGTCGGCGCGCGGCCCCGGCCCTATCGGGGCGGCCGAGCCGGCGAGGTGGACGGGTCCGGCGGCGCCCGCGGCGCCCTCGGCGGGTGCCGCGGAGAGCGCGGCGGCCGGCGACGGTGCGGCGGCGGGCGCGGCCGGCGGCGGCATGGGGCCGGGGTGGGCGCCGCGCGGGTCGCCACTGCGGTGGGCGCCGGGGCCGGCACCGATCCGGCCGGGCCAGCCGTCCGCGGCGGCGCCCGCGGGCGCGTTCTCCGGCCGCGGCGGGGCCTGGGCGGGCTGCGGGAGGGCCGCCACGGGCGCCTGCGCGGGCGCCTGGGGCGGCGACGGCGGGAGGAGCGGTGCGGCGGGCGCGGGGCGGCCCGGGCCGCGCCCGGAGGCCGCCTGCCGGCTCTCCTGCAGTACGGCGGAGCGGCCGCCGCGCCGGCTCTCGATGAGCGCCACCGCGCCGGGCGGCAGCCAGGCCGACGCGGTACCGCTGTCGTCGCTGCCGGAGCCGAAGAGGTGCGGGGCGAGCTGGGACTGCAGGTCGGCGGGGGACGGCCGGTGGGGCGCCTCCATCTGCATGCAGGACTCCATGAGCGGACGCAGTTCGTCCGGCAGTCCGGTCAGATCGGGGCCCTCGCGCAGCAGCATGAAGACCGTCTCGACCGGGTTGGCGCCGTGGAAGGGCGCGTGCCCGGTGGCGGCGAAGACCAGCGTCGAGCCGAGGGAGAAGACGTCGCTGGCGCCGGTGACGCTGCGCGAGTCCCGGGCCTGCTCGGGCGACATGTAGGCGGGGGTGCCCACGGCCACGTTGGTCATCGTCAGCCGGGTGTTGGACACCCCGGAGGCGATACCGAAGTCGATCACCCGGGGGCCGTCCTCGACGACCAGCACGTTGGACGGCTTCAGGTCGCGGTGGACCAGGCCGGCGCCGTGGATGGACTGCAGCGCCTCGGCGATTCCGGCCGCCAGCCAGCGCACCGCCTGGGCCGGCAGCGGACCGCACTCATTGACTATTTCCTCCAGGGAGGGCGCGGGGACGTAGGCCGTCGCCAGCCACGGCACCGCCGCGCGCGGATCGGCGTCCACCACCGCCGCGGTGTAGAAGCCGCTGACCGCGCGGGCCGCCTCGACCTCGCGTGTGAAGCGGACCCGGAACAGCTGGTCCTCGGCGAGCTCGGTACGCACCGTCTTGATCGCCACGCGCCGGCCGGACGCCGAACGGGCCAGATAGACCAGTCCCATGCCACCGGCCCCGAGTCGGCCGAGCACCTCGAACGGCCCGATCCGCCGGGGATCGTGCTGCGTCAGCTGCTTCAGCTGCTCCACCACTTGTCTGCCACCTCCCCGTGGGGCGTAAAAAAGAGACTCTCAAAAGCCACGAGCCGTCGAGAGCCACTGCCCCGTGCAGCGTCTCCCCGCCTGCGGCGAGGACTATCGAAACGGCCGTACGCGTGCTGATTCTTCCTGGCCGCGCCGATGGTTGCGAACCCGGGGCCCGTCCGTCGTGTCCCGGCATGCCCCCCGCGTCCCGCCCCGGGCCCGTTACCCGGCGTCACCCCACCCGGGCTGACGTGCGCCGACAGGCCCACCGGCGGACGACGGTGCCGTCGGTTACCGGCGGGTTGGCACCCCTGTTCGCCGCCGCCGGAACGGCCCGCCAATTCTTCGCCGGCGCAGGCCACTTCGGGGCCGCGCCTCTCCGCCACGGCGAACGGTGGTCCGGAAGCAAAGCGTCCGTCCATTCTTCGCACGGCTTTCCCCCCGGGCCGTCGTTGCGGGCCACCGCAGCAGCTATATGTCCACGCTAGTACCGGTTCGTACATGCAGAGCGAAGGGAATTCAGAATTCCGGTCGACATCCGGCATTTTCTGCACGGAGCGTGACCGCTTATCCACCGAAGTTGTCCACAGGCTGTTGATAAGAGCATTCACCGGTTCGGACCAAGCCGCGCGCCGCGCGCCAGGACCACGAGCGGGTTCGCCACCGGTGCGGTAACAGGGGCCGCGGAGGCCGAACTCCCGCATCCCCATTTGCAGGCAGCCAAATCGCGCTCCGATCACCCCTCGGTAAGCTGACGGCATGACAGGACAAGTACGAACCGTCGACGGCAGAGTGGCCGGCCGCCGCGGACAGGCGACGCGGCAAAAGCTTCTCGACTGCCTCAGTGAAATGCTCAGTTCGTCCCCCTACCGGGACGTCAAGGTCATCGATGTGGCCCGAAAAGCGGGGACTTCGCCCGCTACGTTCTATCAGTACTTCCCGGACGTCGAAGGTGCCGTCCTTGAAATCGCCGAGGAGATGGCCAAAGAAGGCGCCACTCTGACCGATCTTGTCGCCGGACGCTCCTGGGTGGGCAAGTCCGGCTGGCAGGCGGCGGAGGAGCTGGTCGACGGCTTCCTCTCCTTCTGGCGCAAGAACGATGCGATTCTGCGCGTCGTCGACCTGGGTGCCGCCGAGGGCGACAAGCGGTTCTACAAGATCCGCATGAAGATCCTCAACGCCGTCACCAACTCGCTCACCGACTCCATCCAGGAGCTCCAGAGCAAGAACAAGGTCGACAAGGACGTCAGCCCGGCAGCCATGGCCGGCTCGATCGTCGCGATGCTCGCGGCGGTCGCCGGTCACCAGAAGGGCTTCCAGAGCTGGGGCGTGAAGCAGGCCGAGCTCAAGCCCAACCTTGCGCTGCTGGTGCACTTCGGCATCACCGGCAAGAAGCCGACCAGGTGAGCCAAGCAAGCCGTCCGAACCACTAGGCCCAGCCGGTAACCCGAGCGAGGCCACCCGAGCCGGAAGACCGGGAACCCGGCAACCGGCAGCCCTTTCGAGGAAGCGGCCCGAGAAGCGCCGCGCCTCCAAGGCCCGTTGCATCCGGGCCCGTTCCGCCGTCGATCCTGTATCCGTCCTGCCATAGCTGTACCGCACACACAGCGGGTGCCGGCCGCCCCCTCCCAGGGGCGCCGAGGCACCCGCTGTGTGCATGTGGACGCGGAACGCGCACCCTCCCGCCCGCGCGCCCGCCCCCGGACCGGTCAGCGTCGCTCCAGCCGGAACAGCCGGATCTCCCGCTCCACCCGCTCCTGATAGGCGGCGTACGGCGGCCAGAACGCCAGCGCCGCCCGCCACGCCCGCGCCCGCTCCGCTCCGCGCAGCAGCCGGGCGCGTACGGCGATCTCCTCGCCGCGCCAACTGACCGTCGCCTCGGGGTACTTGAGGAGGTTTCCGGTCCAGGCGGGGTGGCCCGGGCGCCCGAAGTTGCTGCCGATCAGCAGCCAGCTGCCGCCCTCCTCCGGCAGGCAGGCCAGCGGGGTCCGCCGCGGCCGTCCACTCCGGGCGCCGGTCGCCGTCAGGACCAGTCCGGGCAGCATCCGGGCGCTGAGCAGCACCTTGCCCCCGGTCAGCCGGTGCACGAGACCGTCCAGGGCCGGGACGACATGCGGGGCGATCCGGGCGAACGTCCGGGTCGCGGAGACCTTCTGCACCAGCCGCCGCATCAGCCGCTCGTCCCCCACCGCCGACGGTCCGAGGCTTCTCCGGGGCATCAGGCGTCGACCCCCGCCGGCAGACCCGCCGTACGGCCCGCACCACGCCCCGCCCCCGCGAACAGCCCCGCCTCCTCGGCCGCCTGGTCCCGCAGCCGGTGCGCCGGGCCCAGCAGCAGCTCGTCGCAGGCCGCGCGCTGGAAGTACAGCTGCGCCGCGTGCTCCCAGGGGAAGCCGGTCCCGCCGGGCCACTGCACCGCCTCGGCCGCCACCGCGCGCAGCGCCTCCAGCGCCTGCGCCAGCGCCAGCCCCGCCGCCCCCGACCCACCGGCCCGGCCGGTGACTCCGGGTTCGCCCCCGTACACACCCGAGGGCCCGTCCGCCCCGAGGGGCCCGCGGCCCGCCGTCCAGGCCGCGTGGTACGCCGCCGAGCGGGCCGCCTGCAGCGTCGCGTAGAGGTCGGCGAGCCGGTGCCGCACCGCCTGGAGGGACCCGGCCGGCCGGCCCAACCGCTCGTGCTCCCTGACGCACGCGACGGTGCCGGCCAGCGCCGCATCGGCCGCCCCGACCGCCTCGGCGGCCAGCGCCGCGGCCGCCACCACACCGGTCGCGGCCAGCGCCGCACCGACCGCGGAACGCGCGCCACCGCCCTCCTCGCCCAGCAACTCGGCCGGTACGTCCCGCAGTTCGAGCAGCGCCTGCGGCCGGGTCCCGTCCACCGCGGTCCGCCGGGTCCGCCGCAGCCCGGCCGCACCGGCCGCCCGGACCAGGAAGAGCCGGGTGCTGCTGCACGCGAACCCGCCGGTGTGCGCGGCCACCACCAGCACCTCGGCGGTGTGCCCGTTCAGCACCTGCCCGGCCTCCCCGTACAGCCGCCAGCCGGTACCGCCCTCCTCCTTGTGCGCCTGGATCCCGCCGGCCCGGCCGCCGCCCGCCCAGTCGCCGTCGTTCGGCCCGGTCAGCGCGAGCGCGGTGGGGAGCCGGCCGGCCGGCACGGCCAGCGTGCCGGTCAGCTCACCGGAGGCGAGGGCCGGCAGCAGGCCGGCGCGCTGCCGCTCGCTGCCCAGCGCGAGGATCAACGGGGCGGCCAGCGCGGCGGTGGCGATCAGCGGCGAGGGCAGTACGGTGCGGCCGGTCTCCTCGCAGGCCAGGGCGAGTTCGGTGGGCCCCCGGCCGGCCCCGCCGTACACGGCGGGCAGGGCCAGACCGGGCAGCCGGAGCCGGCCGGCGAGCTCCCGCCACAGCTCCTCGTCGTAGCCGGGTGGGGTACGCACCGCCGCCTTGACCTCGTCCGGGCCGCAGCGTTTGTCCAGCAGTGCGCGCAGGGTGCGGCGGATTGCGTGCTGCTCCTCGGTGAACGCGGCATCCATCGGCGGGCTCCTCCCGGCCGTACGACCACGCCCGCCGGGTCCGGCAGGCGTGCGCCAACGCGATCTGACGGCCCGTCATAGTAGGGAGCGGCGACGCAGTTTCCCAGAGCCGGGCGGCGCGATTCCCGAGGCGGGCGGGCCGGGCGATCCCGGCCGGGAGCCCGGCCGGACGGCCCCTGCCGCAACCGCCCGTATCTGATGTACCGTCAGATTCATGCCTTCACCAGCTTCCGGCCCTCGCGCCGGGAACCGCAAGGTGGCCGTCGCCGGGGTCGCCCTGTCCGACTGCGGCCGGGTGGACGAGGCCACCCCGTACGCGCTGCACGCCCAGGCCGCCCGCCGGGCGCTCGCCGACAGCGGACTGGACCGGTCGGTGATCGACGGCTTCGCCTCGGCCGGCCTGGGCACCCTCGCGCCCGTCGAGGTCGCCGAGTACCTGGGACTGCGCCCCACCTGGGTGGACTCGACGTCGGTGGGCGGCGCCACCTGGGAGGTGATGGCCGCGCACGCCGCCGACGCGATCGCCGCGGGCCACGCCGAGGCGGTCCTCCTCGTCTACGGCTCCACCGCCCGCGCCGACCTCAAGGCCCGGCGCCGCACCGCCAACCTCTCGTTCGGCGCCCGGGGCCCGCTCCAGTTCGAGGTCCCCTACGGGCACACCCTGATCGCCAAGTACGCCATGGCCGCCCGCCGCCACATGCACCAGTACGGCACCACGCCGGAACAACTGGCCCAGATAGCCGTGCAGGCGCGGGCCAACGCGGCGGCCAACCCGGACGCCCTGTACCGCGACCCGATCACCGTCGACGACGTGCTGGCCGGCCCGATGATCGCCGACCCGTTCACCAAACTGCACTGCTGCATCCGCTCCGACGGCGGCTGCGCGGTCCTCCTGGTCGCCGAGGACCACGTCCCCGACCTGGCCAAACCTCCGGTGTGGGTGCTCGGTTCCGGCACCGCGGTCTCGCACACCACCATGTCCGACTGGGACGACTTCACGGTCTCGCCGGCGGCGGTCTCGGGGCGGCTGGCCTTCGAGCGGGCGGGCGTCCGGCCGTCCGAGATCGATCTCGCGCAGATCTATGACGCCTTCACGTACATGACCCTGGTGACGCTGGAGGACCTGGGCTTCTGCGCCAAGGGGGAGGGCGGCGCGTTCGTCGAGAAGGGGCGGCTGCTGCGGGACGGCGCGCTGCCGGTGAACACCGACGGCGGCGGCCTGGCCGCCTGCCATCCCGGGATGCGCGGGCTGTTCCTGCTGGTCGAGGCGGTACGCCAGCTCCGCGGCGAGGTCGGCCCGGACCGCCAGGTGCACCGCCCCGACGGCACCCTCCCGCGCCTCGCGGTCGCCTCCGGCACCGGCGGCTGGTTCTGCTCGTCGGGGACGGTGGTGCTGGGGCGGGACTAGGGCCTGTCGCGGGAACAGCGGCCGAGGGGGACGGTGGTGCCGGAGCGGGGACAGCCGCCCGGACCGCCCCCACCCCCGCCGCGTCAGACCGCCAGCCGCTCCTCGATCAGGTCGGCGGCCCGGCGCGCGCCGCCCTCCGCACGGGACTCCGCCCGCAGCGCGGCCGAGCGGGCCGCCACCCGCGGATCGGTGGTCAGCTCCCGCAGGGCCGTACGCAACGCCTCCGGGGTGGCATCCGCGGTGTCGATCCGGCGGGCCACGCCCAGTTCGACCAGCCGGTCGGCGTTGAGGAACTGCTCGGCGCCCTGCGGCACCGCGATCATCGGCACACCGGCGTACAGCCCCTCGCTGCTGCCGCCCATCCCGGCGTGCGTCACGAACGCGTCCGCCTGCTCCAGGATCGCCAACTGCGGTACCCACGACCGCAGTTCGACGTTCTCCGGCACCTCCGGGCCCAGCTCGGCCGGATCGACGTACCTGCCGATCTGCAGCACCACGTGCCACCCCGGCAGATTCCCGAAGGCCGCCACACAGCGGCGGTAGAACTCCGGCTGCCGGGTGAACGCCGAGCCCAGCGACACCAGCAGCACCTTCTCCGCACCGGCCGGCCGGACCCAGCCGCCCTGCTCCGCACGGGAGCCCAGGCACGGCCCGACGAAGGTCACCGCGGCGTCGTCCACCCGGTCCGCGTGCGGCTGCATCGCCCGCGGGATCGTCGCCAGCGCCCGGCGCGGCCGGCCGGAGAACTCGGCGAAGTCCGTGGTGACCGCCCCGCACCGGGCCAGCCAGGCGGCGAACCGGGCCTGGTACGCCGTCGCCCCCGGCAGCCCGTCGAACGCCGCCCCGATCTCCTCCTGGGCGCCCTCCCAGGCCACGAAGGTCGGTGACAGCTGGACGACGTCGCGGCCCTGCGCCTCGGCCAGCGCACGGCCGGCGTACGCGCCGACGTCGTAGAGGTAGAGGTCGGCGGGGTCGTCGTCGTAGACGGCCCGCAGCTGCGGCAGTACGGCGATCGCGTCGTCGAGGAAGAGCGAGGCCGCGGCGACCGGATCCTCGGGCCAGACGTTGTCGGCGACCGGCAGGGTGGAGGTGTAGCGGACGAGCGTGGCACCCGTGGGGGCGATCAGCTCGGCGGCGTGGTCGGTGTTGGCGTACGTGACGCGATGACCGCGGGACACCAGCTCACGGATGATCTCCAGGTTGGGCAGGACATGACTGACCATGGGCGTGCCGACCATGGCGATATGGGCAGTGCGCGACATACCGGGACTTCCTTCTTCGCAGAGCTACGGCAAGAGGGCCGCAAGAGGGCAGGGAGAAGCCGTGGGACGGGTGAACCGCCCGACGCCGCGTCAGCCGTAGATCTGAAGGAAGTGCATGCCGGGAGCGTAACTCCCCCCGTCCGCACCGGTCGAAGCATTTTCCCGAGCGACGGAAGCCGGAGCGGAAGCCGGACCGGAAGCCGAAAGGGAAACCCGACCGGAAGCCCGACGGAAGCAATCTATACATCCGTCATAGACAAGCGTTTAAGACGCTCGTATAGTCAAGGCATCCGGGTCCTCACCGACCCCACCACCCAGCAGCGCACCGCTCCTGAAGGGAATCCCGCCATGCCCAGGACCGTCCTGATCTCCGGCGCGAGCATCGCCGGCCCGGCGCTCGCCCACTGGCTGCACCGCTACGGCTTCTCCGTGACCGTCGTCGAGCGCGCGCCCGCACTGCGGACCGGCGGCTACAAGGTCGACATCCGCGGCGCATCGGTCGAGGTCGCCGACCGGATGGGAATCCTGGAGGACATCCGGCGCGCCAGTACGGACATGCGGAACGGCGCCTACGTGAAGGACGACGGCACGCGGGTCGCCACCCTCCCCGCCGCGATCTTCGGCGCCCGGACCGGCCGGGACGACGAGATCATGCGCGGTGACCTGGCCCGCATCCTGTACGAACGCACCCGCGCGGACGTCGAGTACGTCTTCGGCGACTCGATCGCCTCCCTCACCCCGACCGCCGACGGCAACGGCGTCGAGGTGACCTTCGAGCGGGGCGCGCCCCGCCGCTTCGACCTCGTCGTCGGTGCCGACGGGCTGCACTCGAACGTCCGCCGGCTGACCTTCGGCCCGGAGGAGAAGTTCCTGCGGCACCTCGGCGCGTACGTCTCGGCGTTCTCCATGCCGAACGAACTCGGCCTGGACCGCGAGGAGTTGTACTACGCGGAGCCCGGCCGCCTGGTCTGCGCGTACAGCTCGGCCGGAGACCCGGCGGCCAAGGGCCTGCTCGTCTTCCGCTCGCCCCGGCTTGCGTACGACCACCGGGACCGGGCACAGCAACTGGCCCTGCTGGACACCGCGTTCGCCGGCGTCGGCTGGCGGACCTCGCGGATGCTGGAAGCGGCCCGCTCGGCCCCGGACCTCTACTTCGACGGGCTGCACCTGATCGAGATGGACCGCTGGTCCCGCGGACGGGTGGTGCTCCTCGGCGACGCCGCGCACTGCCCCTCACCGGCATCGGGGCAGGGCACGGGGATGGCGCTGGTCGGTGCGTACGTACTGGCCGGCGAGCTCGCGGCGGCGGGCGGCGCGCCGGAGGTGGCGTTCGCCCGTTACGAGGAGGAGATGCGCGGCTATGTCACGGTCAATCATGAGCTTGCGCGCCGGTTCGCGCGGCAGATGACCGCGGACAGCCGGTGGGGGCTCCGGCTGCGGTACCTGATGCTGCGGATGCTGCCGCACATGCCCTGGAAGGACGCGGTGGTGAAGAAGATCGCGGAGGACGTCCAGCGGGGCGCCCGGGCGATCACGCTCAAGGACTACGGCGCTCCGGCGGCGGCAACGGCAGCAGCGACCCCGTACGCCGCCTGAGTACGCTGCCCGGCATGAGCGATCACCCGACCGGTTCCCCGCACGATGACACCGCCGCCTCCGGCACCGAGGGCGGCGGGGGCGCCGCCCACACCGCGGACGCCGCGGGCCAGGCGTTCCGGCAGCTGCTGCGCGGACTGCGGGTCTGGGACGTCGAGCTGCCGTCGTTCGATCCGGAGGCGGCGCCGGCCGAACCGCTGCCGCTGTTCCGGCAGTGGCTGCGCGAGGCCGCCGAGGCCGGCCAGCCGGAGCCGCACACCATGGCGCTGGCCACGGCGGACGCGGCCGGCAACCCCTCCGTACGGACCGTGATGCTGCACGACGCCGACGAGCGGGGCTGGCACTTCGGCTCGCACCGCGGCAGCCGCAAGGGCCGCGAACTGGCCGCGCGGCCCCGGGCGGCACTCGATTTCTACTGGCCGGCGGTGGGCCGCCAGGTACGGGTCGGCGGGCCGGTGACCGAGGCGGGCCCGGAGGAGAGCGCGGCCGATCTGCACCACCGTTCGACGGGGGCGCTGGCCGCGGCGCTGGTCGGCCGGCAGAGCGAGGTACTGGGTTCGGTCGGGGAGCTGGCGCGCGCCTCCGAGGCCGCGTGGGAGCGCGCCCGGCGCGAGCCGGAGGCTCCGGTGCCCAGCTGGACGCTGTACGTCCTGGAGCCCGACGAGGTCGAGTTCTTCCAGGGAGACGCCCGGCGCCGCCACGTACGCCTCAACTACCGGCGCAGCGGGCGAGGCGGAACCGGAGGCTGGGAGCGGGAGCTGCTCTGGCCGTAGCCGTGCCGGCCCATGGCGTGGCGTCACGGGACCGACACGGCCCGACGGCACGGCGTGACGTGGCGTGGCGCGGCGTGGCCTGTCGTGGCGTGGCGTGGCGCGGCGTGGCGTGGCCTGTCGTGGCGTGTCGTGGCTGTCGTGGCCTGTCGTGGCTGTCGTGGCGTGATGTGACCCGGACCGGCTAGAACTGCTGGTACATGATGTGCAGCCCCACGTACCCCTTGGTGGGGTGGTGGAAGCCCTCCGGCAGCGTCGTCATGATCGTGAAGCCCAGGGACTGCCAGAGGGCGACGGCACGGGAGTTGGTCTCCACCACGGCGTTGAACTGCATGGCGCGGTAGCCCTCGGCGCGGGCCCAGGCCAGGGTGTGTTCGCCCAGGGCCCGCCCGACGCCGCGGCCGGCGCACCGCGGGTCGACCATGAAGCTGGCACTGGCGATGTGCGAGGCGCCGCCCATGTGGTTGGGGTTCATCTTCGCGCTGCCGAGCACCGTTCCGGCGTCGTCCACGGCGACGACCGTACGGCCGGGCCGCGCCGGCAGCCACATCTCGCGCCCGGTCTCCTCGTCGAGGTCGCGCGGATAGGTGTACGTCTCGCCGGCGGCGACGATGGTGTGGAAGAACGGCCAGATGGCGGGCCAGTCGGCCGCGGTCGCCTCACGGATCAGCATCCCTCCAGCATGGCGACCGGCCGCCTCACCCCGCCACCGAATTGCCCGCGGGCCGGAACACGGGCACGGCGAACTCCGGACCGTCCGCGTCCCCGTCGGCCGGCCGGGGCGTCGCCGCGGTGGCCGTGCGGCGGAAGTCCACGACCAGCGGCATGCCGATCCGCAGGTCCGCGTCCGGGCAGCCGACGATCTCGGTCATCATCCGGGGCCCCTCGGCGAGATCGACCACCGCCGCCACGTACGGCACCCGGTCCCCGAACGGCGGGAGGTCGTTGCGGTGCACGACGGACCAGGTGTAGAGCGTGCCGCGGCCGGCGGCCGGCTCCCAGTCGACGTCCTCGCTCCAGCAGTACGGGCAGAACTCGCGCGGGTAGTGATGCGCCCGCCCACACCCCTCGGCCCGGCAACGCCGCAGCAGCAACCGCCCCTCGGCCGCCGCCTCCCAGTACGGCCGGGTGAAGGCATCCACCTCCGGCAGATCCACCCGCGCGGCACTCCTCACTGCCCCGCCCACCGCCCCCTTCCCTCCTTCTGCCGCCTCCCTCCCCGCTACCGCCTCTCGCCCCGCAGCTCTTCCGTCATTCACCGGACCACCGCCCCCATCGACTCCACCAGCGCCATCAGCGCCACTCGCCGGGCGCCTTGTTCCGACCCGTACACCGCCCGCCCGTTCCTGACGGTACGTCAGTTCAGCTCAGCGCAACGGAGGGCGCAAGAGGGCGCGGCCCACCACAGAGCCCGCCCACTCCCCCCGCCAGCGCGACGGGAACACCCCTCACCCACTTCTCACGCCTCCCCCATTCCTGACAAGGCGTCAGTTCAAGTAATCTGACTATGCGTCAGCTAGCGAGTCAATGAGAGCCGTCACACAGGAGCGGGCGACTGCGATGCTTGGATCGACTCACGGCACCCTCACCACGCACTCCCGGCCGGCCCGCGTCGTGGCCTGTGGGGAGCACCCACCACACACCGTGCACGGCACGAGCGAACCGCACCCCGGCAGCGGCGGACCGGGCGGCCAGGGCGGCCGGGGCTCCGGCGAGGCGGTCGAGCGGGACGTCAGCGGCCGACCGCTGTACGCCCCGGTGCCCGACCTCGACCGCTTTTTCCGGCCGGAGTCGGTGGCCGTGATCGGCGCCTCGGACAGCGAGGGCCGCCCCAACACCGGTATCACCCGCCAGCTCATCGCCTGGGCCGAGCGCGTCGGCGCCCGGCTGCACCCCGTCAACCCCGGACGCACCCGGGTCTTCGGGCTGCCCTGCCACGCCACCGTCGCCGACCTCCCCGAGACCGTCGATCTCGCCGTACTGCTCGTCAGCGACCCCCTTCCGGTCATCGAGCAACTTGCCGCGATCAAGGTGAAGTTCGCGGTGGCCTTCGCCTCCGGGTTCGCCGAGACCGGGGCGGAGGGCGCGGCCGCCCAGGCCCGGCTGGCCGAGGCCGTGGCACGCTCCGGGCTGCGGCTGCTCGGCCCCAACACCAACCTCAACGCCTTCGAGAAGTTCCGTGACGATCTCGACGGCCCGGCCATCGCCCTGATCACCCAGTCGGGCCACCAGGGCCGTCCCGTCTTCACCCTCCAGGAACTGGGCATCCGCCTTTCCCACTGGGCCCCCACCGGCAACGAGGCCGATCTGGAGACCGCCGACTTCCTCTCCTACTTCGCCACCCGCCCCGAGGTCGGGGCCATCGCGGCATATGTGGAAGGGCTCAAGGACGGCCGCAGCTTCCTGCTCGCGGCCGATCGCGCGGCCCGCCACCAGGTGCCCGTCGTCGCCGTCAAGGTGGGACGCACCGAGACCGGCGCCCGCACGGCCGCCTCGCACACCGGCAAGCTCACCGGCGCGGACGAGGTCGTGGACGCCGCGATGCGCCAGTTCGGGGTGATCCGGGTGGACGGGCTCGACGAACTGCAGGACACCGCGGCGCTGCTGGCCCGCGCCAGGAAGCCCACCGCCGAGGGCATCGCGGTCTATTCGATCTCCGGGGGCACCGGCGCCCACTTCGCCGATCTGGCGACCGCGGCCGGGCTGCGGCTGCCCACCCTGGACGCCGCCAAGCAGGCCGAACTGCACCGGTGGATACCGGACTACCTCTCCGTCGCCAACCCGATCGACAACGGCGGGCACCCCGTCGGCGACTGGCGCGGACGCAGGATCATCGACGCGATCCTGGCCGACCCCGCCGTCGGCGTGCTGATCTGCCCGATCACCGGCCCCTTCCCGCCGATGAGCGACAAGCTCGCCCAGGACCTGGTGGACGCGGCGGAGCAGACCGACAAGCTGGTGTGCGTGGTGTGGGGCTCGCCGGTCGGTACGGAGGACGCCTACCGCAGCACGCTGCTCGGCTCCTCGCGCGTGGCGACCTTCCGCACCTTCGGCAACTGCATCACCGCCGTACGCGCCTATCTCGACCACCACCGCTTCACGGCCGGCTACCGCTCGCCCTTCGACGACGCCCCCCGCGTGCCGTCCCCCTCCGCCCGCAAGGCCCAGGCACTGCTGCGCCCGGGCCAGCAGCTCAGCGAGCACGCGGCGAAGCAACTGCTGCGCGCCTACGGCATCCGGGTACCCCGCGAACAGCTGGTGACCAGCGCGGCGGCGGCCGTACGGGCGGCGAGCCTGGTCGGTTATCCCGTGGTCATGAAGGCGTCCGGGGCCCAGCTGGCGCAC
This sequence comes from Streptomyces sp. NPDC107765, assembly GCF_055657085.1. Classification (NCBI taxonomy): domain Bacteria; kingdom Bacillati; phylum Actinomycetota; class Actinomycetes; order Kitasatosporales; family Streptomycetaceae; genus Streptomyces; species Streptomyces sp. NPDC107765. The sequence goes on along the minus strand of NZ_JBVKBL010000005.1, from coordinate 264,184 downwards.
AAGACCGAGCTCGGGCTGGTCAAGGTCGGGCTGACCTCGGCCAGCCAGGTCAGGGACGCCTACCGCGAGCTCACCGACATCGCCCGCTACGAGGACGTCCCGCTGGACGGCGTGCTCGTCTGCCAGATGATCGAGCGGGGCGTCGAGATGGTCGTCGGGGTCACCCCCGACCGGCTCTTCGGGCCGACCGTGACCGTGGGGCTGGGCGGGGTGCTCGTCGAGGTCCTGCGGGACGTCGCGGTGGGGGTACCGCCCTTCGGCGAGGACCAGGCGCGCGCGATGCTCGCCGAACTCCGCGGCCGCGCCCTGCTGGAGGGCGTACGCGGCGGGCCGCCCGCGGACGTCGACGCGCTGGTCGAGGTCGTCCTCCGGGTCCAGCGGATGGCCCTGGAACTGGACGGCGCGCTCGCCGAGCTGGACATCAACCCGCTGGTGGTCCTGGAGCGCGGGCAGGGCGCGGTGGCCCTCGACGCGCTCGCCGTCTGCCACTGACCCCGACCGCCCCCTCCGCAGCCGGGCCCACGTCCGCAACCGCCGCCGTGATCCCAGGCGCAGCCACCCCCGCGACCGCACCCTCTGGAGCCGTTCCCCCATGACAACCTCCGAGCCTTCCCCGTTCTCCCCGCCGTCCTCGCCCGGCCGTTCCGCCGATTCCGCCGCCTGTGCCCCACCCGTCGAGGCGCTTGATTCATTGGTACTGCACGCCACTGACAACGGCGTCTCGTGGATCACCCTCAACCGCCCGGACGCGCTGAACGCCGTCACCTGGGACCAGCGCGAACGCCTCATCGGGCTGCTCGCGGACGCGTCCGCCGACCCGGACGTACGAGCCGTGGTCATCACCGCGACCGGCAAGGGCTTCTGCGCCGGCGCCGACCTGCGCGGCGGCACGAGCTCCGGTGAACGGGCCGGAGCGGAACGGACCTCCGGCGATGTGGCGCGGATGATCCGGCGCGGTGCCCAGCGGTTCATCGCCGCGGTCCTGGACTGCGAGAAGCCGGTCATCGCCGCGGTCAACGGCACCGCGGCCGGGCTCGGCGCCCACCTCGCGTTCGCCTGCGACCTCGTACTGGCCGCCGAATCGGCCCGCTTCATCGAGGTGTTCGTCCGCCGCGGCCTGGTACCGGACGGTGGCGGCGCCCACCTCCTGCCCCGGCTGATCGGCCCGCAGCGGGCGAAGGAGCTGATGTTCTTCGGCGACGCGGTCCCGGCCGCGGAGGCCGAGCGGCTCGGGCTGGTCAACCGGGTCGTCCCCGACGGCGAACTGGTGAAGACCGCCCGGGAGTGGGCGGAGCGGCTGGCGGCCGGCCCGACCCGCGCCCTGGCGCTGGCCAAGCAGCTGGTGAACGCGTCGTTCGAGACCGACCGGGCCGCGGCCTTCGCCGCCGAGGCCACCGCCCAGGAGATCACCATGTCGACGGCGGACGCCCAGGAGGGCGTCGCCGCCTTCGTGGAGCGCCGCAGCCCGGTCTACCGGGGCCGCTGACCACGCCCCGCCGGCCGGCGCGCGCCGCCCGTTGCGCCGGTCCGCTACGTCACGTCCTCCGGGCACACCGGCACCTCATGGGTGTTCCGCGTCCGCACCCCCGGCAGCCATCCGCGCGCCCCTTGGCCGTTCGTCACCAGGTACCAGCGGGTGGAGGTGATGCCCGCCTCGTCGCGGACCATCCGCCCGTCGGTGACGACGCAGCGCGCGGCCAGCCCGTCGCCGTGCCAGACCCGGCCCGCGGAGTTGTTCCGCGCGGCGTACGCGGCGTACGGGTCCTTGGCGAGCCGCAGCGCGCACTCCAGGGAGCGGCCCGTACGGCAGGCGCGCTCGCTGTTGTAGACCGTGATCCTCACCGTCGGGGGCGGCCCCGCCGGCTGCAGCGTGACCGGCCCGGGCCGCACCAGCCACCACACCCCCAGCGCCACCGCGGCGACCGCCGCCGCCACCGCGCAGGCGATCGCGTACGGCCGCCTCGGGGACAGCGCGGAGGCGTACGGCCACCTGCGCGGCGAACGCGCCTCCGGCACCCGCTCGTTGTCCGGCCGGCGGACGCGCTCCCACAGGCCGGGCGGTGGCTCGATCTGTTCGTCCGCGCGCCGCAGCCGGGCGCGCAGCAGCGCCTCGATGTCGCCGTCGGAGCCGCCGGAGCCGTCGCCCCGGCCCCCGCCGCCGAACGACCGGCCGCCGCCGCCCGCACCACCGGTGCCGCCGACATCGCCGGCCTCGCCGTCGTGGCGTCGCCCCACGCCCACCGTGCCGCTCACCTCCCGGCCTGCCCGTGCTCCGATTCAACGAGGTACGCACGCAGCCTGTCCAGCGCGCGGGCCCGATGGCGGGCGGCCGTACCGCGGTGCACCTTCATGATCTTGGCGGCCTGATCGAGGGTGTAGCCGTCGAGGTCGACGAGGATGACGATGCCGGCCTGCCGGTGCGACAGCCTCCCCAGCAGGCGCACCGCTTCGATCTCGGCGTGCCGCCGCTCCACCCCGCCGTCCCAGCCGCCCGGTCCGGCGCCGGGGACCGCTCCCGCGCCGCCGCCCGCACCGGCCTCCTCGACGCCCTCCAGGCCGTCCACGAGGACCTGGCGGCGGTCCTTGCGGTAGGCGTCGCGTGCGACGTTGAGGACCGCGGTGAAGGCGTAGGCGTACGGCTCCGGGTGGGCGAGGAAGCGCTGCGGACGGGCGGCGAGCTTGAGGTACGCCTCGTGCACCACATCCTCCGCGGACTGTCTCGAACCGGCCAGCATCACCGCCCTGCGGTAGAGGCGGGGCAGCAGGCCGCAGAAGACCTCGTCGAAGGTGCGTGACGCGGCGGACGGCGGTGCTGACGGCGACGACGGTGGTGGTGACGGTGTTGCCTCGGCCATGTACCGGAACTCTCCCCCGTGTTCGGCTACGGACGCGGCCGACGTGGACGCTACCCGCGCGGGCGGCACACAATCAGGAATCCCTCCCCCAATCTCCCCCCATTCCGCCGAAGATCGCCGCGTACGCCGCGAAACCACACGTGCGGGTGGCCACCGGCCCGCAGGGCTTCACATCTGACGGGGCATCAGATTCAATGGGCGGCCGGACAGGAACGCCCAGGCAGGCAACGCCCAGGCCGAAGACGGCCAAGCGGAAGACGGACCCGCCGAAGACGGGCCGGGCGGAAGACACGACGGGACGGACGCCATGACGGGACCGACGGAACTGACGGGTCCAAGGGGACCGATGGGGCCAATGGGACTGATGGGGCCGAAGCGATGATGGGGCACGCGGGGATGGCGGCCACGGCCGTGCGGTACCTCCGCTCGGTCGGCGCGCCGACCACGGCCGCCGCGCCCGCCCCTCCTGCCGCACCACTCCCGCGGCCCGCCCTGCGCGCCGTGCGGGAGGGCGAGCGCGCCCCCCTCGACCCGGCCGCCTTCCGCTCCGTCCTGGGCCACTTCGCCAGCGGCGTCACCGTCGTCACGGCACCGGGCGAACCGGGCCCGGCCGGTTTTGCCTGCCAGTCCTTCGCGTCCCTCTCGCTCGACCCGCCGCTGGTGACGTTCATGGTGGCGCGTACGTCGACGACCTGGCCGCGGATCGCGCGGGCCGGGGTGTTCTGCGTCAATGTTCTCGGGGCGGCACAGGGCGGGCTGTGCCGGGGGTTCGCGGTCAGTGGTGGCGACAAGTTCGCCGGCGTCTCCTACGGGCCCGCGCCGGTGACCGGCTCACCGCGGCTGGCCGGCGTCCCCGCCTGGATCGACTGCACCATCCAGGCCGTGCACACCGGAGGCGACCACCTGATCGTCGTCGGCCGCGTCGAGGCCCTCGGCACGGACCCGGCGGCCGCCGAAACCGGCCCCCTCCTCTTCCACCGGGGCACCTTCGGTCACTTCAGCCCCTGAGCGGGGCCCTGCCGGGTCAGGACATGCCGGTGCCACTCGTCCGGGTCGCCCAGGAAGTAGGAGAGGGTGGGGCGCTCCTGCTTACCGCCCATGAACCACTGCCCCCGGCAGTCGCCGTCCACCTCCATCTCCCGCCGCGCCTCCGCCGTGAAGCGGTCCAGCTCCCCTCCGCCGACGCCGCCGCAGTGGTCGCCCGGCCTGCTCAGCCCCCGGGCCGTCGCCGTTCCGTCGGCGCGCAGCGGCAGGGTGCCGCCGCTGCCGTCCCGCCAGGGCCCGACGAGGCCGGCGCGGGCCGGCTTCGGGGGCTCTTACGCCGGCAACACTCCGGCTGCCAGGGCGACGATGCCCAGCAGACCCACCGTGAGGGCGATCAGGAACCCGCTGCTGGCGACGGTGACGGTCAGCCGCACGGTGCGCCGGGTCCCGGTGCCCCGGGCGGCGACCGCGGCCAGCAGGGCGGCCGGTACGGCGACCGCAATGAGCCCCGGCCAGCACACCAGGTAGGCCAGGGGCGGCCCCACGGAGCCGGTGAGGAGCGCACAGCACGCCCCGTAGGCGAGCGTAGCGCCGGCCGCCGAGAAGGGGGCGGCGGCCACCGTGCACCACCACGGCGCCCGTCCCTGCCGCCCTCCCCAACGGGCCGCCAGGCGCCCCAGCGTCAGCGTGGGCAGCACCAGGGTGACCGTCAGCACCAGGCCGGAGAGCGCGCCGAGCACCAGCGCGACCGGGAACATGAAGACGGCCAGGAAAGCATTGCCGACCGGCGCCTCCAGGGTGAAGCCGTACAGCACGACCCCGGCCGTCGCGCACATCGCCTCTGCCAGCAGCGCCGCCATCGACACCAGAACGGCCCGTCCGCTCCAGACGTCGCGGAACTGCCCGGCCGCCGCCCCGGCCCCGGCCTCCACCGTCATGCCCGTCCCCGCCCCCCGTAGCTCGTCGCCCGTCGCTCGTTCCACGGGGATCATGCACCGGCCGGCCGGGCGCCCCGCCACCGGGGGCGGCTCACGCGGCGGCCGGCTGCCCCTGGGCCGCCCCCCTACGCCGCTCGCGGATGACCAGGGCCATCAGGGCCGCCAGTGCGCACAGCGCGCCCGAGGCGTACCAGACCGGGTTGTACGTGCCGAAGGCGTCGCGGGCCAGGCCGCCCAGGAAGGCGATCAGGGCGGCGCCCACCTGATGGGCGGCCAGGACCCAGCCGAAGACGATGGCGCCGTCCTCGCCGTAGTGCTCACGGCACAGCGCGATGGTCGGCGGGACCGTCGCCACCCAGTCCAGGCCGTAGAAGACGATGAAGAAGACCATCGGCGGACGGACGGTGTCGGAGAGCAGCAGCGGCAGGAACATCAGCGACAGACCGCGCAGACCGTAGTAGACGGCCAGCAGCCGGCGGGTGTTGAAGCGGTCGGTGAACCAGCCGGAGGCGATCGTTCCGGCGACGTCGAAGACGCCGATCACCGCGAGCAGTGAGGCGGCCGCCGTCATCGGCATGCCGTGATCGTGCGCCGCGGGCACGAAATGCGTCTTGACCAGGCCGTTGGTCGTGGCGCCGCAGATCGCGAAGGTGCCGGCCAGCAGCCAGAACGGTCCCGTCCGGGCCGCCGAGACCAGCGCCCGCACCGCCCGCCGGGCCGCGCCCCGCTGCGGCGGCGGCTTGGGCACGAACGCGTCCGCCCCGTAGGGCGCCAGACCCACGTCCGCCGGGTGGTCACGCAGCAGCAGCCACACCAGCGGGACCACGGCGAGCGCGGCCAGCGCGACGGTCACCGCGGCCGGCCGCCAGTCGTACCGGTCGACGATCCAGGACAGCAGGGGGAGGAAGACCAGCTGGCCGGAGGCACCGGCCGCGGTGAGGATGCCGGTGACCAGTCCGCGCCGCGCGGTGAACCAGCGGTTGGTGACCGTGGCCGCGAAGGCCAGCGCCATCGAACCGCTGCCCAGACCCACCAACACGCCCCAGAACAGGACCAGTTGCCAGGCGGCCGTCATGAAGACGGTCAGCCCGGCGCCGACCGCGATGACCGCCAGGGCGACCGCGACCACCCGCCGGATACCGAACCGGTCCATCAGGGCGGCGGCGAACGGCGCGGTCAGCCCGTACAGCGCGAGGTTCACCGACACCGCGAAGCCGATGGTGCCGCGGGACCAGTGGAACTCGGCGTGCAGCGGATCGATGAGCAGGCCGGGGAGGGACGCGAAACCGGCCGCGCCGATGATCGTGAGGAAGGTGACGGCGGCGACCGACCAGGCGCGGTGCGGGCGCCGCCTCGGCACGGCCTCGGCGGCGACGGGAGCGGGAGTACGGTCGTCCGCCGCGGGCGGGCGGAGTTCGGGTGTCTGGGGCGTCTGGGGCACCCCAGAAGCTTCGCTGCCGCCTCGTTGCGGAACGAGTGGCCGGAGGGCCAGGGTTCATCAGGATCGGGCCACCGCCCGCGCCGGCCGAAGGACACCCCCGGAACCGGAACGGCAACCCCCGAACGGCAACCGCCCACCCGGACCGCGCCCGCCTCCTACCCGAACGCCACCTCCTACCCGAACGTCAGCACCGCCCGCGCCACCCGCCCGTGATGCGCGTCGTCCGCCGCCTTCGCGAAGTCCTCCACCGGGTACGTCCGGGTCACCAACTCGTCCAGCAGCAGCCGCCCTTCGCGGTACAGCCGGGCGTACAGCGCGATGTCCCGCTGCGGGCGGGACGATCCGTAGCGGCAGCCGAGGATCGACTTGTCCAGATACATCGACGAGACCGGGAACGCCGCCTCCGCGCCGGCCGGCGGCACCCCGAGCAGCACCGCCTGGCCGTGCCGGTCCAGCAGGTCGATCGCCTGCCGGATCAGCCGCGTACTGCCCACGCACTCGAAGGCGTGGTCGGCGCCCGTCGGCAGGATCTCCTTCACCGCCTTGACGGCGTCCGCCGCGGCCGAGGCGTCGACGAAGTGGGTGGCGCCGAACTGCCGCGCCACGGTCTCCTTCGACGGATTGGCGTCCACCGCCACGATCACCGACGCACCCGCGAGCCGCGCCCCCTGGAGCACGTTGAGCCCGATCCCGCCCGCCCCGATCACCACGACCGAGTCCCCACGGTCGACCTTCGCACGGTTGAGCACCGCGCCCACCCCGGTCAGCACCCCGCACCCGATCAGCGCGGCCGACGGCAGCGGAATGTCCGCGTCGATCTTCACCGCCTGCACCGCCTTGACGACCGTACGCTCCGCGAACGCCGAGTTCGACGCGAACTGGAACAGCTCCGCACCGCCCCGCCGGAACGGCCTCCCGGGCATCCCGATGGCCTTGCGGCACATCGTCGGCCGCCCCCGGTCGCACTCCGCGCACACCCCGCAGTTGGCCAGCGTCGACAGCGCCACGTGATCCCCGGGCGCCACATGGCCGACGCCCGCACCCACCGCCTCCACCACACCCGCGCCCTCGTGCCCCAGCACGACCGGCACCGGAAACGGAATCGTGCCGTCGATCACCGACAGATCGCTGTGACACAACCCCGCCGCCCGGATCCCCACCAGCACCTCCCCCGGCCCCGGCTCCCGCACCACCAGATCATCCACAACCCGCGGCTGCTCCCCGTCGTATATGACCCCTCGCATGGCATCTGCCTCCCACGTACTTGACCGTTTCGCTGCGCTTTGCTGTGCCTCCCACGTACCTGGCTGTCCCGCCGCGGGGCACGCTCGCCGTTGCGCTTTGCGGCGCCCCGCACGTACTTGGCTGTCCCGCCGCGGGTGTTGTTCGCCGTTGCGCCTGGCGGCGGGCGTGGTGTTTTCGGGTGCGGTGACAGCCCTACAGACTTCGTCCTCCGGTCTGTCCCCTCCCGTTGGTGGGGGGTTGGGAGGCCGGTGGGGGTGGGCGTCGTCGTTCCGGGTGCACCTCGCGTCGTGGGGCGGGTGTCGGGAATACCTCCCTGGCCCGTCGAGTTGAGGCCCAGCAAGGGGCACTCGCATCCCCTACGGGATCTGTTCGACCCTCCCCTAGGGGTCCCCAGGCCCCCTTGCATGCCTCAACGCCCGCCCCCACGCACCGCATTCCCCTCCCCCAACGGGAGGGGACGGGCCGGAGGGGCCGGTTGTGTGGACGTAAAGCGACAGCAGTCCACACAACCGGCCCCGCAGGCCCGTCACCGCACCCACCACAAACCCAGCCCGCCGCAGGCGCAACGGCGAGCGAGCCCCGCGGCGCCGCAGACATCCACGTACGCGGCGCCGCAAAGCGCGCAACGGCGAGACCACCCGCGGCGGGACAGCCAAGTACGTGGGAGGCGCCGCAAAGCGCAACGGCGAGACGACCCGCGGCGGGACGGCCAGGTACGTGCGGGGCGCCGCCAAGCGCAACGGCGAGCAACCACCACGGCGGAACAGACAACTACGTGGGGCCACCCCCGCGCCGCCGCGCCGCATCCGCCATCGCCGACACCCGCTCCAGCAACGGCATCGGGTCGACGCCCACCGCGTCCGGCACGAGCTCCGCCACCCGTTCCGGTGTCCAGCTCCCCTCGTCGGCGTATACGGAGCGCAGCTCCCCCGGTTGGGCCCAGACCGCGATCTTGGGGCCGGCCACCGTGTAGACCTGGCCGGTCACCTCGCGGGCGCGCTCGCTCAGGAGGTAGACGACGAAGGCCGCCACGTCCTCCGGTTCGCCGATCTCCGTGAGTTCCATGGGGACGTTCGCCGACATCCGGGTGCGGGCGACGGGGGCGACCGCGTTGGCCGTCACGCCGTATTTGTGCAGGCCCAGAGCGGCGCTCCGGACGAGCGAGATGATTCCGCCCTTCGCGGCGGAGTAGTTGGCCTGCGAGACCGAGCCCTGGTGGTTACCGCTGGTGAAGCCCACCAGCGTGCCGGAGCCCTGGCGGCGCATCACCGCGGCCGCGGCCCGGAAGACCGTGAAGGTGCCCTTGAGGTGGGTGGCGACCACCGGGTCCCACTCCTCCTCGGACATGTTGAAGAGCATCCGCTCGCGCAGGATGCCGGCCACGCAGACGACGCCGTCGATCCGCCCGTACTGCGCCAGGGCGGTGTCGACGATCCGCTGGCCGCCCGCCATCGTGGACACGTCGTCGGCGACCGCGGTCGCCGTGCCGCCGGCCGCCTCGATCTCCTTCACCACCGCCTCGGCGACCTCGCTGCTCGGTTCGGCGCCGTCGATGGCTACCCCGTAGTCGTTGACCACGACCTTGGCGCCCTCTTGTGCGCAGGCCAGCGCCACCGCCCGCCCGATGCCGCGCCCGGCCCCGGTGACGGCGACCACCTTGCCGGCCAAGAAGTTCCCCATGCCGCGCCCCTTCCCGCAGTTTCTGACGGACCGTTAGATTTTTGGGCAGGCGCGAGCCGAACACAAGACCCCGGAGGGCCCCATGCCGCTGCCGCAGGAGTTCCACGAGATCGCCCGACGCGTCAACAACTGGGGGCGCTGGGGCGCGGACGACGAGATCGGCACGCTCAACCTGATCACCGGGCAGGTGGTGCGGGAAGCCGCCGGCTGCATCCGCAGCGGCCGCCGCGTCCCGCTCGCGCTGCCGCTGCGGCAGGACGGCGTGCAGACCGGGATGATCCCGGGCCGGATCAATCCGCTGCACACGATGGTGGCGATCAACCAGGAGATCTTCGGGCCGGGTACGGTCGCCACCTCCGACGACGCGGTCACCATGGGCCTGCAGGCGGCCACCCACTGGGACGGCCTCACCCACGTCTCGCACTCGGGGCGGCTCTACAACGGCCGCCCCGCCACGTCCGTCACCGCCCACGACGGCGCCACCGTCCTCGGCATCGAGAAGGCCACCCCGATCACCTCCCGGGGCGTGCTGCTGGACGTGGCCCGGGCGCACGGCACCGACCGGCTGCCCGGCGGGCACGCGGTCACGCCGGAGGACCTGGACGCCGCCGAGGAACTGGCCGGGACGAGGGTCCGGGCCGGGGACATCGTGCTCGTACGGACCGGGCAGCTGCAGCACTACCTCGCCGGCGACCGGCAGGCCTACGCCTTCCCGTCGCCGGGGTTGTCGGTGCGCACCCCGGAGTGGTTCCGGGCCCGCGATGTCGCGGCGGTCGCCAACGACACCCTGACGTTCGAGATCTTCCCGCCGGAGATCGAGGGGCTGTGGATGCCGGTGCATGCGCTCCACCTGGTGGAGATGGGCATGCTGCAGGGCCAGAACTGGAATCTGGAGGAATTGTCGGCGACCTGCGCGGAGGCGGGCCGCTCTGCGTTCTTCCTGTCCGCGATGGCCGAACCGTTCGTCGGCGGCTCGGGCACCCCGGTCGCGCCGGTGGCGATCCTCTGACCCGCCCCGCGCCCGCCCCCGCGCCCGCGACGGGCCGGCCGGGTGGCGGTGCGCTCGTGTGCGCGCCCCGAGCACGGCACCGCGGACCGCCACCCCCGCCCCCCACCGGGCCGCGATCCGCACTCGTCGAGGCCGAAGCCGGGTACCCGGACCCGGCCGCATCCCGCCCTCGGCGTCCCCTCACGGCGCATCGCTCGTCCCAGAGTGATCAAACGGGCACGTTACGTCAACACCGGGCCCGGACTTGATGGTGCGCTGCGCACCGCGGTTCTCACATCCGGCGCGATACGGCGCACCGGTCTTCGTAGGCCCCCAGGTCGGACCCGGTCGCCATCATCAGCGGCCGGCCGCGGTCCACCTCGCACCAGATCCGCTTGCCGGCGCCTTCCGGCTGCCAGCCCCAGCGGTCGGCGAGGCCGTCGACCAGTTCCAGGCCGCGCCCGTTGGTGTCGTCACCGTCGGCGTGCCGCTGGCGCGGCGGACGGGCGCTGGCGTCCGTGACCTCGACCCGGACGGTGCCGACGACGGCGCCGGACCCGGAGAAGCACATCCGCAGCGAGGCCGCGGTGCCGGTGTGCACCACGGCGTTGGTCACGAGCTCGGAGATCAGCAGGATCAGCGTCTCCGCGAGCGGCTCGTCCGCCCCTATGCCGGATCCCAGGAGCCGCGACCTGGCCCATCGCCGGGCCCGCCCCACTTCCGCGGGGTCGGGCCGTACGTCCAACTGCACCTGAAGCACCTGCACCGCTCACACCATCCGAACCGGCGGAAACATCGCCTCGCGCCTCCATGGAGTCACAGTGCGTGACCCCAGCGACGCACAGCATGGTTGACGTTCAGTCACCCCAACAAGCGCTTCGGGCATATTCCAGCGCAAGGGAGTATGCATCCTGCATACTGTGCGACGCACTTTGCGGGGAGTCGAACAAGGGGGAGTGGCCGGCCCTCGGCCAAGGCGGGCGGCGCGCAGTCCGTACGCCGGAGCCGTCATGCCGACGGCACCGGGTTCGTTGCGCCACAGAACCACTCGCACCCGACGGAGCGTACCCGAGCCGGGCGCCGACTCCCCCCTGTGACGAGTCACGCCTAGGACACAACCCGATATCGACCCTCCGTGACCACTTCTGTGTGGTGAGTCCGACATTTCGCACACGAGTTGCCAGAGTCTGACACCGGCCCTCACGGCTCACCGCCCCGCATCCCGGAACCGCCCGCCCTCAGCCGGCCAGATCCGCCGCCAGCAGCTCTTCCGCCTCGCCGGCCGTTCCCCAGGAGCCGGCCCGCAACCAGGCCCGTTTGAGGTGCAGATGGACGTCGGCCTCCCAGGTGAAGCCGGTACCGCCGTGAATCTGCAGGCAGTCCCGGGCGTTGCGCACCGCGGCCTCGTCGGCGAGCAGTTTCGCGCCCGCCACGTCGACGGCCCCGCCCGTCACCGACGCGGCATATACGGCACTTCTAGCGATTTCTGCCCGTACGAGCATCTGCGCGCACAGATGCTTGACCGCCTGGAAGGAGCCGATGGGCGCGCCGAACTGGGTGCGTACGCGGGCGTGACCGACCGCCGTCTCGACGGTACGGAGCGCACTGCCCAGTTGCTGGGCGGCGGTCAGCAGGGCGGCCTCGCGGCGCAGCCGGGTCACGTCCGGACCGTTGAGCGGAGTCGTCCGCGGGTGGTCGGTGACGCGGGCGAGCGGGGTGAGGGGGTCGATGGAGGCGAAGGGGGTGCGCGACACCGTGCCGACCACGCTCCGGTATGCGCCGGCCGCGCGCCTCTGCGCGCCCCCGGGCCCGTACGCGAGGGCCGGGGCGCCGCCCTCCAGCAAGATCAACTCATCGCAGGCGTCCGGATGTTCCCACAGCACGGGCTCAGCGTCCCCGTCGCACAGCCCGACGATCCTCTCGCCGTCCGCGACACCGTCCACCGCCCCGGCGAGCAGCTGGCAGGCCACCAGCGGCCCCGGCAGCAGCGCCCGCCCGGCCTCCTCGAAGGCCAGCACCGCCGCCGGCAGCCCCAGTCCCACGCCACCGGCCTCCTCCGGCAGGCGCAGCGCGAAGAACCCGGCCGCGCCCAGCTCCCGCCACAGCGCCCGGTCCGGGGCCGGATCCCCGGTCGCCGCCCGCAGCCGGTCCCGGTCGAACCGGGCCGCCAGCAGCTCCCGTGTCGCCTTCTTCAACGCCCTTTGTTCGTCGGTGAGTTGGAAGCGCACCGGCCGGTCACCGCCCCTTCGGCAGGCCGAGGATCCGCTCGGCGATGATGTTCTGCTGCACCTGCGACGTGCCGGCCGCGATGGTGTACGAGAGGGACGAGAGCCGGTCGGCGGTCCACTCCTCGTCCGTGTCCCACGCGCCGGCCCCCAGCACCTCGGCCGCCGCGTCGTACAGCTCCTGCCGGGCGTGCGAGTAGCGGAGCTTGAAGACCGAGCCGCCGGTACCGGGCCCGCCGCCCCGTAGTTGCGCCTCGCTGACGTTCCACTGGGTCAGCCGCCACAGCGCGGCGAACTCCGCGTTCAGCCGGCCCAGCCTGCGGCGGAGCACGGTGTCGTCCCAGCGGCCGTTCGCCCGGGCCCGGCGGGCGACCTCCGTCAGCACCCGCCGGCAGGCCACCACCTCGCCGACGAAGGCGGTGCCGCGCTCGAACGACAGCGTCACCATCGTCACCCGCCAGCCGTCGTTCTCCGCGCCGACCCGGCAGTCCACCGGCACCCGCACCTCGTCGAGGAACAGCTCGGCGAACTCGGTCGATCCGGCGAGGGTGCGCAGCGGCCGGACGGTGACGCCGAGGGCGTCCATGGGCATCGCGAGCCAGGTGATCCCGCGGTGCCGGGGGGCGGTGGGGTCGGTGCGGACGAGCAGTTCGCACCAGTCGGCGACCTCGGCGTGCGAGGTCCAGATCTTGGTCCCGGTCACCACGTACGCGTCCCCGTCGCGCACCGCGCGGGTGCGCAGCGACGCGAGGTCCGAGCCGGCCTCCGGTTCGCTGAAGCCCTGGCACCAGATCTCCTCACCGCGCAGCACCGGCGGCAGCCAGCGCCGCTTCTGGGCCTCGGTGCCCTCGGCCGCGATGGTCGGCCCGGCGTGCAGCAGCCCGACGAAGTTCGCGCCCACGTAGGGTGCCCCGGCGCGTTCGGTCTCCTCCAGGAAGATCAGCCGCAGGGTGGGGGCGGCCGCCCAGTGGACGTCGGCGTACCCCGCGTCGTGCAGCATCCGCTGCCAGGCGGTGTCGTAGGCGCGGCGCCCCGGCCAGTCGAGCGGGTCGGGGCGCGGGGGCAGGGTGGGGAGGACGCCCGCGAGCCAGCCGCGCAGCCGGGCGCGGAAGTCCTCTTCCTCCTCGGTGTACGCGAGGTCCATCGTGTCCCCTCACCTCGGGCCCGCCCACACTTTCCTGACGGTGCGTCAGTTCCAGTGCCCAGGCTAGACCGGGACCCCTGGACCGACAAGGCGTCCGCCCCTAACCTCGGCACACTGCCTGACGAGGCGTCAGATATCCGCAAGGGGAGGGCACATGGCCGGTGGCACCCTCTGGGACCTGGTCGTACGGCGGGCCGCTGGCAGTCCGGATGCCACCGCCCTGATCCAGGGGGCGGAGTCGGCACGGGACGAGCGGCGGATCAGCTTCGGCGGGCTGCGGCGGCGGGCCGAGCGGGTCGCGGCCGGACTGTACGCGCGCGGCGTACGGCCCGGTCGCACGGTCGTCTGGCAGCTGCCGACCCGCATCGAAACGGTCCTGGTCAGCCTGGCCCTGGCCCGGCTCGGCGCGGTGCAGAGCCCGGTCGTTCCGGGCTACGGCGACCACGAGGTGCGGCAGGTGCTGCGCCGCACCGGCGCCGCCTTCTTCCTCGTGCCCGGCCCGGTCCGCAACGCCCGCCCGGAGTGCGCGGCCACCGTCATCGCCGCGTACGACCGGGCCGGCGGCGGACTGCCGGACGGCGATCCGGCACTCCTGCCGCCGCCGCCCGCCGACGCCCACGAGGTCCGCTGGATCTACTGGACCTCCGGCACCACCGCCGGGCCCAAGGGCGTCCGGCACACCGACCACTCCCTGCGGACGGCCGGCCGCTGGCTGGCCGAGGCGCTGCGGCCGGCCCGGTCCGACATCGGCTCGATGGCCTTCCCGTACGCCCATGTCGCGGGCCCCGACTACACCGTCATGCTCCTGCTGTGCGGCATCCCGGCCCTGCTGCTGGAACGCTTCGCGCTGCCCGGGTCGCTCGCCGCCTACCGCCGGCACGGCGTCACCCTCGCCGGCGGCTCCACCGCCTTCTACAGCCTCTTCCTCGCCGAACAGCGCCGCCTGCCGCCCGGCCGGCGGCTGCTGCCGGCGCTGCGGCTGCTGGCCGGCGGCGGCGCGCCCAAACCGCCCGCGCTGTACCACGAGGTCGTCGCCGAACTGGGCTGCCGGCTCACCCACGGCTACGCGCTGACCGAGGCCCCGATGGTCACCATGGGCGACCCGTACGACAGCCCGGAGCACCTCGCGGCCACCGACGGCCGGCCGCCCGCCGGTATGGAAATCCGGATCACGCCCGGCACCGGAGAGATACGGCTGCGCGGCCCGGCGGTGTGCCGGGGCTATCTCGGTGAGCCCGATCCGTTCGACGCGGAGGGATTCCTGCCCACCGGCGACCTCGGGCACCTCACGCCCACCGGACACCTCGTGGTCACCGGCCGCCTCAAGGACATCATCATCCGCAAGGGCGAGAACGTCTCCGCCCAGGAGATCGAGGAGCTGCTCTACCGCCACCCGGACGTGGCGGACGCCGCCGTCATCGGACTGCCGGACGACCGGCGCGGCGAACGGGTCTGCGCGGTCGTCGAACAACCGCCGGGGGCCCGGGAGTTGACGCTCGGCGCGGTCTGCGCCCACCTCCTCCGCCAGGGCCTGGCCCGGTACAAGCTCCCCGAGCAGCTGGAGGTGGTGGCCGCGCTGCCGCGCGGGGCGACGCTGCGCAAGGTGCGCAAGCAGGAGCTGCGGGAGCGGTTCGGACCGGCGGCGGCCCGCCCGGCCCCCGGAGACTCCTGAAAGAGGACACCCGCCGTCCGCGACCTCCCGTACGGTCGCCCCATGAGCCACTCCCGCCCCCGTATCGACACCGCCGGTCGCCGGGCCCGCCTCGGACGGCGGCATCTGCTCGCCCCCGCGTGCCGCGCCGACCGCCCCGAGGAGGTCGCCGACGCGCTCGTCGCGCTGCACGCCACCGACGCGGCGACCGTGCACCTGGCGGCCTGCGCCCGGCTGACCGTGCCGGACCCCGCCGAGGTCGAGCGGGCGCTCTACGACGACCACACCCTGGTCCGACTGCTGGCCATGCGGCGCACCCTGTTCGCGGTCGGCGCCGGCCTCGCACCGGTCGTGTCCTCCTCCACCGGGCGGGCGATCGCCGCCAAGGAGCGCGCCGGCCTGGTCGGCTGGCTCGCCACGGGCGTCGGCTGGGACGAGCGGCGGCTGGCGGAGGTGGAGGAGAAGACGCTGGCCGCGCTGGCCGCCCGGGGCACCGCGGCCGCGGCCGAACTCACCGAGGACGTGCCCGCCCTGCGCGAGAGCGTCGTGGTCTCGCCCGGCAAACCGTACGAGGCCACCGTCGCGGTCTCCAGCCGGCTGCTGCGGACCCTGGCCGCCGAGGGCCGGGTCCGGCGCGGCCGTCCGCGCGGCGGCTGGACCAGCAGTTCCTTCCGCTGGACGCCGGGCACCGCGTTCGCCGACCTGCCCGCGCCGCCGGCCGCCGAGGCCCGCGCCGCGCTCGCCCGCCGCTGGCTGGCCGCCTACGGCCCGGCGACCGTCGAGGACCTCAAGTGGTGGACGGGCTGGACGCTCACCGACACCCGGCGGGCGGTGGCCGCCACCGACGCCGTCGAGGTGACGCTCGACGGCGGCACGACCGGACTGGCCCTGCCCGACGACCTCGGCCCGGTGCCCGAACCGGAGCCCTGGGCGGCCCTGCTGCCCGCCCTCGACCCCACCGCCATGGGCTGGAAGGCCCGGGACTGGTACCTCGACCCGGACCACGTACCGCAGCTCTTCGACCGCAGCGGCAACATCGGCCCGACGGTGTGGTGGAACGGCCGGATCATCGGCGGCTGGGCCCAGCGCCCGGACGGCGAGATCGTCTGGCGGCTGCTGACCGGCGACGGCGGCGGCGAGGCGGCCGATGCGGTGACCGCGGAGGCCGCCCGGCTCGCGGCCTGGGTCGGCCCGGTCCGGATCACGCCGCGCTTCCGGACCCCGCTGGAACGGGAGCTCTCCGGGCGGCGCTGAACCGTACCGGCCTCACCGGGGCCGGTACGAGCTGGTCGCCTGCTCGTAGAGCCGGTCGACCTCGCGGCGCCCGGAACCGTCCGGACCGATGACCAGGACCAGGTGGTAGCGGCCGTTGTGGATCATGGCGAGGTTGCGGACGTAGACCTCCCGGCCACTGCGGTCGCGCCAGGTGAACGTGCCCTCGGCCATCGCCGTCCGGCCGACGTCGATCCGCCGCAACCCGGCCGCGGTCGCCCAGCTGGAGCCGCGGTACGGGGCCAGCTCGGGCTCCTTGTCCTGGAGGTAGGCCATCGGGTCCGCGCCGTACCGGGCGGTGCTGTCCCGGCCGGGCACGACCAGCAGTTCGTAGTCGCCGCCGAGATAGCGCACCTGGCCCTGGGCGTCGGCGGCGCGCCGCTGCCAGCCGTCGCGGACCGCGATCTGGAAGCCCCGGGGGTCGGTGCGCAGCGCGAAGCCGGGGGCGACGTCGCCGGGCGCGGTGGGCCGCGGCTCACCGGGGTCCGGCGAACCGCCGTCCTCGCCGCCGGAGGGGGTCGGGGCGGGGCTCCCGGCGGGCGGTGCACCCGAGGTGGCGGTCCGGTCGGCGCCGCGCCGCCCATCCTTGGCGTCCTCGCCCGCCTTCGGCAGGAACGCCATGGCGTAGGCGACCGCGCCGACGAGGAGCAGCAGGATCGCGCCGAGCAGCAGCCTTCCGAGGTGGCGCGGCGCACCGCGTCCGGACCGGGCCGGCCGCGGCCCGGAGGCCAGCAGATCCGGCTCGTACGCGTCCCGGTGCGGGGCGGCGGCCCCCCGCGGCGGCCGGGCCGCGCGGGACGGCTTCGGCTGCCGGAGCGGCTTGGGCTGCTTCGGCGGGCGGGGCAGCCGGGCCGGCGGCGACGGGCGTCCCCCCTGCTCCTTCGAGCTTGGGAGAGGAATGGTCCGCTCCTCGGCCGGCGGCATCCGGCGCGGGTGCGGCGGGCGCGCGGCGGGCGGTGCCGGGGCGGCGGCCGCCTGCGCCGACGGCTCGGGGCGTCGGGCCGGCCGGCCCTTCTTGTGCCGCCCCTTGCGGACGAGTTCGCCGCGCCGCCGTACGATCGGCAGCCATCGCGGGGCGCCGCCCTGCTCCAGCGCCGGCACCGTCACCAGCCGGCGCTCGGCCTCCGGCTCCGGGGCCGTACGGATCAGCGCGCGCAGCGCGTGGCGCACCTCGTCGAGGTCCGGGCGCTCGGCGGGGTCCCGGTGCAGCAGGGCCTCGACGACCGGGCGCAGCGGCCCGCACCCCGCCGCGTCCACGGGCGGCCCGGACCGTACCAGCCGGGCGAGTTCGGCGGTGCTGTCCTCGGGGAACGGCGGATGGCCCTGCACGCTGCGGAACAGCAGCGCGCCGACCGCCCACAGATCCGCGGCCGGGCCCGGACGGGCGATCGGCGCGTCCTCGTCCACCGGCGCGGCCTGCTCGGGCGCCCAGCGTTCGGTGACCGGGCCGACGACGGTCAGCCGCGCCTGGCGTGCCCGTTCGGCGGCGAGCCCGGTGAGGGGCCGGGCCCCGTCGGTGTCGTCCGCGGCAGCCGAATCGTCTCCGCACAGTGCTTCCTGGGCCGCGCCCGCCGCCAGCCCGGTGAGGATGGCCCGGCCGTCGTCGCAGACCAGGACCGTGCGGGCGGTGATGTTGCGGTGCGGCCGGCCGTCCGTGTGCAGCATCCGCAGCGCGGTGAGCAGGTCGGCGCCGATCTCCGCGGCGCGGTGCGGGGTCAGCGGCCGCTCGGCGAGCAGTGCGGACAGCGGGCGGGCGGTGAGGAGTTCGCCGACGATCCACAGGCTGCCGTCCTGGGCGAAGACGTCGAAGACCTGCTCCAGCCGGGGATGGTCGGGCAGCTGCGCCACGGTCGTGGCGGCCTGCAGCGCGCGGCGTACGGCGGGATCGCGGGGGCTGCGGTCGGCCACCCCCGTCGCCCGGAGGCCGCCGAAGCGGCCGCCGCCGCTCCACTCGCCGGCACCGGCCGGGCCCGCGCCCACCGCCTCCGCCTCGAGGACCTCGGCCTCCACGACCTCGGGCAGCGGTACCTGACGGACCAGCACCTCCTGCCCGCTGAACGTGTCGAACGCCCGGGACTCGGTGAAGTCGTCGTCGCCGAGGGGGCGCACGGGCAGGCGGTAGCGCTCGGCGAGCACTCGCCCTGCGTACTCGTCCACGACGCCTCCCCGCAGCGCGTGCTGTGTTACCGCCCCGCCTCCGCCGCCCTCCGGCGCGGGCGCCGTCGGTCACTTCCGGTCGCGTTCCCACCGAATGCGGATGCGTACGGTCTTCGATGTCTCACGATACGTGCCCGGGCCGGACGGTGCCCCCGCCCGGCCCGTCGACGCGTCCGTCCGCGCGGTCTCCCGCCGGCCGCGTCCGCTCAGTCCTTCACCGCGAAGGTCTTGAACGCGGTGGCGATGACCTGCTGGCACTCCTTGCCCGACCAGCTGTCCGCCTTGCAGGTGATCATGATGGCGTAGCCGTGGTCGTCGTCGGCCCGGAAGCCGCGGTTGAGGACCCGTACCTTCTCGCCGTCCTGGGTGCGGGTGAACGACCAGTCGGCGACGGTCGGATAGCCCCGCCACTTCACCGTCTTGATGCCGATGAGGTGGTAGTCGTCGCTGGACCCGCGCACGCTCGGCTCCAGGCTGCGCCAGGCGGCCGCGGCGTCCTTGCCGGGCTTGGCGTTGTAGTCGACCTGGACGCGCGGGAATCCGTCGCCCGAGGCGCTGTATATGGCGCCGGAGCCCTGCCCGGCGGTGCCGGTCTGCCGGAACCCCTTGGGCATGGCCATACGGAAGTGGAACGTGCCGTTGGTCTTTTGGGCGTAGCCGTCCGGCAGCTTCGCGCCGCCCTTCCCGCCGCCGCCGTCGCCGCCGTTGCCGTCCGCGCCGCCCTTGTCGCCGGCCTGGTCGGCGCTCGGCGCCGGGCCCGACCCGCCGGGGCCGCCGCTGTTCGCGCCGTCCCCGTTCGCGTCGTCACCGTTCGCGTCGGCCGCGTCGGTCGAGGGCTTGGTGCGGGCCGCGGAGGACCCCTTGCCGTCCTTGCCCGAGGAGCCGCTGCCGCTGCCCTTCGCGCCGGTGTCGTCGCCGCTGAGGGACAGCGCCAGGACCGTGCCCAGCACCGCGAGGACGACGACCACGGCCACGGTGATCAGGGTGCGGCGCGGGACGACATCGGTCAGCGACGCACGCGGGGCGGACGGGCGGTCCCCCTCGCCGGGTCTGGAGTCCGCACGGGCCGCGGCCGCGGCTGCGGCGTTGCGCACCGACGCCAGCGCGGCGCGCACCCGCTCCTTGGCGGCCTCGCCGTCGAAGCCGGGGCGGCCACCGGACGGCCGGCCCGCCGCCGTGCCGCCCGCGGCCGGCCGCTCCGTCGCGACCGCGGCGGGCTTCTGCTCCGGCCGGGCCGGCGCCTTCGCGGACGCACCGGCGGACGCGGCGGCGGACGCCGCGGCCGGCGCGGCGGCCGGCTTCTCCTTCGGCTTGCGCTGCGGCCGCGCCGGGGCACCGCTCTTGGCGGCCTTCGGCTTCGGTGCCGCCTTGCCCTTCGGCGCGTCCTTGGGCTTCGCCGGGGTGCGCTCGCCGGGCACGGTCGGCAGCACCATGGCCCGGGTCGCGTCCATCGGCGGCTCGGTCTTCTCCGGCGCGTGGATGACGTCCAGCAGCATCGCCCGCGCACCGGCGTCGTCCAGCCGGGCCTGCGGGTCCTTCACCAGCAGCCCGAAGATGACCTCTTCCAGCGCGCCGGCGCTCTTCGGCGGCTCGACCGGTTCGGTCATCACGGCGGTGAGCGTGGCGATCGCCGAGCCCTTGTCGTACGGCGGCACGCCCTCGACACAGGCGTACAGCAGGCCGCCCAGCGACCACAGGTCGGCCGGCGGGCCGGGCTTCTGGCCGCGGGCGCGCTCGGGGGAGATGTAGGAGGGCGCGCCGACGAGCATGCCGGTCGAGGTCACCGAGGGGTCGCCCTCGACCTGGGCGATGCCGAAGTCGGTGAGCACGACCCGGCCGTCGTCGGACATCAGGACGTTGGACGGCTTCACGTCGCGGTGCAGGATGCCGGCGTCGTGCGCGGCGCGCAGCACGTCGAGCACGGCGAGGCCGACCTCGGCGGCCCGGCGCGGGGTCAGCGGGCCGTCGTCCCGTACGACCTCGGCGAGCGAGCGGCCCTCGACCAGCTCCATCACGATCCACGGCCGGTCGTCCTCGTCGACCACGTCGTAGACCGTCACCGCGCCGTTGTTCCGGATCCGGGCGATCGCCTTGGCCTCGCGCAGCGTGCGGGTGATCAGCCGGCGCTTCTCGTCCTCCTCGACCCCGCCCGGGAAGCGCAGTTCCTTGACTGCGACCGTACGGCCCAGGACCTCGTCGCGTGCCCGCCAGACGGTGCCCATGCCACCCCGGCCGAGAACATCGGCGAGCCGGTACCGGCCGGCGAGCAGCCTGCCCTCCTTGCCGTCCATCTCGACCTCGTCGCCCACTGAATCCCCTCGGCAATCCAGCCGAGTTGGCAGCCTTGACATCGCATCGATCGCCAAACTGACCCAACTCGGACAACCCACCCTGGCAGAGCCTTCATTCTCCCTCATCCGCGGCCGTGCGGAAGGCCCGGGTCGGTGCCGGGCGGCACCGCGTACCCGTCATGATGGCCCCGACGAACGGGAGTCCCGATGACGATGTGTCCGCCCCGGTCGGTCGTGGCGGCGGTGCTGGCCGCAGTGGCCGCGCTGGCCCTGCCGGCCTGCGCGGGCCGGCCGGCCACCACCCGTGTGCCGCCGGTGGGAGAGGTCGACCGGCCGCCGGCGACGACGCTCCCCGCCCTGCGCCGGCTGGTCGCGGACGGCGCCCCGGGCGCGGCCTCGCTCCTCACCCGCGACGGCGGGTTGGGCGCCTCGCGCTTCTCCACGGCCGGCGTCGCCGATCTGCGCACCGGCCGCAGGATGGCCGAGCGGGACCACTTCCGGGCCGGCAGCCTCACCAAGACCGTGGTCGCGACGGTGGTCCTGCAGCTCGTCGCCGAGCGGCGGCTGCGCCTGAGCGACCCGGCGGCCGCCCATCTCCCGCCGGGCGTACCGGTCACGGCCGGGCACGGCGGCGCCGATCTGCGGAAGGTGACGGTCCGCCAGCTGCTCGACCACACCAGCGGCCTGTTCAACTACACCCAGGACCCGCGGCTCGCCCGCCGGCTCTACGGCACCGGCTTCGCCGCCCACCGCTACGACAGCCACACCCCGGCCGAACTCCTGCGGAGCGCCCTCCACCATCCGCCGGTGGCCGCACCGGCCACGCGTTACCTCTACTCCAACACCAACTACCTGCTGCTCGGCCTGATCATCCGGGCCGTCACCGGCCACCCGTACGCCACCGAGATCCGCCGCCGCGTCCTCGTCCCCGCAGCGCTGTACGACACGTCCTTCCCCGGTACGGACCCGGGGCTGCCGGCGCCGCACGGCCGCGCGTACTCCCAGGTCGGCGACCGGCGGGTGGACACCACCTACCTCGACCCCAGCCGGGCCGGCGCGGCCGGCGAGATGATCACGACCCTGGGCGACCTCAACCGCTTCTTCGCCGCCCTGCTCGGCGGGAAGCTCCTGGCACCCCGCCAGATGGCCGAGATACGCAGCGAGAAGGCCACCCACGGCGCCTACGGCCTCGGCCTCTACGCCACCGAGCTGCCCTGCGGCATCACGGTCTGGGGCCACAACGGCGACATCAACGGCTCGTTCGCCCAGACCGCGGGCACCGCCGACGGCCGTCACCTCGTCAGCTACCGGATCAACACGGACGCCCCGGCCGCCCGGGCACACGGCACCGACGTGCTGACCGCGGAGTTCTGCGCGGCACGGCGTCCATGAGGCCGGCGGGCTACAGCGGCACGATGTCCGGCGCCCCCAGCCGCGCCGCATCCGCCGTCAGATCGTCCGGCTGGCGCTGCGATTCGCGTTCCGCCTCGACCCGCTTGCGGTAGTGGGTGATCTCCTTCTCGACCTGGTCGTCGTCCCAGCCGAGCGCCGGTGCCATCAACTCGGCCACCTCGCGGGCGCAGCGGGTCCCGCGGTCGAAGGTCTCGATCGAGATCCGGGTCCGGCGGGTCAGCACGTCGTCGAGGTGGCGCGCCCCCTCGTGCGTACAGGCGTAGACCGCCTCGGCGCGCAGATAGTCGTCGGCGCCGGTCAGTGGTTCGCCCAGTGAAGGATCGCCCACCACGAGCTCCAGCAGTTCCTCGGTGAGCGCGCCGTAACGGTTCAGCAGGTGCTCGATCCGCGCCACGTGCAGCCCGGTGCGGGCCGCGATCCGGGCCCGGGCGTTCCACAGCGCCTTGTACCCCTCGGCCCCGACCAGCGGCACCTCCTCGGTGACGCACTCCGCCACCCGCTGGTCCAGCCCGTGCACCGCCTCGTCGACGGCGTCCTTGGCCATCACCCGGTACGTCGTGTACTTGCCGCCGGCGACCACCACCAGGCCCGGCACCGGATGCGCGACCGTGTGCTCCCGCGACAGCTTGCTGGTGGCGTCCGACTCCCCCGCCAGCAGCGGCCGCAGCCCGGCATAGACACCCTCGACGTCGTCCCTGGTCAGCGGGGTGGCGAGGACCGCGTTCACATGCTCCAGCAGATAGTCGATGTCCGCGCTGGACGCCGCCGGATGTGCCTTGTCCAGGTCCCAGTCGGTGTCCGTGGTCCCCACGATCCAGTGCCGGCCCCAGGGGATGACGAACAGCACGCTCTTCTCGGTCCGCAGGATCAGCCCGGTCGTCGAGTGGATGCGGTCCTTGGGAACGACCAGGTGGATCCCCTTCGAGGCCCGCACGTGGAACTGCCCGCGCTCCCCGATCAGCGCCTGGGTGTCGTCCGTCCACACCCCCGTGGCGTTGACGATCTGCCGCGCCCGGACCTCGTACTCCCGGCCGCCCTCGACGTCCTGCACCCGCGCGCCGACCACCCGCTCGCCCTCGCGCAGAAAACCCACCACCCGCGCCCGGTTGGCGGCGTGCGCGCCGTACGCCGCGGCGGTCCGCACCAGGGTCGCGACGTACCGCGCGTCGTCCATCTGCGCGTCGTAGTACTGCAACGCGCCCACCAGCGCGTCCTTCTTCAGGCACGGCGCGACCCGCAGCGCCTTCTTGAGCGACAGGTGCCGGTGGACCGGTAGCCCGCGGCCGTGCCCCGACGACACCGACATCCCGTCGTACAACGCCACACCGGAGCCCGCGTACCAGCGCTCCCAGAACTTGTGC
Source organism: Streptomyces sp. NPDC107765 (assembly GCF_055657085.1). Lineage (NCBI taxonomy): Bacteria > Bacillati > Actinomycetota > Actinomycetes > Kitasatosporales > Streptomycetaceae > Streptomyces > Streptomyces sp. NPDC107765. Next base: position 240,539 of record NZ_JBVKBL010000005.1, on the reverse strand, counting down.
TGCAGCGGATACAGGAACGGCACCGGCTTGACCAGATGCGGCGCCAGCCGCTCCAGCAGCAGCCCACGCTCCTTCAGCGCCTCCCGCACCAGCGCGAAGTCCAGCATCTCCAGATACCGCAGACCGCCGTGGATGAGCTTGCTCGACCGGCTGGACGTGCCGGAGGCCCAGTCCCGGGACTCGACCAGTCCGGTGTCCAGTCCGCGGGTCGCCGCGTCGAGCGCGGTCCCCGCGCCGACGACCCCGCCCCCGACCACGAGAACGTCCAGCTCCCGCTCCGCCATTCGGGCGAGCGCCTCGGCCCGCCGTGCCGGTCCCAGTATCGCTGTCCTCACCGCTGCCTCCCGCTGTGGCCGGGGCCACCGTGACCGGGGCCCTGCCCCGTCCGTCGATTCTGACCGCGCTCCTTGCCGCTATCCCCCCTCACCCACACGGCAACACCCCGGCCACCTTGATCCCTCAATCCCCATTCTGGGCCAAATATCCGCTTAGTCTACTTATGCACTCTTCGCATACGTCATGCGCTCCCCGCCCCCGCACCCCACCCGCCACCCCTCCGCCCGGGAAGGACGGTCGCAGCATGCCCGCAGATCTCGCCGTCATCGGACTCGGTCACCTCGGCCTCCCCCTCGCCCAGGCCGCCACCACCGCCGGCATCGGCACCCTCGGCTACGACCCCGACCCGCACGCCGCCACCGACGGGCCGCTGACCGCCACCGAACTCCGCCGGCTGCTCGCCGCCGGCTTCCGCACCACCGCCGACCCCACCGCCCTCAGCCGGGTCCGCACCGCCGTCATCTGCGCCCCCACCCCGCTCGGCGAGGACGGCACCCTGGACCTCTCCGCCGTCGCCGGCGCCGCCCGCACCCTGGCCGCACAACTACGGCCGCACACCACGGTGATCCTGGAATCCAGCGCGTACCCGGGCACCACCGAGGAATTCCTGCGCCCGCTGCTCGAAACGGGCTCCGGCCTCACCGCCGGCCGCGACTTCCACCTCGCCTACTCGCCCGGCCGCCACGACCCCGGCAACCGCACCCACCACTACGCCAACACGCCCAAGGTCATCGGCGGCCTCACCCCCGCCTGCACCGAGGCCGCCGCCACCTTCTACGGCCGGCTCACCGACAAGGTCGTGCGCGCCCGCGGCCCCCGCGAGGCGGAGACCGCCAAACTCCTCGAAACGAACTACCGCCACGTCAACATCGCCCTGATGAACGAGATGGCGGTCTTCTGCCACGACATCGGCGTCGACCTGTGGGACGTCATCCGCTGCGCGGAAACCAAACCCTTCGGCTTCCAGTCCTTCCGCCCCGGCCCCGGCGTAGGCGGCCACGCCCCCGCAGTCGACCCCAACTCCCTTACGGAACGCGGCCGTTCACCCTCCCTCCCGCTCCCCCTCCGCATGGTCGAACTCGCCCAGGAGGTCAACGGCCGGATGCCGCACTACGTCATCCAGCGCTGCGCCACCCTCCTCAACGAACACGGCAAGTCCGCCCGCGGCGCCCGCATCCTCCTGCTGGGCGTCACCTACAAACCGGACGTCGCCGACCAGACCGGCTCCCCCGCCTGGGAGATCGCCGCCCGTCTCCGCGAACTCGGCGCCCACGTCACGTACCACGACCCGCACGTCGCCCACTGGACCGTCCACGGCCGCCCGGTCCCCCGCGCCGACTCCCTCTACGACGCCGCCTCCGCCGCCGACCTGACCCTCCTCCTCCAGCCCCACCGCACCTACGACCTCCAGGGCCTGTCGGTGAAGGCCCAGCTGCTCCTGGACACGAGGGGCGCCACGCCCACGGGGGCGGCGCACCGGCTGTGAAGGGGGCGCGCGAGGACGGCCCGAACCCCGAGGTCGGTGGCACCCGGCGCGCAGCACGGGTACCTTACGGAATCAGGTGGAGCCCACCGCAGCGGGTACTGCGGCAGGCTCCTGGAAGTGATCGGAGTGTCCACCCCTAGTTCTCGTAGGGGTGGCCGCTCACCTTCCGTAAATCCGCAAGATCCACCTCCTCCGGAACTGCACCAGCCGAAGCCGAATGTGATCCCAGCGGGTGGGCTTGCGGTGACGGCCCATGGGCACGCCCCCTTCCATGACGCCGCCCATTAACCCGGTTGGGCGGTCCACTGGAGCTCCGGGCCGGGCCCCGGGCCACCGGGTCCGGACACGTGCTCCTTGGAAGGGGGCGTCCCAGAGAGCGGGTCGCCGAACAGGGACATTACCGCCCTGCTACACCCGTTCAGCCCACACTCGCCCTGAACGCAACCACGCGCCCCTCCCCTCTCAAAACACGCCCCCATCAGCGCCGTTGGGCACGCGAAAGGGCCGGTCACCCACCAGGATGACCGGCCCCTACATATGCGTACGTGCCCTACGGACTACCGCACGGACTACCGCCGCGGCGCGACCGTGACCTCGACGCGCTGGAATTCCTTCAGCTCCGAGTAGCCGGTGGTCGCCATCGCCCGGCGCAGCGCGCCGAAGAAGTTCATCGAACCGTCCGGGGTGTGCGAGGGGCCGAGGAGGATCTCCTCGGTCGTGCCGACCGCACCCAGGTCCATCCGCTTGCCGCGCGGCACGTCCTCGTGGACCGCCTCCATGCCCCAGTGGTGGCCGCGGCCCGGCGCGTCGGTCGCGCGGGCGAGCGGGGAGCCCATCATCACCGCGTCCGCGCCGCAGGCGATCGCCTTGGGCAGGTCGCCGGACCAGCCCACACCGCCGTCGGCGATGACGTGGACGTAGCGGCCGCCGGACTCGTCCATGTAGTCACGGCGGGCCGCCGCGACGTCGGCGACCGCGGTCGCCATCGGGACCTGGATGCCCAGGACGTTACGGGTGGTGTGCGCGGCGCCGCCGCCGAAGCCGACCAGCACGCCGGCCGCGCCGGTGCGCATCAGGTGCAGGGCCGCGGTGTACGTGGCGCAGCCGCCGACGATCACCGGGACGTCCAGCTCGTAGATGAACTGCTTGAGGTTCAGCGGTTCGGCCGCGCTCGACACGTGCTCCGCGGAAACGGTGGTGCCGCGGATGACGAAGATGTCCACGCCGGCGTCCACGACGGCCTTGGAGAACTGCGCGGTGCGCTGCGGCGACAGTGCCGCGGCGGTGACCACGCCCGCGTCGCGCACCTCCTTGATCCGCTGGCCGATCAGCTCTTCCTTGATCGGGGCCGCGTAGATCTCCTGGAGCCGGCGGGTCGCGTCGGCCTCGTCGAGCTCGGCGATCTCGGCGAGCAGCGGCTCCGGGTCCTCGTAGCGGGTCCACAGCCCTTCGAGGTTGAGGACGCCCAGGCCGCCCAGCTCACCGATGCGGATGGCGGTCTGCGGGGAGACCACCGAGTCCATGGGGGCCGCCAGGAACGGCAGCTCGAAGCGGTAGGCGTCGATCTGCCAGGCGATCGAGACCTCCTTCGGGTCGCGGGTGCGGCGACTGGGTACGACGGCGATGTCGTCGAATGCGTATGCCCGGCGGCCGCGCTTGCCGCGCCCGATCTCGATCTCAGTCACGTGTGTGGCCTTTCCTTCTACGTCTGCGTCTCCAGTATCCCCGACGCACCGGAGCCCGCGGCCGGGGTGCGGCCGCGGGCTCACGGTAGGGGCCTACGAGGCCCGGGGCTACCTGCCCGGCATCAGCGCCGGGCGTAGTTCGGCGCCTCGGTGATCATCTGGACGTCGTGCGGGTGGCTCTCCTTCAGGCCCGCGGCGGTGATCCGGACGAACCGGCCCTTCTCCTTGAGCTCGGGGATGTCGGCGGAGCCGACGTAGCCCATGGAGGCCCGCAGGCCGCCGACGAGCTGGTGGGCGACCGAGGCGAGCGGGCCGCGGTAGGGGACCTGGCCCTCGATGCCCTCGGGCACCAGCTTGTCCTCGGAGAGGACGTTGTCCTGGAAGTAGCGGTCCTTGGAGAAGGACCTGCCCTGGCCGCGGGACTGCATCGCGCCCAGCGAACCCATGCCGCGGTACGACTTGAACTGCTTGCCGTTGATGAAGACCATCTCGCCCGGCGACTCCTCGCAGCCGGCCAGCAGCGAGCCCAGCATGACGGTGTCCGCACCGGCCGCGATGGCCTTGGCGATGTCGCCGGAGAACTGCAGGCCGCCGTCACCGATCAGCGGGACGCCCGCGGCGTTCGCCGCCTGCGCCGCCTCGTAGATCGCGGTGACCTGCGGCACTCCGACACCGGCCACGACCCGGGTCGTGCAGATGGAGCCGGGGCCGACGCCGACCTTGATGCCGTCCGCGCCGGCGTCGATCAGGGCCTGGGCGCCGTCGCGGGTGGCGACGTTGCCGCCGACCACGTCGACGCTGATGTTGGACTTGATCTTGGCGATCATGTCGAGGATGCCGCGGGAGTGGCCGTGCGCGCTGTCCACGACGAGGAAGTCGGCACCGGCCTCGACCAGCGCCTGCGCCCGCTCGTACGCGGCGTCGCCGACGCCGACCGCGGCACCGACGACCAGCCGGCCCTCGGCGTCCTTGGCGGCGTTCGGGTACTTCTCGGCCTTGACGAAGTCCTTGACCGTGATCAGGCCCTTGAGCACGCCCTCGTCGTCGACCAGCGGCAGCTTCTCGATCTTGTGGCGGCGCAGCAGCTCGATGGCGTCCTCACCGGAGATCCCGACCTTGCCGGTGACCAGCGGCATCGGGGTCATGACCTCGCGGACCTGCCGGCGGCGGTCCATCTCGAAGGCCATGTCGCGGTTGGTCACGATGCCCAGCAGCTTGCCCGCGGCGTCGGTGACCGGCACACCGCTGATGCGGAACTTGGCGCACAGCGCGTCGGCCTCGGCGAGGTCGGCGTCCGGACGGACCGTGATCGGGTCGGTGACCATGCCGGACTCGGAGCGCTTGACCAGGTCGACCTGGTTCGCCTGGTCCTCGATGGACAGATTGCGGTGGAGCACGCCCGCGCCGCCCTGCCGCGCCATGGCGATGGCCATCCGCGCCTCGGTGACCTTGTCCATCGCCGCGGAGAGCAGCGGGATGTTCACCGTGACGTTGCGCGAGACCCGGGACGCGGTGCTCACCGCGTTGGGCAGCACCTCCGACGCGCCGGGCAACAGCAGCACGTCGTCGTATGTCAGCCCGAGCATGGCGAATTTGGCGGGCATACCGTCGACGTTGTCACTCATGACACCTTCCCCAATGCTCTTGCCTCAGCGCGGACTCCCATGCTAACGGCCTACGGGGGTGGCCCATTCCACGAGCGATGAGGGCCTCGTCACTTGTACTTTCCTACGGCGACTTCACGTCACCCGAGGGCTACTGCTCGGCGAGCGCCCGCAGCCGGCTCAGCGCGCGGTGCTGGGCGACCCGTACGGCACCGGGCGACATCCCCAGCATCTGCCCGGTCTCCTCGGCCGTCAGCCCGACCGCCACCCGCAGCAGCACCAGCTCGCGCTGGTTCTCCGGAAGGTTGGCCAGCAGCTTCTTGGCCCACTCGGCATCGCTGCTCAGCAGCGCCCGCTCCTCGGGACCGAGGGAGTCGTCGGGCTGCTCGGGCATCTCGTCGGACGGCACCGCCGTGCTGCCCGGGTGGCGCATCGCGGCCCGCTGCAGATCGGCGACCTTGTGGCCGGCGATGGCGAAGACGAACGCCTCGAAGGGCTTGCCGGTGTCGCGGTAGCGCGGCAGCGCGCAGAGCACCGCGACACACACCTCCTGCGCGAGGTCCTCGACGAAGTGCCGGGCATCACCGGGCAGCCGGGACAGCCGGGTGCGGCAGTAGCGCAGAGCGAGGGGATGCACATGGGCCAGCAGGTCATGGGTGGCCCGCTGGTCCCCCTCGACGGCGCGTGCGACGAGATCGCCGATCTCCTGCTTCCCGTCGTCGCGCATCGGTCCATGGTGCCTTGGCGCCGCACGGTCCGCGGCACCAGGTCCGTAGTTGTGCACCGAAGCGTTATGAGCGGCAGGTGCGCCGGCAGTCATCTCCCGCGCCCTCCCCTCGTGCCCGAGCGGCCCGTCCCCGAGGAACTCCATACCTCAAGGATGCGGCACCGCGCGGCGAATCGGACCGCCGTCGGCGACCGGGGCATGCGGGGCACCATGCCGCCCCGCCCGCCACAGGGCGGGCGGGGATCTCCATTCCCCCGCATCGCTGCACGTCACGACGCCTTAGCGGACCAGTCCCCAGCGGAAACCGAGCGCCACCGCATGGGCCCGGTCGGAGGCGCCCAGTTTCTTGAACAGCCGCCGGGCGTGCGTCTTGACCGTGTCTTCCGACAGGAAGAGCTCACGACCGATCTCGGCGTTCGAACGGCCGTGACTCATGCCCTCCAGCACCTGGATCTCGCGCGCGGTGAGCGTCGGCGCGGCACCCATCTCGGCGGACCGCAGCCGGCGCGGTGCGAGCCGCCACGTCGGATCGGCGAGCGCCTGGGTCACCGTCGCCCGCAGCTCGGCGCGCGAGGCGTCCTTGTGCAGATAGCCACGGGCCCCGGCGGCGACCGCGAGCGCGACGCCGTCGAGGTCCTCGGCCACCGTGAGCATGATGATCCGGGCGCCCGGGTCCGCGGACAGCAGCCGGCGCACGGTCTCGACACCGCCGAGCCCGGGCATCCGTACGTCCATCAGAATCAGGTCCGAGCGATCGGCACCCCAGCGGCGGAGGACTTCCTCGCCGTTGGCCGCGGTCGTCACACGCTCGACGCCGGGCACGGTCGCAACCGCCCGACGGAGCGCCTCTCGGGCAAGCGGGGAGTCGTCGCAGACGAGGACGGATGTCATGACCGCCCTCCGCAGCTGATGCGCGTCACCTTGAGCCTCCAGGCTGGTACGTATCGTCACCTGTGCGATTGACGGCCGCCTCGGACACCTGCCCGAGGGCTACCTCTGCCAATCGCCTCCGCACACTCAACGACGGTCACCCGAAAGAGTTACGGCTTCGGCGACCGAGTTCAGCACACTCCGTAAGGAGCCGGATACGCAGACGACTCATCGGGCGACCGGCATCCGCGCGTGCACCCTATGCCCTATTTGGCTCCCTTTCTTCCATTTTTGCGTTGACTATGACTAGATTCGCAATGAGTCATATTTACATCTACTTCGACAGTAGATGTACGGTCGTGAGCACCGAGCCCGAATCCGCATCGCTTCGAGGGGACAAGCAATGGCAGATTTCTCCCGCCTCCCGGGCCCGAACGCAGATCTTTGGGACTGGCAGTTGCTGGCCGCCTGCCGCGGCGTGGACAGCTCACTCTTCTTCCACCCCGAGGGCGAGCGCGGAGCGGCTCGCAGCGCGCGTGAGACATCGGCGAAAGAGGTATGTATGCGCTGCCCCGTGCGGGCCGAGTGCGCGGCGCATGCACTGGCCGTCCGTGAGCCCTACGGGGTGTGGGGCGGCCTGACCGAGGACGAACGCGAGGAACTGATGGGCCGGGCCCGCCACCGCCTGGTCCCCGCCAACTCGATGACAGGCCGGCCGGGGGCGCCCGGCCACTGAGGGAGAAGAACGCGCGGAGCTCGGGAAGAAACGTTCCTGCAGGGGATCGCTGAGGGGATCGTTCGTGCGGGGGTCAGGTCGTGCCCACGGTGCGGTGGCGGGACCTGTCTGCGGTGGGGCGGCGGGGTCGGGGAGGGAATCGGGGTCGGGTTCGGGATCAGGGTCGGGATCGGTTTCGGCGTGCGGGCAGCCGCGGCGTGCCCGCCGTTCGGCGTGCGCGTCGGGTCGGTGTCCCGCGGATCGGCCCGCCCGCGGGTGGCCGGCGCGCGCGTCCGCCCGGTGGCGTCCGCCCGCCCGCTTTCGTTCTGCGGCGCTCAGTGGGTCGCGGCGTCGACCAGCTGGTCGAGCATGGCCTCGACGGCCGGGACCTGTGCGAGGTCCGGCAGGGTGAGCGCGACGATCTCCCGGTGCACGGCGGGCTCCATCCGGATCGCGGTGGCTCCCTTGGGACGTACCGACGCAAGGGTCAGCTCGGGCAGCGCGGCGACCCCCAGCCCCGCCCCGACCAGGCCGATCACGGCCGGGTAGTCGTCCGTCGCGAAGTCGATGCGGGGCGTGAAACCCAAGCTCTCGCAGACCTCCACCAGATGCCGGCGGCAGCGCGGGCAGCCCGCGATCCACGGCTCGTCGGCCAGGTCGGTGAAGCACGCACGGCCGGCCCTCGCCAGCCGGTGGCCGTCCGGGACCAGTCCGATCAGCCGGTCCGCCAGGATCGGCCGCACCACCAGGTCGTCCCATTCCGCACCGGCCGCCGGGTCCGCCCCGCGCACTTCCGGGTAGCGGAACGCCAGGGCGATCTCGCAGTCGCCGTTGCGCAGCATCTCGATCGAGCGCGGCGGCTCCGCCTCCACCAGCGAGACCCGGGTGCCCGGGTGGGCGGCGCGCATCTTCGCCAGGGCGGTCGGCACCAGCGTCGAACTGCCCGAGGGGAACGACACCAGCCGCACCCGCCCGGCCCGCAGACCCGCGATGGCCGCGACCTCCTCCTCGGCGGCGGTCAGCCCGGCCAGGATGCCGACCGCATGCCGTACGAGCGCCTCGCCGGCCTGCGTCAGCCGCATCTCGCGGCCCGCCCGGACCAGCAGCGGGGTCCCGGCGGACTGCTCCAGCGCCTTCATCTGCTGGCTGATGGCCGGCTGGGTGCAGCCCAGCTCCCGCGCCGCGCCGGAGAACGAGCCGGTCCTGGCGACGGCGCGCAGCACGCGGAGGTGACGGGCCTCGATCATGGTTCGAGCATAAGCGAGTCTTGGGATGATCAGGAAAAATCGATTGGCTGCTTTGAGGCACCGGGCGCACGCGCGGAGGCACGGGGGCGGGGCCGGGGGCCCGTGATCACCGCGGGGTGCACGGAGAGTGCGTCGGAAGCTCGGGGGCGCGCGGAGTGTGCGGGGCGTGCCGGGACGAATTGCGGTCACCCTGGTGTGAGGGCCGCATCCTGCCGCCACGACCGGGCATCGGAGCTCCGTATGAAGCTGCTGACCGTGAACTTGGGACACCACACCCCGTACGCGCACGCCGCCGTCGAGGCCGGCACGGGCATCTTCAAACGGCCCGTGGACGGCCCGGTGACGGTCCGCTCCCCCGGGCCCAGGGGCGTCGGGGGCAGTGGGCTGACCGGTGACGCGGTGGTCGACCGTCGCCACCACGGCGGCGACGACAAGGCCGTGTACGCGTACGCCCGCGAGGACCTGGACGTCTGGCAGCACGAGCTGGGCCGCACGCTGCCCAATGGGCTTTTCGGCGAGAACCTCACCACCTGGGGGGTCGAGGTCACCCACGCCCGCATCGGCGAACGCTGGCGGATCGGCCACCACGTCCTGCTGGAGGTGTCGGCGCCGCGGGTCCCCTGCCGTACGTTCCAGGGGCGGATGGGGGAGCCCCGCTGGATGAAGCGGTTCATCGGGGCCGCGGTGCCCGGCGCGTACCTCCGGGTGATCGAACCGGGCCAGATCCGCGCCGGGGACCGCGTCCGACGGGAGCACCGCCCGGACCACGAGGTGACCGTCCGGACGGCGTTCCGGGCCCTGACCGGCCGGCGGGAGCTGCTGCCCCAACTGCTGGACGCGGGCGAGGCACTCCCGGAGGAGACCCGCCGGCAGGTGGCGAAGTACCTGGAGCGCGCAGGAGACCGGTGAGCCGGTGGGACCCACGGGTCGGGCCGGTGATCCGGTGGGACGCGCGGGTCGGTGGGACCCCGCGGGCCGGTGGGGGCCCCGCGGGCGGGCCGAAGCGTCGGGAGCTACCGGCGGGTGGGGGGTTGGGGCTCCAATGGGGGGAGCTGGGGCTCCGGTGGTGGGGGGTTGGGGCTCCGGTGGCGCGCTCCGGGCGGATAGCGTGCCGGTATGACGACTGCATTGATCACGGGAGCGACGGCGGGCATCGGCGCGGCGTTCGCCCGGCGGCTGGCGAGCGACGGCCACAGCGTGGTGCTGGTGGCCCGCGACGAGAAGCGACTGCGCGAGCAGGCCACCGAGTTGCACGACCGGCACGGCATCGAGGCGGAGGTGCTCAGCGCCGACCTGTCGACGGACGACGGCATCGCGGCGGTCGAGGCGCGGCTCTCGGACGCCAAACACCCGGTCGATCTGCTGGTGAACAACGCCGGGTTCGGCAACAAGGGCGAGTACCTCGAAGTCCCGATGGCCGACGAGCTGACGATGCTGAAGGTGCACTGCGAGGCGGTGCTGCGGCTCACCACCGCCGGCGTACGCGGGATGCGGGACCGGCGGCGCGGCGCGGTCGTCAACGTGGCGTCGGTGGCGGCGTTCGTGCCGCGCGGCACCTACGGCGCGAGCAAGGCGTGGGTGGTGCAGTTCACGCAGGGCGCGGCGCGCGACCTGGCGGGCAGCGGGGTGCGCCTGATGGCGCTGTGCCCCGGCTTCGTACGGACCGAGTTCCACCAGCGGGCCGGGATGGGCACGGACAACATCCCCGGCTGGATGTGGCTGGACGCCGACAAGCTGGTCGACGCGGCGATGAAGGACCTCATGCGCGGCAAGTCCCTCTCGATCCCCGACCCCCGCTACAAGGCCCTCATGGGCGCGGTGAAGCTGGCGCCGCGGGGGGTGCTGGGGGGCCTCACGTCGCGAACGGGGCGCAAGTACGGGCCACGCTGACTCTTTTTTCCGCCCACGTACCTGGCTTTCCCGCCGCGGGGGTTGCTCGCCGTTGCGCTTTGCGGCGCCGCGTACGTACTTGGCCGTCCCGCCGCGGGTCTTGGTCGCCGTTGCGCCTGCGGCGGGCTGGGTGGGTGTCGGGTGCGGTGACGGGCCTCCGGGGCCGGTTGTGTGGACTGCTGACGCTTTACGTCCACACAACCGGCCCCTCCGGCCCGTCCCCTCCCGTTGTGGGAAGGGAATGCGGTGCGTGGGGGCGGGCGTTGAGGCATGCAAGGGGGCTTGGGAACCCCTACGGGATGGTCGAACAGAACCCGTAAGGGTCGCGAGGGCCCCCTGCTGGGCCTCAACCCAACGGGACGGGGAAGGTATTCCCCACACCCGCTTCACCCCACCCCACCCCGCGACGCGAGCTACACCCAAGACGACGACGCCGACCCCCACCGGCCTTCCACCCCCACCAACGGGAGGGGACAGACCGGAGGACGAAGTCTGTAGGGCTGTCACCGCACCCGACACACAAACGCCCGCCGCCAGGCGCAACGGCGAACAACACCCGCGGCGGGACAGCCAGCTACGTACGCGGCGCCGCAAAGCGCGCAACGGAGAGCAAGCCGCGCCGGGACGGCCAGGTACGTGCGCGGCGCCGCAAAGCGCAACGGCGAGAAGCCCCGCGGCGGGACAGCCAGCTACGTGGGAGGCACAGCAAAGCGCAGCGGAACGGCGAAGGAGCAGCGTTCATCACCATGCACCCCTCCACTGACAATCCGGGCGGGCCTGCGGGAACGCCGTTCGTGCGGCCCGTGTTGTTGCTGTCGATGGGTCCCGGCATCGCCGACCGGCTGTTCGACGCCCGCCACCGCACCCGCCTCGCGGCGCTCGCCCGCACCGACCCCCGCCTCGTCGCGCACGAACTGGCCGACCCGCCTCCCGCGGTCGCCGCCGCCCTCGCCGACGCCGAGGTCCTGCTCACCTGCTGGGGCGCGCCGCCGCTCACCGCCCGCGTGCTGGACGCGGCGCCCCGCCTGCGTGCCGTCATCCACGCCGCCGGCTCGGTCAAACACCACATCACCGACGCCTGCTGGGAACGCGGCCTCGCGGTCACCTCGGCCGCCGCCGCCAACGCACTGCCCGTCGCCGAGTACACGCTCGCGGCGATCCTGCTCGCCAACAAGCGGGTGCTGCACTCCGCGCACCGTTACCGCGCCCTGCGCGGCCCGCACGACTGGCAGCGGGAGCTCGCCGGCGCCGGCAACTACCACCGCACCGTCGGTGTCATCGGCGCCTCCCGCATCGGACGCCGCGTCATCGAACTGCTGCGCCCCTTCGACCTGCGCGTGCTGCTGCACGACCCGTACGTCGACGCCGCCGAGGCCGCCCGTCTGGGCGCCCGGCCGGTGCCGCTGGACACGCTGTGCGCGGACAGCGACGTGGTCACCGTGCACGCCCCGCAGCTGCCCGCGACCCGCCATATGCTCGGCGTACGGGAACTGGCCCTGATGCCCGACGGGGCGACGCTGATCAACACCGCCCGCGGCTCACTCGTCGACGAGACGGCCCTGCTGCCCGAGCTGCTCACCGGGCGCCTCAACGCGGTCCTGGACGTCACCGACCCCGAACTCCCGCCCCCCGGCTCGCCGTTGTACGACCTGCCGAACGTGCTGCTCACCCCGCACGTCGCCGGCTCCCTCGGCACCGAGCTCCACCGCCTGGCCGACCACGCCCTGGACGCCCTCGAACGCTATGCCCACGGCCTCCCGTTCACCGACCCGGTCCACCCCGAGCACCTGCACCACTCGGCCTGACCGCCCGCCCGATGGAACCACCTGAAACCACCTGGACCACCTGGGCCACCTGAGCCACCTGGAACGAGCTGGAACGAGCTGGAACCACCGCCCATCCCGAGCCATAAGGCCCCGAACACCAAGCCCACCGAGCCCACCAAGCCCCCCGAAACCACGGAACCCGGCCCCGCCGAAGCGGGACCGGGTTCCGTAGGTCAGCGAGGGGCGGCGGGGTGCCGCCCCCGGCCCGTACGGTGCGTCAGTGCGCGTGGCCGTGGCCGTGACCGGCCTCGGCGGACTCGTCCTCGGCGGGCTTCTCGACGACCAGGGTCTCGGTCGTCAGGAGCAGCGAGGCGATGGAGGCGGCGTTCTCCAGGGCGGAGCGGGTGACCTTCACCGGGTCGATGACGCCGGCCTTGACCAGGTCGCCGTACTCGCCGGTGGCGGCGTTGAAGCCGTTGCCCTTGTCCTGCTCGGCGACCTTCGCGGTGATGACGTAGCCCTCGAGGCCGGCGTTCTCCGCGATCCAGCGCAGCGGCTCGACGACGGCGCGGCGGACGACGGCGACACCGGTGGCCTCGTCGCCCTCCTTGCCGAGGGAGCCGTCCAGCACCTTGGCGGCGTGGACCAGCGCGGAGCCACCACCGGAGACGATGCCCTCCTCGACCGCGGCGCGGGTCGCGGAGATGGCGTCCTCCAGACGGTGCTTCTTCTCCTTGAGCTCGACCTCGGTGGCCGCACCCACACGGATGACGCACACGCCGCCGGCGAGCTTGGCGAGGCGCTCCTGGAGCTTCTCGCGGTCCCAGTCGGAGTCGGTGGTCTCGATCTCGGCCTTGATCTGGGCGACGCGGCCGGCGACGTCCTCGGCCTTGCCACCGCCGTCGACGATGGTGGTGTCGTCCTTGGTGACGGTCACGCGGCGGGCGGAGCCCAGCACGTCCAGACCGGCCTGGTCGAGCTTGAGGCCGACCTCTTCGGCGATGACGGTGGCACCGGTGAGGGTGGCCATGTCGCCGAGCATCGCCTTGCGGCGGTCGCCGAAGCCGGGGGCCTTGACGGCCACCGCGTTGAAGGTGCCGCGGATCTTGTTGACGACCAGGGTCGACAGGGCCTCGCCCTCGACGTCCTCGGCGATGATCAGCAGCGGCTTGGAGCCACCCGCCTGGATGACCTTCTCCAGCAGCGGCAGCAGGTCCTGGATCGAGGCGATCTTGCCCTGGTGGATCAGGATGTACGGGTCCTCGAGGACGGCCTCCATACGCTCCTGGTCGGTGACCATGTACGGCGAGAGGTAGCCCTTGTCGAAGGCCATGCCCTCGGTGAAGTCGAGCTCCAGGCCGAAGGTGTTGGACTCCTCGACGGTGATCACACCGTCCTTGCCGACCTTGTCCATCGCCTCGGCGATGAGCTCGCCGACCTGCTTGTCCTGCGCGGACAGGCCGGCCACGGCGGCGATGTCGGTCTTGTCGTCGATCGGCCGGGCGGTCGCGAGGAGCTCCTCGGACACGGCCTTGACGGCGGCGTCGATGCCCTTCTTCAGGGCGGCCGGGGAAGCGCCCGCGGCGACGTTGCGGAGGCCCTCGCGGACCAGCGCCTGGGCCAGCACGGTGGCGGTGGTGGTGCCGTCACCCGCGATGTCGTTGGTCTTGGTCGCCACCTCCTTGACGAGCTGGGCGCCCAGGTTCTCGTACGGGTCGTCGACCTCGACCTCACGGGCGATGGTGACACCGTCGTTGGTGATGGTCGGGGCGCCGAACTTCTTGTCGATGACGACGTTGCGGCCCTTGGGGCCGATCGTCACCTTGACCGTGTCGGCAAGCTTGTTGACGCCGCGCTCAAGGGCGCGACGAGCGTCCTCGTCGAACTTCAGGATCTTCGCCATGGGTTGCTTCAAGTCCTCTCATTGCGATCCTCGGCACGCAGTGGGGACCGCTGTCTCAAACGGAACTGCGCCCCTGCCCCGGGTTGTTTAGACGCGGGAACCAGGGGCGCAGATCACGGCAAATCTGGGTGACTTACTTCTCGACGATCGCGAGAACGTCGCGAGCCGAGAGAACGAGGTACTCCTCGTTGTTGTACTTCACCTCGGTGCCGCCGTACTTGCTGTAAAGCACGACGTCGCCAACGGTGACGTCGAGCTCGACGCGCTTGCCGTCCTCGAAGCGGCCCGGGCCCACGGCCAGGACGACGCCCTCCTGGGGCTTCTCCTTGGCGGTGTCCGGAATGACCAGGCCCGAAGCCGTGGTCTGCTCGGCGTCGAGCGGCTGGACCACAATGCGGTCCTCGAGCGGCTTGATGGCAACCTTGGAGCTGGCGGTCGTCACGATCCGACCTCCCCCTTCGGAGATCTCACGGGGTTAACTGTCTGAGGTGGCGACCAGGTGGATCCGTCGTCGCGGGTGCCGGACCTGCCCGTCGCTGTGTGTCTGGCACTCCCCCTCGGAGAGTGCCAACGCCGAGACTATGACGCGGTTAGCACTCGGTCAAGCGGAGTGCCAGCGCGGCGGGGGTGCATCGTGTGACGCGGGTTGACCGCAGCCCCGCACCAGGGGGACGGGCGGCGGGGATCCCTGCCAAATCGGACACACCTTCGCCTTCCCTCGCAACCACGCCACCGGCTACTTCGTCTACCTCCCCGACTGCCGAGCCGGTGAACCGTGCGCGCGACGCGTACGACGTCTCCCCGCTTGCGACGTGGATGCGCACCACGCATACGACGCAGTGGGGCGTGTGCGACGTGTGCGACACATGCGACCGGTTCCGGGCCGGCGGCCCTGACCATCGATGGCGGAGGAACCCGTGCGTGGACTGACCAGCGCTTCCCGGGCGGCCGGGGAGCCGGAGAGCGATGCCGAACGCACCATGACGTTCGCCGCGCTCGCCCAGGCACCGAACCGCCGGAGGACCGAGGCCCGGCTGCTCGCCCTCGTCGTCGCGATCGCCGTCTTCGGCTACGCGTACACCGGCCTGTCCATGACCGGCCGGCTGCCCGGCGGACTGCCCGGCTTCGCGGTCAGCATGCTCTTCGTGGCGCTGGTCCCGCACCTGGTCCTGCGCCGCTTCGCCCCGCGCGCCGACCCGCTGATCCTGCCGCTCGCGACGCTGCTGACCGGGATCGGCCTGGTCCTGCTGCACCGCCTGGACGTCACGTACGCCCAGACCCGCCATCCGAAGATCGCCGAGGCGGCCAGCGGGCAGCTGGTGTGGACGGTGATCGGGGTGGCGGTCTGCATCGTCATCCTGCTGGTGCTGCGTGACCACCGCATTCTGCAGCGCTACATCTATCTGACGATGGTGGTGGCGCTGGTGCTCCTGATGGCGCCGGCCTTCTTCGGGGCGGACATGTACGGCGCGAAGCGGTGGATCCTGCTCGGGCCGCTGTCACTCCAGCCCGGCGAGTTCGTCAAGATCATGATCTCGGTGTTCTTCGCCGGCTACCTCACCGTCAACCGCGACGCCCTGGCGCTGGCCGGCCGCCGCGTCATGGGCATGCAGCTGCCCCCGGGGCGGCAGCTCGGCCCGATCTTCACGATCTGGGTGATCAGCCTGCTGGTGCTGATCTTCGAACGCGACCTGGGCACCTCGCTGATCTTCTTCGGCGTCTTCGTGATCATGCTCTACATGGCCACCGGCCGCACCAGCTGGGTGGTGTGCGGTCTGCTGATGGCCATCGTCGGTGCGGCCGTCGTCGGCTCACTGGAACCGCATGTGCACGGCCGGGTCACCGCCTGGCTGGACCCCATGCGCGCGTTCACCAAACAGGGCAGGGCAGAGTACATGTCCGACCAGCTCGCCCAGGCACTGTTCAGCTTCGGCAGCGGCGGCATCAGCGGCACCGGGCTGGGCCAGGGCCACCCCGAGCTGATCGGCTTCGCCGGCAACAGCGACTTCATCCTCACCACAGTCGGCGAGGAACTGGGCCTCGCCGGGGTGATGGCCGTCCTGATGCTCTACGTCCTGCTCGCCCAGCGTGGCCTGCGGGTGGGGCTGACCGCCCGCGACCCCTTCAGCAAACTCCTCGCGGTCGGCCTCGCCGGCGCGCTGCTGCTCCAGGTCTTCGTCGTCTCCGGCGGCGTCACCGGCCTCATCCCCCTCACGGGCAAGGCACTCCCCTTCCTCGCCAAGGGCGGCTCGTCGCTGGTCGCGAACTGGGTGATGGTGGCGGTACTGCTACGCATCAGCGACCACGCCCAGAAGCGGCGCGAGCCGGTGCGGTGACTTTTCTCCTCCCACGTACTTGGCCGTCCCGCCGCGGGGCTGCTCGCCGTTGCGCTTTGCGGCGCCGCGTACGTACCTGGCCGTCCCGGCGCGGGTGTTGTTCGCCGTTGCGCCTGGCGGCGGGCGTTTGTGTGTCGGGTGCGGTGACAGCCCTACAGACTTCGTCCTCCGGTCTGTCCCCTCCCGTTGGTGGGGGGTGGGAGGCCGGTGGGGGTGGGCGTCGTCGTTCTGGCTGTACCTCGCATCGTGGGGTTGGGTGGGTGGCGTGGGTGGGGTGGTGTCGGGAATACCTCCCCCGTCCCGTTGGGTTGAGGCCCAGCAGGGGGCCCTCGCGACCCTTACGGGTTCTGTTCGACCATCCCGTAGGGGTTCCCAAGCCCCCTTGCATGCCTCAACGCCCGCCCCCACGCACCGCATTCCTTCTCCCGCAACGGGAGGGGACGGGCCGGAGGGGCCGGTTGTGTGGACGTAAAGCGTCAGCAGTCCACACAACCGGCCCCGCAGGCCCGTCACCGCACCCGACACCCACCCAGCCCGCCGCAGGCGCAACGGCGAGAAACAACCGCGGCGCCGCAGAAAGCTACGTGCGGGGGCGCCGCAAAGCGCAACGGCGACCGACAACCGCGGCGGGAAAGCCAGGTACGTGGGAGGCGCCGCAAAGCGCAGCGGAACGGCGGGACAGACGGGTACGTGGGGGAAGGAGACAATGGTTCCGTGACGGACGACCAGGCCCTCGACGACTTCGCTGCTCTCCTCGCCCCGAAGGGGCAAGCCCTGCTGTGGGAGTTGCGGGACCACGACCCCGCCGACGAGCTGGCGGCAGCCACCCGGCTGCGGCGGGACCATGCCGCACCGCTCGTTTCCGCCGCGCTCACCCAGGCGCGGCTCCGGCAGCGGGCGGCCGTGAAGTTCGGGGCCGACGCGCAGCGGATGTACTTCACGCCGAACGGGGTCGAGCAGTCCACCCGCGCCTCGGTCGCCGCGCACCGCGCGGCACGGCTGGCCGGGCTCGGCGTACGGACGCTGGCCGATCTGTGCTGCGGGATCGGCGGGGACGCGCTGGCCCTGGCGCGGGCCGGGATCCGGGTGCTGGCCGTCGACCGGGACCCGCTGGCTTGCGCGGCGGCACGGGCGAACGCCGAGGCACTGGGGCTCGCGGAACTGATCGAGGTGCGCTGCGCGGACGTGACGGAGGTGGACACCACCGGGTACGACGCGGTGTTCGTCGACCCGGCGCGCCGCACCAAGGCACGCGGGGGCCGGATCTTCGATCCGGAGGCGTACTCGCCGCCGCTGTCCTGGGCCGTCGAGGCGGCCCGTACCGCCCCGTTCGCGGCGCTGAAGATCGCTCCGGGGGTGCCGCACGAGGCGCTGCCCGAGGACGCCGAGACGGAGTGGATCTCCTACGGGGGCGAGGTGAAGGAGGCGGTGGTGTGGTTCGCCCGGCCCGGCGGGGGCGACAAGCCGGTAGCCGGCGGGGGTGACGAGCCGGTGCCCGGCGGGGGCCAGGAGCCGGTGCACGGCAGGGCAGGCGCGCCGGTGGTCGACGGGGACGACGAGCCGGTGGCCGGCGGGGGCGACGGGCCGGTGCGCGGCCGAGGCGATGCGCCGGTGGCCGGTGGGCGTCGGGCCACGCTGCTGCCCGGTGGGGACTCGCTGCTCGGGGCCGGTCTGCCGGATCCGGAGCCCGGTCCGGTGGGCCGTTATCTGTACGAGCCGGACGGTGCCGTGATCCGCGCCCACCTCGTCGCGGAGGTCGCCGCCGGGCTCGGCGGGCGGCTGATCGACCCGACGATCGCCTACGTCACCGCCGACACGCTGCGCCCGACCCCCTTCGCCACCGCCTACGCGATCACCGATGTGCTGCCGTTCAACGTCAAGCGGCTCAAGGCGCTGCTGCGGGAGCGCGGGGTCGGTGTCGCGGTGATCAAGAAGCGGGGTTCCGCGGTGGAGCCGGAGGAACTGCGCAAGAAGCTGAAGCTGGGTGGCGGCGGCACTTCCTGCACGATCTTCCTCACCCGGGTGGCGGGGGCGCCGACGATGCTGCTGGGGCAGCCGGCCAACGCGGTCTGACCGGTGGTCAGGCCAGGTCGGTGAGGTCCTCGGCGTAGATCTGGGAGAGCGGCTGCGGGCCGACGTACTGCTGGCAGGTGCACTGGCCGGCCTCGTACTGGACCGGCTTGTGGTCGGCGTCCCAGGCGACCGGGATCTCCACCCGCTCATGACACTTGCCCTTTTTGTCATGCTTCGCGAGGTGGTGGGTGCAGCCGCACACCGGCTCCGGCGGCTTATGGGCGGCCTCCAGCGCCTGCCGTTCCTGACGGGCGGTCGCCAGCCGCTCCATCTTGCGCTCGTGGCGGGTGCGCAGCGCCGTACGGGCGGTGTCCGCGACCTTCGCGAAGCCGCCCGCCATGAAGAAGATGAACACCCACCAGAACCAGTCCACAGCCTGCCGCCTCCCCACGCGCCCGGTGCTGCACCAGGGTAAGACCTCGCGGCGGTCGCGGAGTCCGGGGAGGCGGCGGTTGTCACCGATCCTCAGAAGTCGCCGGTCCGGAGGCCGACATTCCGGACCGGCGCCCCGTCCAGGCGAGGGAGGACGAGCAGGCTCACGAGTAGAGGTTCTGCTTGCTCAGCTCGTGGACGTGGTCATGGCTGTGGCCGTGGCCGTGACCATGGCCCTGGCCGTGGCCGTGGCCGTGGTGGCCGTCGTCCTCGGTGGTCTCCGCCGGGACGTGCGGTTCGGTGACCGGGAGCGAGGAGTCCGCGGACAGGTCCCAGGCGGAGGCCGCGCGGCCGCGCGCCACCATCTCGGCGCCGAGGGCCGCGACCATCGCGCCGTTGTCCGTGCACAGCTTGGGCCGCGGCACCCGCAGCGTGATCCCGGCGTCCTCGCAGCGGCGCTGGGCCATCGCCCGCAGCCGGGAGTTGGCCGCGACCCCGCCGCCGATCATCAGGTGCTCGACGCCGTTGTCCTTGCAGGCGCGTACCGCCTTGCGGGTCAGCACATCCACCACGGCCTCCTGGAAGGACGCCGAGACGTCCGCCACCGGCACCTCCTCGCCGGCCGCCCGCTTGGCCTCGATCCAGCGGGCCACCGCCGTCTTCAGACCGGAGAAGGAGAAGTCGTAGGCGGGGTCGCGGGGGCCGGTCAGCCCGCGCGGGAAGCGGATCGCGTCCGGGTTGCCCTCGCGGGCGTAGCGGTCGATGACCGGGCCGCCCGGGAAGCCGAGGTTCAGCACCCGGGCGATCTTGTCGAACGCCTCGCCGGCCGCGTCGTCGATGGTCGAGCCCAGCGGGCGCACGTCGGAGGTGATGTCCGGGGCCAGCAGCAGCGAGGAGTGGCCGCCGCTCACCAGCAGCGCCATCGTCGGCTCCGGCAGCGGGCCGTGTTCGAGCTGGTCGACGCAGATGTGCGAGGCGAGGTGGTTGACGCCGTAGAGCGGCTTGCCGAGCGCGTAGGCGTACGCCTTGGCGGCCGAGACGCCGACCAGCAGGGCGCCGGCCAGGCCCGGGCCCGCGGTGACCGCGATGCCGTCCAGGTCGCTCGCCGCGACACCGGCGTCCTTCAGGGCGCGCTGGATGGTGGGGACCATCGCCTCCAGGTGGGCGCGGGAGGCCACCTCCGGCACCACGCCGCCGAAACGGGCGTGTTCGTCGACGCTGGAGGCGACCGCGTCGGCGAGGAGGGTGTGGCCGCGGACGATACCGACACCGGTCTCGTCGCAGGAGGTCTCGATGCCGAGGACGAGCGGTCCGCCGCGTGAGTCAGCCATGGTTGTCAGGTTCCTTGTACGGAGGGTGCTTCGGAGGAGGTCTGGGTGGTGCGGCGCATCACCAGGGCGTCGACGTTGCCGGGCTGGTAGTAGCCGCGCCGGAAGCCGATCGGCTCGAAGCCGAAGCGTTCGTAGAGGCGCTGGGCGCGGAGGTTGTCGACCCGCACCTCCAGCAGCACCTCGTGGCATTCGAAGTCCGTTGCGGCGCCGAGGAGTTCGGTCAGCAGCCGGGCGCCGAGGCCGGTGCCCCACTGGTCGCGGGCGGCGGCGATGGTCTGGACGTCGCCGGTGCCGTCGACGGCGGCAAGCCCGGCGTAGCCGACCAGCCGGCCCGCGAGTTCGGCGACCAGGTAGCGGCGGGTGGCCCGCGGGCCGCGGGCGTGTGCCAGCTCGGACCAGAACATGCCGCGCGACCAGGCGTCCTCGGGGAACAGCCGGCGCTCCAGCTCCAGCACCGGGGCTATGTCCCACCAGCGCATCTCGCGCAGCTCGGCGGCCGGACTCACTTCGGCGTGACCACCTTGTAGTTGGCGGGCACCTGGGCGTCCGGGCGGCGCAGGTACAGCGGCTGCGGCGGCAGCAGCTCCTCGCCCGCGGCCAGCTTGGCGGCGGCCAGTTCGGCGAGCGCGCCGGCGGACTGGTGCTCGGGGGCGTCGCGCCGTACGCCGGTGAAGACGGAGTCGTAGAGCAGCGCGCCCGCGCCGACGGCCGGGACGCCGGCCACCTGGTCGGCGATGTCGGCGGGGCGGTCCACGGCGGGCTCGGTGATCCGCGTACGGGAGTCCTGGAAGCGGGCCCAGTAGACCTCTTTGCGGCGGGCGTCGGTGGCGACCACGAACGGTTCGGTCAGGCCGGAGGCGTGGGCCAGGCCGTCGAGCGTGCACAGGCCGTGGACGGGGACGTCGAGCGCCGCGCCGAACGTGGCGGCGGTCACCAGACCGACCCGCAGTCCGGTGTACGGCCCCGGGCCCACTCCGGCGACGATGGCGCTGACCTCGTCGAGCTTGCGGCCGGCCTCGGCCAGCACCCGGTCGACGGCGGGCAGCAGCAGTTCGCCGTGCCGGCGCGCGTCCACCTGGCGGGACTCGGCGAGGACCCGCTCGCCGTCGTGGAGCGCGACGGTGACGGCGGGGGTGGCGGTGTCAAGAGCTAGCAGCAGCACGTCTTTAAGACTACGGCGCGGCGGGTGGTGCCCGTCGCGGTGCTACCGTCGGCCCGTGGTCCAGGCCCGTACGGAAAGGTGGCACAGCGGTGCCCGCTAAGAGCAGCACGATCGTCACCGCGCTGACCACGGCCGCCGTGGTCGTGGTCGGGGTGCTCGGCTACCAGGCCGCGGCCTCCGCCCCGGACTCGCTCGCCCCGGCCCGTAAGGGTCACCACGGCACCGCCAAGGGCCACGAGGACGGCTCCGGCAAGAAGCACCGCGCGCCCGCTCCGGCGCCGGTCCCGGCGGCGTCCGGCACCGGCAAGCGGGTGGTGTACTCGCTCGCCGCCAAGCGGGTCTGGCTGGTCGGCGCGAACGGCAAGGCACTGCGGACGTACCAGGTCGCGCCCAGCACGGTGAGCCCGCCGCCCGGCGCGTACGCGGTGACCTCGCGGTCGGTGAGCATCACCGGCTCGGACGGGGTCGCGATCGAGCACGTGGTGCTGTTCGGCGGCGTCGGCGGCGTCCCGGTCGGCTTCAGCGCGGCCGTCGACGGCTCCCGGCCCGACCCCGCCTCCAAGAAGAAGACCGGCGGCATCCGGGAGTCCCGGGCCGACGGCAAGGCGATGTGGGATTTCGCACTCCAGGGCACCAAGGTCGTGGTGGTGGCCTAGGGGCGTCCCCTGGGTGGACCTCGGCGGTTTCTTGGCCCGTACGGGCTACGCCGCGGTGCGGCCCGGAGTGGACGCCGGGGTGTCCTCGCCGTCCGCAGGCGACTCCTCCGCGGCGGACGGCCGGTCCGCCGGGCGGTCCTTGCGGGCTTCCGGGCGTTCCTTCCGGGACTCCTCGGGGGCGTCGGGGGGCGTGGAAACGGCGTTGGCCGCGGCGCACGCCGCCAGCAGTTCGTTCATCGTCGGCGTCTCGCGCGCATCGTGCTGGTGGGCCGGCATGGACGCCTCCCGGGGCTCCTGGGGCAAGCGACAGAAGCTAGGCCGCCTCCGGGCTCGGCGAGCTCGTTACTTAGGCTGACCTAACTGGGGTCACATCCCATGTGACCACGCCCGGTACCGGGTACGCAACATCTTGCCGACGGCTTGTCGGAAACTACGGGACGCGCGGCCGGATATCCGCCCGCCCAAGGGGCCCGCCGGCCCGATCGGGCCGGCCGGATCATCAGCCGGGTCAGATCTCCAGGTCGGCCAGGCCGGCGTCCGCCCAGCGCGCGCCGAAACCGCTGACCGTCACCTCACGGACGTCGTCCACGTCGTCCTCCGGGTGCCCGTGGGCACCACCCGGGGCATCGGCACCCACGGCCCGCCCGATGACGACGTGCAGCCGGTCCTCGGAGAGCTCCTCGACCTTGCCCTCGCCCCACTCGACGACCACCACCGACTCCGGCAGCGAGACGTCGAGGTCCAGGTCCTCCATCTCGTCCAGCCCGCCGCCGAGCCGGTAGGCGTCGACGTGCACCAGCGCGGGGCCGCCGGTCAGGGACGGGTGCACCCGGGCGATGACGAACGTGGGCGAGGTCACGGCGCCGCGCACGCCCAGGCCCTCGCCCAGCCCGCGGGTCAGTGTGGTCTTGCCGGCGCCCAGCTCACCGGTGAGCAGCACGAGGTCGCCGGGGCGCAGCAGCGGGGCCAGTCTGCGGCCCAACTCCTGCATCTGGTCGGGGGACTTGACGGTGACATGCGCAACGGGGGCGGTGGTGCTCATGCCGCAAATGGTACGGCCCAGACAACACCGCCGGTGGATCCTCGGTCCACGCCCGGGCGTGGACCGAGGGTCACGCCCGGGCGTGCCCCGAGCTGCGGGCCGCTGCCGCCGCGCGTTCCACGAGGGCCACCAGATGCTCGTTGACCAGCTCGGGCCGCTCCAGCATCACCAGGTGGCCGGCGCCGGGCACGCACACCAGCTCCGCGTCCGGCAGCACCTCCGCGATCGTCCGGCTGTGGTCGGCGGGGGTGATCAGATCGCTCTCCCCGGCGAGCACCAGCGCGGGCACCGCGTCGTACGCCACCAGCGCCTCGGTCTTGTCGTGCACCGCGAACGCCGGGAAGAACTCGGCGACCACGTCGATCGGGGTGCCCTCGATCAGCCGCTCACCGAACCGCGCGATACCCGGGTCGACGTCCTCCGGCGTGCCGAACGAATACCGCTTGACCAGCCCGGCGAACAGATCGGCGGTGGCCCGCCGGCCGCGTTCGACCAGATCGGGCTGCCAGCCCAGCGCCTTGAGCACGCCCGGCGCGAGCGCGTGGAACGCCTTCATGCCCATCGACGGCAGCCCGTAGGTGACCTCGCTGAGCCGGCCCGCGGACGTGCCGATCAGGGCCACGCCGATCACCCGCTCCGCGACGTACTCGGGGAACTGGTCGGCCAGCGCCATCACCGTCATCCCGCCCATCGAGTGCCCGACCAGCACGATCGGCCCCTCGGGCACCGCGGCGTCCAGCACCGCCTTCAGATCCCGGCCGAGCAGGTCGATGGTGACGTTCTCGGTGCCGTCGAGCTGGCCGTGACCGCGGGCCGAGCGGCCGTGGCTGCGCTGGTCCCAGTGGACGGTGCGCACCGTGCCGCGCAGCGCGGCCCGCTGGAAGTGCCAGGAGTCCTGGTTCAGGCAGTAACCGTGGCTGAAGACGACCGTCGGGGCGGCCGACGGGCGCCGGCCCAGCGCCGCCGTCAGCCGCTTGCGCAGCCCGCCCTGGGCCTCCTGGGCGGCACGGGCCTGCTTGCCGCGGACCGGCCTGGCCGACGGGTCGTTGCGGCCGTGTTTGCCGCCCCGGCGGTCGCCCTTCTCCAGGCGCGCGGGTTCGGCGCCCACCTCGTCGATCTCGAAGTACAGCTCCGTGCCGTCCTCGGAGATCGCCGCGCCGGGGGTGCCGCGCAGCGTGCCGTACGGGCCGGCCGCGTCCAGGGCGAGCCGGGCCCGGCGGCGCATTCCGCGGCCGACCGTCAGCCGCTCTATGGCCACACCGGCCGCCGCCCCGGCCGCGACCACGCCGATCGCGGCTCCGGCGATGCCGGCGTGGCGGCCCGCCTTGGCCCAGTTGTTCGCGGTCTCGGCCGCCACCTCGGCGGCCGTCTCGACCGCCTGCACGGCGGCTTCAGTGCCGTCGGTCATGCCGTACCCCCCGTGAGCGCGGTGTCTCCACCGGCCGTTCCGGCTGTCGCGGTGTCGGTTGCGGTGGTCGGTGCGGGTGTCGTTGCCTTGTGTGCTGCGGTGGTCGGTACCTCGTGTGCCTCGTGCGCCTCTTCTGCCCCGTCTGCCCCGAACTCCCCGCCGTACCTCTCGCTGTCCACATAGACGCGCGGGACGCGGGTTCCGATCCGGGTGACGATTTCGTACCCGATGGTTCCGGCCGCCCGGGCCCAGTCCTCCGCGGTCGGCTCGCCGCGGTCACCGGGGCCGAAGAGCACCGCGAGATCGCCCACCTCGACGCTGTCGCCGCCCAGGTCGACGACGAACTGGTCCATCGCGATCCGCCCGGCGACCGTCCGCCACTTCCCGGCGACCAGCACCGGGCCGGTGCCCGAGGCGTGCCGCGGGACGCCGTCGGCGTAGCCGAGCGGGACCAGCGCGAGCGTCGTCTCTCCGGGCGTGAGGTACCGGTGCCCGTACGACACGCCGTGGCCGCCCGGGACCCGCTTGACCGACGCGAGCGCGGCCTCCAGGGTCATCGCGGGCCGCAGTCCGAAGTCCTCGGAGGTGCCGACTTCGGGGCTCGGCGAGATGCCGTAGACCCCGATACCGGTACGGACCAGGTCGAAGTGGGCTTCGGGGAGGGTGAGCGTCGCCGGGGTGTTGGCGATGTGCCGCACCTCGGGGCGCAGCCCGGCCGACTCCGCCGTCCGCAGCGCCCGGTGGAAGACGTCGAGCTGGGCGGCGATGGAGGGGTGGCCGGGCTCGTCGGCGCAGGCGAAGTGCGACCAGACGCCGGTGATCCGCACGGCGCCCGCGGCCTCGGCGGCGCGGGCCGCGGCGGTCAGCTCCGGCCAGTCGGCGGGCGGGCAGCCGTTGCGGCCGAGCCCGGTGTCGATCTTGAGCTGGACGCGGGCGGTACGGCCGGCCGCCCGCGCCGCGGCGGTCACCTCGCGCAGCGCCCACAAGCCGCTCACCGAGACATCGATGTCCTGCTCCACCGCTCGCCGCCAGGGGCCGCCCGGCGTCCACAGCCAGCACATCAGCCGCCCGGTGTCACCGGCCGCGCGCAGGGCGAGCGCCTCCTCGGGGAGCGCGGTGCCCAGCCAGCCCGCGCCGGCCGCCCGGGCCGCCCGGGCACACGGCACCGCGCCGTGTCCGTAACCGTCGGACTTGACCACGGCCATCAGCTCTGCCCCGGGGGCGCGGTCCCGCAGAGCGCGCACGTTCGCCCGCACGGCGGCGAGGTCGACGACGGCACGGGCACGGTTCGCTGTCTCGTTCATCCCCCTCAGTGTCGCAGGCGATCGCGCGGCGCCCCCGGGGACCGGCGCCAAAACCGTGCTCACCCGCTGGGCTTCCGCCCCCAGACGTACACGAGGTCGTGCTTCTTGAGCACGTACCACAGGTTGCGCGCGTCCGACCAGGTCAGATTGATGCACCCGTGCGAGCCGGGTCCCTCGTAGATGTCGTCCTCGACGCCGTGGAACGCCTCCCCGCGGTCGAAGAACTGCGCGAACGGCATCGGCGTGTGGTACAGGTTCGAAATGTGGTTCTTGCGCCGCAGATAGATCCGGTACGTCCCGGTACGGGTCTCCATCGTCGGCTGACCGGACCGGATCGGCACCGGATCGAAGATCACCCGTCCGGCCTGCTGCACCCACATCAGCTGCCGGTCCAGGTCGACGCACGCGGTCCGCTCCGCGCGGACCGGGCAGTGGCCGGCCCGGTTGGGGTCCTTCCTGGCCCGCATCAGCCGCACCACGGCGCCGGTGACCGGCCCCGCGTAACCGGTCGCCGGGGCGATCCGGTGTGCCTGCTGGAACCGCCGGATCGCCCGGCAGTCCCCCGCGCTCTGCCGCCCGTCCGGCTTCCGCCGCAGATAGCGCTCGGCCTGCCGCTGGAACGGCCCGGTGGAGCGGGTGCAGCGCGCCGTCCGGGCGGCGTGCCCCGCCTCGGACCGGGGGACGTACTCGATGTGCAGCCGCCCCCCGGGCGCCGGGCGCCGGGGACCGCGCGGGATCCCGGGGACGAGGTCGGCGGCCGCGGGGCGGGTGAGGGCCGTGTGCCCGGGTGCGTATCCGGCGGAGGGCGCATACCGGGCAGGGGCCGCGGGCCGGGCGGCTGACGGGGCGACGGCCACCGCGGGCGGCCCGGCGAGCGGGAACAGCGAGGCGCCGGCCAGCAGCGCCACAAGCGTGCGTTTCATGCCCTCACGCATGCCGTGACCGAACCCCCCTCCCGCCCGCCCGGCCACGAGGTTCGCCCTGCTGCCCGCGGCATTCCCCCGCGGGGCGTAACGGCGCAACGGCGTAACGGGCGGGGAGGCGGGCGGCGGAAGGCGCCGGGCGCGGGGGCCGCCGGGAACGGGTGGCGGGTGGCGGGTGGCGGGCGTAACGCAGGGCGGGGGCGGGCGGCTTGGGGCCCAGGGGGCGGGCGGCTGAGGACCCCAGGGGGCGGGCGGCGGGGACCCTAGGGGGTGGTCGAACAGATCCCGTAAGGGTCACGAGCGCCCCCTGCTGGGCCACAACGCTGCGCGGGAGACGGGTATTCCCGGGCTGACGGATGTTCCCGGGCTGTCAGCCCGTCACGTCCCGCCACGCCGCCCCCAGATGGTCCGCCACCTCCGTGGCGAGGATGGGGGCGCCCTCGGGGCCGGCTGCCCGGCGGGCCGCCAGGCCGTGGAGGTACGCGCCGACGGATGCCGCGTCGTGGGCGGGCAGGCCGGCGGCGAGGAGCGAGCCGGTGACGCCCGACAGGACGTCACCGCTGCCGGCCGTGGCCAGCCAGCCGGTGCCCGTGGGGTTCACCCGCACCGGGCCGCTCTCCCGCGCGACCAGCGTCGTCGAGCCCTTCAGCAGCACCGTCGCGGCATAGCGCGCCGCCAGCTCCCGTACGGCCGCCAGCCGTTCCGCCTCGACCTCGTCGCGGCCGCGGCCCAGCAGCGCCGCCGCCTCCCCCGCGTGCGGCGTCAGCAGCGTCTCGGCGGTGCGCGCCCGGACCCGTTCCGGCGTCAGGAAGCGCAGCCCGTCGGCGTCCACCAGGACCGGTACGTCGGAGGCCAGCACGTCCTCCAGGGCGTCCGACTCGTCGCCGATGCCGGGGCCGATCACCCAGGACTGCACCCGGCCGGCCTTGTGCGGCGGCCCGGCGTGCACCAACGTCTCGGGGAAGCGGGCCAGCACCGCGTCCGCGGCCGGCCCGACGTACCGGACCGCCCCGGCGCCGCCGCGCAGCGCACCGGCCACCGCCAGCACCGCCGCCCCCGGATAGCGCGCCGACCCGGCGACCACACCGACCACGCCCCGCCGGTACTTGTCGCTCTCCGCCGCCGGCCGCGGCAGCAGTTCCGCCACGTCCGCGTGCTGCAGCGCCTCGAACTCGGCCTCCCCCGGCAGCGTCAGGCCGATGTCCACCAGCCGCAGCGCCCCCGCCCGCTCCCGGGCCGGATCGATCAGCAGGCCCGGCTTGTACGCCCCGAACGTCACCGTCGCATCGGCCCGTACCGCCTCGCCCCGCACCTCGCCGCTGTCCGCGTCCACCCCGCTGGGCAGGTCGACGGCCACGACGGGCGCCGACTCCCAGGCCGCGCGGGCGAGTTCGGCGGCGTCCGGGCGCAGACCGCCGCGGCCGCCGATGCCCACGATCCCGTCCACGACCAGATCGCACCGGGCGATGTCCCGCAGCGCGTCGTCCGACACCCGGCCGCCGGCCGCCCTCAGTGCGCCGAGGCCGCCTTGGTGGGCCCGTTCCGGCGAGAGCAGGACGGCCACCACGCCGGCCCCGCGCCGGGCCAGCCGGGCCCCGGCGTACAGCGCGTCCCCGCCGTTGTCCCCGCTGCCCACCAGCAGCACGACCCGGCTGCCGTAGACCCGGCCCAGCAACTCCCGGCAGGCGGCGGCCAGTCCGGCCGCCGCCCGCTGCATCAGGGCCCCTTCCGGCAGACGGGACATCAGGTCCCGCTCGGCGGCCCGCACGGTCGACACGCTGTAGGCAGTCCTCATGCCCCCAGTGTCACCCCTCGGCGATCACCACGGCCGAAGCCACCCCCGCGTCATGGCTCAGCGAGAGGTGCCACGACCGTACGCCCAGCCGGGCCGCGCACGCCTCGACCGTGCCGCGCACCCGCAGCCGGGGCCGCCCGCTGTCCTCGACGTACACCTCGGCGTCGGTCCAGTGCAGCCCGGCCGGCGCGCCGAGCGCCTTGGCCACCGCCTCCTTGGCGGCGAACCGGGCCGCGAGCGACGCCGTGCCGCGCCGCTCCCCGCTCGGCAGCAGCAGTTCCGACGCGACGAACAGCCGGCCGGCCAGCTCGGGCGTGCGGTCCAGCGCCGCGGCGAACCGGTCGATCTCGGCGACATCGATCCCCACCCCGATGATCACTCCACCGTCACCGACTTGGCGAGGTTGCGCGGCTGGTCGACCTCGTTGCCGCGGGCGGTGGCCAGTTCGCAGGCGAAGACCTGCAGCGGGACGGTGGAGACCAGCGGCTGCAGCAGCACCGGTGTGTGCGGGATGCGTACGAGGTGGTCGGCGTAGGGCACCACGGCCTCGTCGCCCTCCTCGGCGATCACGATCGTGCGGGCGCCGCGGGCCCGGATCTCCTGGATGTTGGAGACGATCTTGTCGTGCAGCACGGACCGGCCGCGCGGCGACGGGACCACGACGACGACCGGCAGATCGTCCTCGATCAGCGCGATCGGGCCGTGCTTGAGCTCACCGGCGGCGAACCCCTCGGCGTGCATGTACGCC
Organism: Streptomyces sp. NPDC107765; assembly: GCF_055657085.1. Taxonomy (NCBI): domain Bacteria; kingdom Bacillati; phylum Actinomycetota; class Actinomycetes; order Kitasatosporales; family Streptomycetaceae; genus Streptomyces; species Streptomyces sp. NPDC107765. The sequence goes on along the minus strand of NZ_JBVKBL010000005.1, from coordinate 211,160 downwards.
AGCTCCTTGAGTTTGAGCGCGCCCTCCAGCGCCACCGGGTAGCCGACGTGCCGGCCGAGGAACAGCACGGTGTTCTTGTCAGCGAGGCTGCGGGCCAGCTCCCGCACCGGCTCCATCGTGCCGAGCACCTGGTCGACCTGGGTGCCGATGGCGGCCAGTTCGCGCACCACCGCCCGGATCTCGTCGCCCCACTTCGTGCCCCGTACCTGCGCGACGTACAGCGCGACCAGGTAGCAGGCGACCAGCTGGGTCAGGAACGCCTTCGTGGACGCCACCGCGACCTCGGGGCCGGCGTGCGTGTAGAGCACCGCGTCCGACTCGCGGGGGATCGTCGAGCCGTTGGTGTTGCAGATGGCGAGCACCTTCGCGCCCTGTTCGCGGGCGTGCCGGAGGGCCATCAGGGTGTCCATGGTCTCGCCGGACTGGCTGATCGCGATCACCAGCGTGCGCCGGTCCAGGATCGGGTCGCGGTAGCGGAACTCGCTGGCCAGCTCGGTCTCGCAGGGGATGCGGGTCCAGTGCTCGATGGCGTACTTGGCGATCATGCCGGCGTGGTACGCCGTCCCGCACGCCACGATGACGACCTTGTCGACCTCGCGCAGCACCTCCGACGGGATCCGCACCTCGTCCAGGGACAGCACCCCCGAGCCGTCGATCCGGCCCAGCAGGGTGTCCGCGACGGCCTTGGGCTGCTCGGCGATCTCCTTGAGCATGAAGTAGTCGTAGCCGCCCTTCTCGGCGGCCGAGGCGTCCCAGTCGACGTGGTACGCGCGGACGTCCGCGGGCGCACCGTCGAAGTCGGTGACCGTCACCCCGTCCCGGCGGGCCTCGACGACCTGGTCCTGGCCCAGCTCGATCGCCTCGCGGGTGTGCGCGATGAACGCCGCGACGTCCGAGGCCAGGAACGCCTCGCCGTCGCCGACGCCCACCACCAGCGGGGAGTTGCGGCGCGCGCCGACGACCACGTCGGGCTCGTCGGCGTGCACCGCGACCAGCGTGAACGCGCCCTCCAGCCGCCGGCACACCTGCCGCATCGCCTCGGCCAGCTCACCGCACGAGGAATAGCACTCGGCGAGCAGATGGGCCACGACCTCGGTGTCGGTCTCGGACGCCAAGGTGTGGCCGCGCTCGGCGAGTTCGGTGCGCAGCGCGGCGAAGTTCTCGATGATGCCGTTGTGCACCACCGAGACCCGCCCGGCGTTGTCCAGGTGCGGGTGGGCGTTCTCGTCGGTGGGCCCGCCGTGGGTGGCCCACCGGGTGTGCCCGATGGCGGTGGAGCCGGCCGGCAGCGGACGGTCCGCCAGCTCCTTCTCCAGGTTGGCGAGTTTGCCGGCCTTCTTGGCAGCGGCCAGCCCGCCGTCGGCCAGCACGGCGACGCCCGCCGAGTCGTAGCCGCGGTACTCCAGCCGCTTCAACCCGGCCAGGACGACGTCCAGGGCGCTCTGGCCGCCCACATAACCCACGATTCCGCACATGGGGGCAGCCTACGACGCGGCCCCTCAATACCCGCGTGCTATCCGGTGGTGCGCCTCCCGCACCGTCTCCAGGAACTCCTCGTCGGCCTCCGCGTCGGCTCCGGGTCCGCCGGCCGGCTCGTACCGTTCCAGGAAGTCGGCGAGGTCCTCGCCCAGGTCCTCGTCGGGGAGTTCCTCGGCGAGTTCGGCGTGCACCCGGGCGACGAAGAGGTCCGTCGCCGTGCCGTCCGGTCCGTTCTTCCTGCGCCGGTACCGCAGTCCCGGCAGTGCTGGCCTGCGCGTGCGCACAGCCACCCCCTGTGTCTTCTTCGCGGCCCGGATTGCGGGCCGCCCCCGCGCCGACCGTACCGGGCCGAATCCGTCCGGTACAGAGGTGCAGGTGGCGAAGGCCACACTCCGGGCCGGGGTGGCGTATGACACCCCGGCATGAACGGCGTGTGACGGCTGCGCACAATGGGCGCGTGCCCCTGACGACCGATCCGCCCGCGCGCCGCCGCGCCGACAGCTCCCCCTACGTCGATCTGACGCGCGCCCAGTGGAGCGCCCTCAGGGAGAAGACCCCGCTGCCGCTGACCGCCGAAGAGGTGGAGCGGCTGCGCGGCCTGGGCGACGTCATCGACCTCGACGAGGTCCGCGACGTCTACCTCCCGCTGTCCCGGCTGCTGAACCTCTACGTCGGCGCGACCAGCAATCTGCGCGGTGCGCTGAACACCTTCCTGGGCGACGCCGGCGACGGCCACGGCTCGCAGCCCGGCACCCCGTTCGTCATAGGGGTCGCCGGCAGCGTCGCGGTCGGCAAGTCGACCACCGCCCGGCTGCTGCAGGCGCTGCTCGCCCGCTGGCCGGAGCACCCGCGCGTCGAGCTGGTCACCACCGACGGGTTCCTGTTCCCCAACGCCGAGCTGCACCGGCGCGGCCTGATGTCCCGCAAGGGCTTCCCGGAGTCCTACGACCGCCGCGCGCTGACCCGTTTCGTCGCGGACGTGAAGTCCGGCAGGGCGGAGGTCTCCGCGCCGGTCTATTCGCACCTGATCTACGACATCGTGCCCGGCGAGCGGCTCACCGTGCACCGCCCGGACATCCTCATCGTCGAGGGGCTCAACGTCCTGCAGCCGGCGCTGCCCGGCAAGGACGGACGCACCCGCCTCGGTCTGGCCGACTTCTTCGACTTCTCCGTGTACGTCGACGCCCGCACCGAGGACATCGAGCAGTGGTACCTCGGCCGGTTCCGCAAACTGCGCGAGACCGCCTTCCAGAACCCGTTCTCGTACTTCCGCAAGTACACCCAGGTCTCCGAGGAGGAGGCCCTCGACTACGCCCGCATGATGTGGCGCACCATCAACAAGCCCAATCTGCAGCAGAACGTGGCCCCCACCCGCGGCCGCGCCAGCCTGGTGCTGCGCAAGGGACCGGACCACAAGGTGCAGCGGCTCTCCCTGCGCAAGCTGTAGCGGGCGCGCCCGGAGGCCGCCGGGACCCGGCAGCTTCCGGGCGCGCCCCGAAAAGCCTCAGCCCAGCGCGGACTTGACGACGTCCGCGAGCCGGCCGGCCACCGCCCGCGCCTGCTCCTCGTCCGCGGCCTCCACCATCACCCGGACCAGCGGCTCGGTGCCGGACGGCCGCAGCAGCACCCGCCCGGTGCCGCCGAGCTCCCGCTCCGCCTCGGCGACCGCCTGGGTCAGCTCGGGCGAGGTGGCCACCCGCGACCTGTCGACATCGGGAACGTTGACCAGGACCTGCGGCAGCCGCTCCATGACGCCCGCCAGGTCCCCGAGCGGACGGCCGGTCGCCGCGACCCGGGCGGCCAGCATCAGCCCGGTCAGCGTGCCGTCGCCGGTGGTGGCGTGGTCCAGCACGATGACGTGCCCGGACTGCTCGCCGCCCAGCGCGAAGCCGTGCGCCTTCATCTCCTCCAGGACGTACCGGTCGCCGACCGCGGTCTGCACGAGGGCGATGCCCTCGCGCTCCATGGCCAGCTTGAAGCCCAGGTTGGACATGACGGTGGCGACCACGGTGTTCTTCCGCAGCGCCCCGGCCTCCCGCATGCCGAGCGCCAGCACGGCCAGGATCTGGTCCCCGTCGACCTCGTTGCCCTCGCGGTCCACGGCCAGGCAGCGGTCCGCGTCCCCGTCGTGGGCGACGCCGAGGTCGGCGCCGTGCTCGACGACGGCCGCGCGCAGCTGCGCGAGGTGGGTGGAGCCGCAGCCGTCGTTGATGTTCAGGCCGTCGGGGTCGGTGCCGAGCGTGATGACCTCGGCGCCGGCCCGGGCGAACGCCTCGGGCGAGACCCGCGCCGCCGCGCCGTGCGCACCGTCGATGACGACCTTCAGCCCGTCCAGGCGGTTCGGCAGGACGCCGACCAGGTGCGCGACGTAGTTGTCGAAGCCCTCGTCGTAGACGGTGACCCGGCCCACGCCGCCGCCGGTCGGCCGCTCCCACGGCTCGCCGGAGCTGTGCGCGCGGTAGGTCTCCTCGATCCGGTCCTCCAGCTCGTCGGCGAGCTTGTGGCCGCCGCGGGCGAAGAACTTGATGCCGTTGTCGGGCATCGGGTTGTGGCTGGCGGAGAGCATCACGCCCAGGTCCGCGCCCAGCGAGCCGGTCAGGTACGCCACCGCCGGGGTCGGCAGCACGCCCACCCGCAGCACGTCCACCCCGGCGCTGGCCAGCCCGGCCACCACCGCCGCCTCCAGGAACTCCCCCGACGCCCGCGGATCCCGCCCGACCACGGCCACCGGGCGGTGACCCTCGAATGTGCCTGCCTCCGCAAGCACATGCGCCGCAGCGACCGAGAGACCGAGCGCCAGCTCCGCCGTCAGGTCCGCATTGGCGACGCCGCGCACACCGTCCGTGCCGAAGAGTCGTCCCACTGGTGTCCTCCGAGTTTCTGAGCTTGGACCAGAGCGTCACGTCCAGGTATACGCCCCTGGACGGTGATCTACGCCGCCCGGTCCCGGATAGCCGAACGCCCCGGCAGCACGGGAAGTGCCACCGGGGCGTACGCCACGAGCTGCATGATGCAGCGCGTGATTAGCGCTTGCTGTACTGCGGCGCCTTGCGGGCCTTCTTCAGACCGGCCTTCTTGCGCTCGACCGCACGGTCGTCACGCTTGAGGAACCCGGCCTTCTTCAGCGCGGGGCGGTTGTTCTCGATGTCCGCCTCGTTCAGCGCACGGGCCACGCCCAGGCGCAGCGCACCGGCCTGGCCGGAGATGCCGCCGCCGGAGATGCGGGCGATGACGTCGTAGCGGTTGTCGAGCTCGAGCACCTTGAAGGGCTCGTTGACTTCCTGCTGGTGCACCTTGTTCGGGAAGTAGCCCTCAAGGGTGCGGCCGTTGATCTTCCACTGGCCGGAGCCCGGAACGATCCGGACGCGGGCGATGGCGTTCTTGCGACGGCCCAGGCCGGCGGCCGGCTGCGGGTCGCCGAAGCGGGACGCGAGGGACTCGGAGGTGTACTCCGACTCCACGACCTCGGTCTCGGTGGTGTACTCCTCGACCTCGTCCAGCGGGGTCTCGGGGGTGGTCTCAGCCACGATGCTCCTTAAGAATTCTCTGTCGTCTTAGGGGGTGGCCGGACTTACTGCGCGACCTGGGTGATCTCGAACGGCACCGGCTGCTGCGCAGCGTGCGGGTGCTCGGCACCCGCGTAGACCTTCAGCTTCGAGAGCATCTGACGGCCGAGGGTGTTCTTGGGGAGCATGCCCTTGATGGCCTTCTCGACGGCCTTCTCGGGGTTCTTGGCGAGCAGCTCGTCGTAACGGACGGAGCGCAGACCACCCGGGAAACCGGAGTGACGGTAGGCCAGCTTCTGGGTCTTCTTGTTGCCGGACAGGTGCACCTTGTCGGCGTTGATGATGATGACGAAGTCACCGGTGTCAACGTGCGGTGCATACACCGGCTTGTGCTTACCCCGCAGGAGGGACGCGGCCTGGCTGGCCAGACGGCCCAGGACAACGTCCTGCGCGTCAATGATGTGCCACTGGCGCTGGACATCGCCGGGCTTGGGGCTGAACGTACGCACGGTCGTAGCCTTCGCTTCTTCAGTGATGGGACCCCCGGGCCGTGAGGACTCGGGGGTGGGTCCTGTACTGGTCACCACGATCGATCACGCAGCAGGGCGGCACTACGGGTGACGCAACCCGATCGTCTGCCGCTGGTGATCGGTCCGGTGGACCGGCGTAAGGGCCCCTCACGTGAGATAGAGCAAGCCAATACGCATAACGAACCAGCAGAATACCGGGCCGTCCCCGGCGGGGTCAAAACGCCCCCCGAACCGCCTCCCGCGGCCCCTCCCCGTCCGCTCCCCGGGCCTGCCGGCTACCGCTCCCGCGCCACCCGCCGCTCGTCCCACACCGGCTCCGCCGTCTCCCGGACCACCCCGTCCGCCCCGAACACCAGGAACCGGTCGAAGGACCGCGCGAACCACCGGTCGTGCGTCACCGCCACCACCGTCCCCTCATACGCCTCCAGCCCCTCCTGCAGAGCCTCCGCCGACTCCAGGTCCAGGTTGTCGGTCGGCTCGTCCAGGAGCAGGGCCGTGGACCCGGAGAGCTCCAGGAGGAGGATCTGGAAGCGGGCCTGCTGGCCGCCGGAGAGGCGGTCGAAGGGCTGCTCGGCCTGCTTCTCCAGTTCGTAGCGGCGCAGCGCGGACATCGCCTGGCCCTTGTCCTTGGCGTGTTCGGTCCACAGGATGTCGAGCAGGGGGCGGCCCACCAGCTCGGGGTGGGCATGGGTCTGGGCGAAGTGGCCGGGGACGACCCGGGCGCCCAGTTTCCAGCTGCCGGTGTGCGCCACCGGGTCGTCGGCGTCCCCGGCCAGCAGGCGCAGGAAGTGCGACTTGCCGGAGCCGTTGGAGCCCAGCACCGCGACCCGCTCGCCGTAGAAGATCTCCAGCGAGAACGGCTTCATCAGGCCGGTCAGCTCCAGGTTCTCGCAGGTCACCGCCCGGACGCCGGTGCGGCCGCCGCGCAGCCGCATCGTGATGTCCTGCTCCCGCGGCGGCTCCGGCGGCGGCCCGGCCTCCTCGAACTTCCGCAGCCTGGTCTGCGCCGCCGCATAGCGCGAGGCCATCTCATGGCTCACCGCGGCCGCCTGCCGCAACGTGACCACCAGCTTCTTGAGCTGGGCGTGCTTCTCGTCCCAGCGCCGCCGCAGCTCCTCGAAGCGGGCGAAACGCTCCCGGCGCGCCTCGTGGTAGGTGTCGAAGCCGCCGCCGTGCACCCAGACGTCCGAGCCCGCCGGGCCCGGCTCGACGCTGACGATCTTCTCCGCGGCGCGGGCCAGCAGCTCCCGGTCGTGCGAGACGAACAGCACCGTCTTACGGGTCCCCCGCAGCTGCTCCTCCAGCCAGCGCTTGCCCGGCACGTCGAGATAGTTGTCCGGCTCGTCCAGCAGCAGCACCTCGTCCGTGCCGCGCAGCAGCGACTCCAGCACCAGCCGCTTCTGCTCGCCCCCGCTGAGCGTGCGCGCCTGTCGCCACTGCGCCTTCTCGTACGGGACGCCGAGCGCGGCCGTGGTGCACATGTCCCAGACCGTCTCGGCCTCGTAGCCCCGGGCCTCGGCCCAATCGCTCAGCGCCTGCGCGTACGCCATCTGCGCGGCCTCGTCGTCCTCGGCCATGAGCGCCAGCTCCGCGGCGTCCACCGCCGCGGCCGCCTCCCGGATCCGCGGCTGGGCCACCGACACCAGCAGGTCCCGTACCGTCCGGTCGTCCCGCACCGAGCCGACGAACTGCGGCATCACGCCCAGCCCGCCGCTGACCGTCACCGATCCGCCGTGCGGCGCCAGCTCACCGGCGAGCAGCCGCAGCAGCGTCGTCTTGCCCGCGCCGTTGGCCCCCACCAGCGCGACCGTCGCGCCCTCCGCCACCCGGAAGGACACGTCCCCCAGCAGGACCCTCCCGTCCGGCAGGTAGTACTCCAGGTGCCCGGCTTCCAGATGTCCCATGAGCGGATTGTGACCGGCCTATAAGCGTTCCACCAACCGCATTAGGATGCGCGCCATGAGTTTTGGGCAAGGCGGGCCGTTCGACGGCCCCGGGGGATCTTTCTCGTCCACGCCGGACTGGGACGCGCTCGCGGAGGAAAGCGAGGCGCGGTCCCGCCGCAAGCGGTGGATGTGGATCGGCGGCGGAGCACTGGCGACCGTCGCGGTGGCCGGCATCGTCGCCGCCGCGGTGATGGCCGGCGGCGACTCCCCCGGCGGCAATCCGACGGCCGCGCCCACCTCGTCCGGCCAGGCCGTGGCCCCGGACGACAAGCCGTCCTTCCCGGACGTCTCCGTACCGCCGCCGCCGAACCCGCAGGACTACATCTCCGACCCCAAGAAGGACACCGCGCCGCTCACCCCGGCCACGCTCTTCCCGCAGAAGACCATGGTCATCGGCGAGCACAGCTACCCGCGCACCAGCACCGCCTCGACCAAGGACTGCACCGCCGCCGCCCAGGGCGCGCTGGTCTCCTCGCTGTCCCACAACGGCTGCAGGCAGCTGCTGCGCGCCACCTACGCCAAGGGCGGAGTGGCGGTCACCATCGGCATCGCGGTCTTCGACTCGCCCGCCAAGGCCGCCAAGGTCATGAACGAGAACCGGACCAACCTCATGCCGCTGCCCGGCGGCGGCGTCCCCTCGGACTTCTGCCAGGGCCACAAGTGCCGGATGGCCACCAACGCCACCGGCCGCTACGCCTACTTCACGATCGCCGGCTACCTCAACGGCAAGGACGTCGTCACCTCGGAGACCAAGGCCCGGCAGATCGCCCGGGACGGCGGCTCCTACGCGTTCACCCAGATCACCCAGCGCGGCAAGGACCAGGCCGCCAAGGCCGCCGAACGCCAGCTGAAGGAAGCCCAGAAGAAGGCCGGCCGGTCCTCCTGACCGGCCGGCTCCCCGGCGGGCGGCTCAGCAGCAGCCGCCCGCCGGCAGCGCCCGCTTGTTCCGGGCCTCCTTGTTGCGGGCCGCCAGCAGCCCGTCCGCCGGATACCCGACCTCTTCGAGCGTCAGCCCGTGCGGCCGGACCACGTGCACGGCCGAGTCGCGTATGCCGGCCGCGAGCACTTTCCCGGGCCAGTCGGCCGGCCGGTGCCCGTCCCCCACGAACAGCAGCGCCCCGATCAGCGAGCGCACCATGTTGTGGCAGAAGGCGTCGGCCCGCACCGTGGCGGTGATGATCCCGTCGCCGCCGCGCACCAGGCTCAGCTCCTGGAGCGTACGGATGGTCGTCGCGCCCTCGCGCTTCTTGCAGTACGCCGCGAAGTCGTGCTCCCCCAGCAGCCGCCGGGCCGCCTCGTTCATGGCGTCCACGTCGAGCGGCCAGTCGTGCCACAGGACGTGCCCGCGCAGCAGCGGGTCGACACCGCCGGGGTCGTCGGTGACGCGGTAGGCGTAGCGCCGCCAGATCGCCGAGAAGCGCGCGTTGAAGCCCTCGGGGGCCTCGGTGAGGCGCCAGATCCGCACGTCCTTGGGAAGCCGCCCGGCGAGCCGCTTCAGCAGCTTCTCGCGGTGCTCCGCCCACAGCTCCCCGGGCAGGTCGACGTGCGCCACTTGGCCCCGCGCGTGCACCCCGGCGTCCGTCCGCCCGGCCACCGTCAGCTCGTACGTCGTGTCCCCCGACCGCGTCACGGTGCGCAGGGCGTCCTCGATCTCGGCCTGCACGGTGCGCCGGCCGCCGGCCTGCTTGGCCCAGCCGTGGAAGGCGGAGCCGTCGTACGACAGGTCCAGGCGGATCCGGACGTGTCCGGGCCGTACTTCGTCACTCACGGGGAGATCCTCTCAGGGCAGATCCCTTGGAAAACAGGGCAGAGCCCTGGGAAAAACGCGAAAGCGGGCCCGCCCTCTCGGACGGACCCGCTTCACGCGAGGTCAACCTCAGGCGTCCTTGGACTCCTCGGCGGGCGCCTCGGCCGGAGCCTCGGTCGCCGCAGCCTCATCGGCTTCCTTCACCGCGCGCTTGGCCGCGGCCTCGGCCTCGGCGACGGTCGCCTTCTTGGCGATCTCGCCCTCGACCAGCTCGATGACGGCCATCGGGGCGTTGTCGCCACGACGGTTGCCGATCTTGGTGATACGGGTGTAGCCACCCGGACGCTCCGCGAACCGCGGCGCGATCTCCGTGAAGAGCGTGTGCACGACGCTCTTGTCCGAGATCAGCTGCATGACCTGACGGCGGTTGTGAAGGTCGCCCTTCTTCGCCTTGGTCACCAGACGCTCCGCGTACGGACGCAGACGACGGGCCTTGGCCTCGGTCGTCGTGATGCGGCCGTGCTCGAAGAGGCTGGTCGCCAGGTTGCGCAGCATCAGGCGCTCGTGCGCAGCGCTGCCGCCCAGACGGGCACCCTTGGTGGGCTTCGGCATGGTGTATCTCCTTCATTGCTGCACCGGCCGTATCAGGTACCGGTGTCAGTTCCCACGAGGCGGCCGCCCCGCGGAAGACGCACACGGCAAGGGCCCGGGAATCCCTCCCGGACCCCTGCCGGTCGAACTCAGTACTGCTCGGTCTCCACGAACCCGGCGTCCGCGTCGTCGTCGGCGCCGAAGGCGTCCGCCGCGGCGGTCGGGTCGAATCCGGGCGGGCTGTCCTTGAGGGCCAGGCCCATGCCGGCCAGCTTCGCCTTGACCTCGTCGATGGACTTCGCACCGAAGTTGCGGATGTCCAGCAGGTCCGCCTCGGAGCGGGCGACGAGCTCACCCACGGAGTGGATGCCCTCGCGCTTGAGGCAGTTGTAGGAGCGGACGGTGAGCTCCAGCTCCTCGATCGGCAGCGCCAGGTCGGCGGCCAGGGCGGCGTCCGTGGGGGACGGGCCCATGTCGATGCCCTCGGCGTCGATGTTCAGCTCGCGGGCGAGACCGAACAGCTCGACCAGGGTCTTGCCGGCGGAGGCCATGGCGTCGCGCGGACGCATCGCCTGCTTGGTCTCGACGTCGACGATCAGCTTGTCGAAGTCGGTGCGCTGCTCGACACGGGTCGCCTCGACCTTGTACGTGACCTTGAGCACCGGCGAGTAGATGGAGTCGACCGGGATGCGGCCGATCTCCTGGCCCACCTGCTTGTTCTGCACGGCGGAGACGTAGCCGCGACCGCGCTCGACGGTCAGCTCCATCTCCAGCTTGCCCTTGCCGTTGAGCGTGGCGAGGACCAGGTCGGGGTTGTGCACCTCGACACCGGCCGGCGGCGCGATGTCCGCGGCGGTCACGAGGCCCGGGCCCTGCTTGCGCAGGTACATCACGACCGGCTCGTCGTGCTCGGAGGAGACGACCAGCTGCTTGATGTTGAGGATGAGGTCGGTGACGTCCTCCTTGACGCCCGGCACGGTGGTGAACTCGTGCAGAACGCCGTCGATGCGGATGGACGTGACCGCCGCACCCGGGATCGAGGAGAGGAGCGTACGACGCAGGGAGTTGCCGAGGGTGTAGCCGAAGCCCGGCTCCAGCGGCTCGATCACGAACCGGGAACGGTATTCGTCCACGACCTCTTCGGTCAGGGAGGGACGCTGAGCGATCAGCATGTTTTTCGGTCCTTCAGTCGTGGGCGCCCGCTATTTGACGCCCGCTGTACTGACAAGGGTACGGGCGGTACGACGCCGAAGCTCCGTACCGCCCACACCCACCGGCCCCCGACGTGACGGGGGCCGACGAGCCTTACTTCGAGTAGAGCTCGACGATCAGCTGCTCCTGCACCTGGGTGTCGATCACCTGGCGCTCGGGCAGGCTGTGCACGAGGATCCGCAGCTGCGAGGGGATCGACTCCAGCCACGCCGGAACGGTCTTCTCGCCGGCCTCGGCCTTGGCCACCTCGAAGGGGGTCAGGTTCCGAGAGCCCTCGCGGACCTCGATGATGTCGTTGACCGACACGCGAGCCGACGGGATGTCGGTCTTGCGGCCGTTCACGTTGATGTGTCCGTGACGGACCAGCTGACGGGCGTGGTCGCGGGACTTGGCGAAGCCGGCCCGGTAGACCACGTTGTCGAGGCGGGTCTCAAGGATGCGCAGAAGGTTCTCACCGGTCTTGCCGGTCTTCTGGTTCGCTTCCTTGTAGTAGTTCACGAACTGCTTCTCAAGGACACCGTAGATGCGGCTGCACTTCTGCTTCTCGCGAAGCTGGAGCAGGTACTCGCTGTCCTTGGTGCGCCCGCGACCGTGCTCACCCGGGGGGTAAGGACGGATCTCGATCGGGCACTTCGCGCTCTCGCACTTGCTCCCCTTGAGGAAGAGCTTCTGCTTCTCCCGACGGCAACGCTTGCAGTCGGCCCCGGTGTAACGCGCCATTGTCTAGTTGTCTCCTACTTCAGATGGTCAGACGCGGCGGCGCTTGGGCGGGCGGCATCCGTTGTGCGGGGTGGGGGTGACGTCCTGGATCGAGCCGACCTCCAGGCCGGTGGCCTGGAGCGAGCGGATCGCGGTCTCGCGGCCGGAGCCGGGACCCTTGACGAAGACGTCGACCTTGCGCATGCCGTGCTCCTGCGCGCGGCGGGCGGCCGACTCGGCGGCCATCTGCGCGGCGAAGGGGGTGGACTTGCGCGAGCCCTTGAAGCCGACATGGCCGGCAGAGGCCCAAGAGATCACGTTCCCGGTCGGGTCGGTGATCGAGACGATCGTGTTGTTGAACGTGCTCTTGATGTGAGCGTGCCCGTGGGCGACGTTCTTCTTCTCCTTGCGGCGCACCTTCTTGGCGCCGGCCGTACGGCCCTTCGGAGGCATGAATTTCTCCCGTGGAGGTGGTCGGTCCTACAGCGAAGACCGCTGGTGAGCGTCCTGCTGAGGACTACTTCTTGCCCGGCTTCTTCTTGCCGGCGATCGCGCGACGCGGACCCTTGCGGGTACGGGCGTTCGTGCTGGTGCGCTGACCGTGCACCGGCAGACCGCGACGGTGACGCAGACCCTGGTAGCAGCCGATCTCGACCTTGCGGCGGATGTCGGCCTGGATCTCGCGACGGAGGTCACCCTCGGTCTTGAGGTTGTTGTCGACGTACTCGCGGATCTTGACGAGGTCTTCCTCGGCCAGGTCGCGGACCCGGGTGTTCGGGTTCACGCCGGTGGCGGCGAGGGTCTGCTGCGAGAGCGTCCGCCCGATACCGAAGACGTAGGTGAGGGCGACCTCCACACGCTTTTCGCGCGGGAGATCAACGCCTGCGAGGCGTGCCATTGATGTGGCTCCTGATGGCTATTCGGAGGTCTTCCGCAGCACCGTTCCCGTAAGACTCTGCAGAATTACGAGCCGGGTCCCCGGCCTCCGAGCCGGGGGTGTCGTCCCCACGCCGCTGGTGCGGGGGGTCGGGTGACTGCGTATGAACGTGTGGTGCTTGCGTCGCGCGAACTGCGAAATGCAGGTGGTCGGCGTGCGTCAGCCCTGGCGCTGCTTGTGGCGCAGGTTGTCGCAGATGACCATGACCCGGCCGTGGCGGCGGATCACCTTGCACTTGTCGCAGATCTTCTTGACGCTCGGCTTGACCTTCATGGGATGTGAGGTTCTCCGGGTCAGTGCCGTCACCCCACGGGAGCGGGGTGCCGACAAGATCTACTTGTAGCGGTAGACGATCCGCCCACGCGTCAGGTCGTAGGGAGAGAGCTCCACGACGACCCGGTCATCCGGAAGGATACGGATGTAGTGCATCCGCATCTTGCCGCTGATGTGCGCGAGGACCTTGTGACCGTTCTGAAGCTCCACCTTGAACATCGCGTTCGGGAGGGACTCGATCACGGTGCCCTCGATTTCGATGGCACCTTGCTTCTTGGCCACGCTTCGCCCTTCGAATCGGCTACCTTTTGGCGGCTGTCATTCGCAGGTGAAACACCTGCGACGCGTCCGGACCGTTTAACAGGCATACGGATGCACGAGAGCCGACGCGTCAGTCTACGTCAGGGTCCGGGAAAAGACGAATCCAGGATTATTGCCCATGCCGGGTGATCCTTACGCCAGCGGGTCCGGCGCGGCGGTGATCCCGAGCTCCGCGAGCCTGGCCTTGCCGCCGTCGGGCGCGGTCAGCACCAGCGGGCCCTGCTCGGTCAGCGCGACCGAGTGCTCCCAGTGCGAGGACCAGCTGCCGTCGTTCGACTTCACGGTCCAGTCGTCCTCGAGCACATGGGTCTTGGGGGTGCCGAGGTTCACCATCGGCTCGATCGCGATGCAGAAACCGGGCACCAGCTTGGGGCCGCGGCCGCGCTTGCGGTCGACGTAGTTCAGCAGGTGCGGGTCCATGTGCATCTGCGAGCCGATGCCGTGGCCGCCGTAGTCCTCGACGATGCCGTACTTGCCGCCGGCCGGGCGGGGCTGGCGGCGGATGTAGCCCTCGATCGCCTTCGAGATGTCGACCAGCCGGTTGCCCTTGGCGACCGCGGCGATGCCCGCCCACATCGAGCCCTCGGTGACCCGGCTGAGCTCGATCAGCTCCGCGGAGTGACCGGAGCCGACGAACGCGGTGTACGCGGCGTCGCCGTGCCAGCCGTCGACGATCGCGCCGCAGTCGATGGAGATGATGTCGCCGTCCGCGAGCACGGTGTCGGTGTCCGGGATGCCGTGGACCACGACGTCGTTCACCGAGGTGCAGATCGTCGCGGGGAAGCCGCCGTAACCGAGGAAGTTCGACTTCGCGCCGTGCTCGGCGAGCACCTTGCGCGCCGCGTCGTCCAGGTCCTTGGTCGTGGCGCCCGGCACCGCGACCTCCCGGGTCGCGGCGTGGATGGCGGCGACCACCAGCCCCGCCTCGCGCATCTTCGCGATCTGCTCGGGGGTCTTGATCTCCACCATCGCGGCTTACGCCCTTCCGTCCGTGCTGTGTCCGTCGTACCCGACCAACAGTACGGCCGCGGTGCCCGTGCTGGACACCGCGGCCGTACGGAGCTGCGGGCTACTTGCCGCCCTGGAGCGCGGCCATCGCGCGCTCCGTGACCTCTTCGACCTTCCCGAGTGCCGGGATGGTGACGACCAGGTCCTGGGCCTTGTAGTAGTCGATGATCGGCTCGGTCTGCGTGTGGTAGACCTCCAGCCGCTTGCGGACGGTCTCCTCGCTGTCGTCGTCGCGCTGGTACAGCTCGCCGCCGCAGACGTCGCAGACGCCCTGCTGCTTCGGCGCGCTGTAGGACACGTGGAAGACGTGGCTGGAGTCGTTGCGGCAGATGCGGCGGCCGGCGATGCGCTTGACCACCTCTTCCTCGGGGACCTCCAGGTCCAGGACCGCGTCGAGCGTGACCCCGTCCTCCTTGAGGGCCTCGTCGAGCGCCTCGGCCTGCGAGACGTTGCGGGGGAAGCCGTCCAGCAGGAAGCCGCCGGCGGCGTCCGGCTGGTTCATCCGGTCGCGGGCCATGCCGATGGTGACCTCGTCGGGAACGAGTTCACCGGCGTCCATGAACGCCTTGGCCTGCTTGCCGAGGTCGGTGCCCTGGCTGATGTTGGCCCGGAACAGGTCCCCCGTGGAGATGTGCGGGATCACGAGGTTCTTGGCAAGGTACGCAGCCTGCGTACCCTTGCCGGCCCCCGGGGGCCCGACGAGGACGATTCGCATCAGCGGAGGAACCCTTCGTAGTTGCGCTGCTGAAGCTGGCTCTCGATCTGCTTCACGGTCTCCAGGCCCACACCCACGATGATGAGGATGCTCGTCCCGCCGAACGGGAAGTTCTGGTTCGCGTTGAACAGCACCAACGCCACTGTTGGTACGAGCGCGATCAGCCCCAGGTACAGCGAGCCCGGCCACGTGATCCGATTGAGCACGTAGCTGAGGTACTCGGCCGTCGGGCGACCAGCCCGGATACCCGGGATGAAGCCACCATACTTCTTCATGTTGTCGGCAACTTCTTCGGGGTTGAAGCTGATGGCGACGTAGAAGAAGGCGAAGAAGACGATCAGCAGGAAGTACGTAACGATGTAAACTGGGTGATTTCCCTTGGTGAAGTTGGTGGCGATCCAGGTCGCCCATGCCGCCTTCGACCCGCTGAACTGTGCAACCAGGGCTGGAATGTAGAGCAGCGACGACGCGAAGATGACGGGAATCACACCCGCCTGATTCACCTTGAGCGGGATGTACGTGGACGTACCGCCATAGGACCGGCGGCCGATCATCCGCTTCGCGTACTGCACCGGGATGCGCCGCTGGGCCTGCTCGACGAAGACCACCAGGGCGACCATCGCCAGACCCACCGCGATCACCGAGAAGAACTCGATCCAGCCGTCCGCGAGCTTGCCGGTGAGCTTGATCTGCCACAGGGCGCCCGGGAAACCGGCGGCGATCGAGATGAACATCAGGATGGACATGCCGTTGCCGATGCCGCGGTCGGTGACGAGCTCACCGAGCCACATGATCAGGCAGGTGCCGGCGGTCATGCAGATGACCATCGTGATGGTGGTGAAGATCGAGTCGCTGGGCACGATCTCGCTGGCGACCGGGCAGCTCTGGAAGAGCGCGCCGCTGCGGGCGGTGGCCACCAGGCCGGTGCCCTGCAGGATCGCGAGCGCCACGGTCAGGTAGCGGGTGTACTGGGTGATCTTCCCCTGGCCCGACTGCCCCTCTTTCTTGAGGGCCTCCAGCCGGGGGATGACCACGGTCAGCAGCTGGAGGATGATGCTCGCCGTGATGTACGGCATGATCCCCAGCGCGAAGATCGTGATCTGCAGCAGCGCACCACCGCTGAACATGTTCACCAGGGCGAACAACCCGCTGTTGCCGCCGGCCTGCTTCATACAGGTCGTGACGTTCGCGTAGTTCACCCCAGGGACCGGGACGTGCGCTCCGATCCGGTAGAGCACGATGATGCCCAACGTGAACAGCAGCTTCTTGCGCAGGTCGGGCGTCTTGAACGCTCGGGCGAACGCGGTGAGCACGGTGCCTCCTGCGCCCCCCGCCCCGCGGGCGAGAGGTAACGGTCTTGAGGATCGACGAATACGTAACGGCCGGAAACCGCACGGGCACGGCCCATGCGGCGGGGGCCCGGGGCATTGGCCCCGGAAAACAACAGTGCATGCCACCTTACCGGCGACCGTACCCCCGTGGAACGACCAACCGGGGATGCCCCAATCGATGGGCATCCCCGGTCAGTTGAACCAGCGAACTCAGATGAGCTCGGTGACGGTGCCGCCGGCGGCGGCGATCTTCTCCTTGGCGGAGCCGGAAACGGCGTCAACCGAAACCTGCAGCGCCACGGAGACCTCGCCCTGGCCCAGGACCTTGACGAGCTCGTTCTTGCGCACCGCGCCCTTGGCGACCAGGTCGGCCACCGTGACCTCGCCACCCTGCGGGTAGAGCTCGGCCAGCTTGGCCAGGTTCACGACCTGGAACTGCTTGTGGGCGGGGTTCTTGAAGCCCTTCAGCTTCGGGAGGCGCATGTGGAGGGGCATCTGCCCACCCTCGAAGCGCTCCGGAACCTGGTAACGGGCCTTGGTGCCCTTGGTACCACGACCGGCGGTCTTACCCTTGGACGCCTCACCACGACCGACACGGGTCTTGGCGGTCTTGGCGCCCGGGGCGGGCCGGAGGTTGTGGACCTTCAGCGGGTTCTGCTCCGCCATGTCAGTCGACCTCCTTGACCGACACGAGGTGGCGGACGGTGTGCACCATGCCGCGGAACTCGGGGCGGTCCTCCTTGACAACCACGTCACCCAGCCGCTTCAGGCCGAGCGAACGCAGCGTGTCGCGGTGGTTCTGCTTGCTGCCGATGTAGGACTTGGTCTGCGTGATCTCCAGGCGAGCCATTACGCGCTCACCCCTGCACGCGCCCGCAGCAGAGCGGCGGGAGCCACGTCCTCCAGCGGCAGGCCACGACGGGCCGCGATCTCCTCGGGGCGCTGCAGGCCCTGAAGCGCGGTCACCGTGGCGTGCACGATGTTGATCGGGTTCGACGAACCGAGCGACTTGCTCAGGACGTCGTGGATGCCCGCGCACTCCAGAACGGCGCGCACCGGGCCACCGGCGATCACACCGGTACCGGGGGAAGCCGGCTTGAGCAGGACGACGCCCGCAGCCTTCTCGCCCTGGATGGGGTGCGGGATGGTGCCCTGGATACGGGGGACCTTGAAGAAGTTCTTCTTGGCCTCTTCCACGCCCTTGGCGATGGCAGCCGGAACTTCCTTGGCCTTGCCGTAACCGACACCTACGGTGCCGTCACCGTCGCCCACCACGACCAGCGCGGTAAAGCTGAAGCGACGACCACCCTTGACAACCTTGGCGACGCGGTTGATCGCGACTACGCGCTCAACGTACGCGGTCTTCTCGGCGGCAGCGCCACCGTCGCGACCCTTCCGGTCCCGCCGCTCGCCGCCACCGGCACCGCTGCCGCGGCGCTGGGGTCCAGCCATTGGATTTACCTCTCTCTGTTACGTCCGCTAGCTCCGGAACCGGGGCTTAGAACTTCAGCCCGGCTTCGCGGGCGGCGTCGGCCAGAGCGGCAATCCGCCCGGCGTACTGCTTGCCACCGCGGTCGAACACGACGGCCTCGACACCGGCGGCCTTGGCACGCTCGGCAACCAGGGCGCCGACCTTCTGGGCCTGGGCGCTCTTGTCGCCCTCGCCACCACGGATGGACGCGTCCAGGGTCGACGCCGAAGCCAGGGTGTGGCCCTGGATGTCGTCGATGACCTGAGCGGTGATGCCGCGGTTGGACCGCGTCACGACCAGACGCGGACGCTCCGGGGTACCCGAAATCCGCTTACGGATGCGGATGTGGCGACGCTTGGCAGCGGCGCGCTTGTAAGCGTTGCCCTTAGCGATCTTCACACCGTATGCCATGGCTTACTTACCAGCCTTTCCGACCTTGCGGCGGATGACCTCGCCGGCGTACTTGACGCCCTTGGCCTTGTACGGGTCAGGCTTGCGCAGCTTGCGGATGTTCGCCGCCACCTCGCCGACCTTCTGCTTGTCGATGCCCTCGACGCTGAGCTTGGTCGGGGACTCGACCTTGAACGAGATGCCCTCGGGGGCCTCGATCAGGATCGGGTGGCTGTAGCCCAGGGAGAACTCCAGGTTGGAGCCCTTCGCCTGGACGCGGTAACCGACACCGCTGATCTCGAGCGCCTTGCTGTATCCCTGGGTCACGCCGGTGATCATGTTCGCCACCAGCGTGCGGGACAGGCCGTGCAGGGCCTTGTTCTGACGCTCGTCGTTCGGGCGGGTGACGTTGATGACGCCGTCCTCACCCTTGGCGACCTCGATGGGAGCCGCGACGGTGTGCGAAAGGGAACCCTTGGGACCCTTCACGTTGACCGTGCGGCCCTCGATGGTGACGTCCACGCCAGCGGGAACCTGGATGGGCAGCTTGCCAATGCGCGACATTAGCTCTTCCTCCGTTCCCGGGTTACCAGACGTAGGCGAGGACTTCCCCACCCACGCCCTTCTTCTGCGCCTGCTGGCCGGTGAGGAGACCGTGCGACGTGGAGATGATCGCCACGCCCAGGCCGCCGAGCACCTTCGGCAGGTTGGTGGACTTTGCGTAGACCCGGAGGCCCGGCTTCGAGATCCGCTTGATGCCGGCGATCGAGCGCTCGCGGTTCGGGCCGAACTTCAGCTCGAGGACGAGGTTCTTGCCTACCTCGGCGTCCTCGACGCGCCAGCCGGTGATGTAACCCTCCTGCTGGAGGATCTCCGCGATGTGCGACTTGATCTTGCTGTGCGGCATCACGACGGTGTCGTGGTACGCCGAGTTCGCGTTCCGCAGACGGGTCAGCATGTCTGCGATGGGGTCAGTCATGGTCATGAATTGGCCTTCGGCCTCTCTCGCCGGGGTTTCCTATGTGCGCCATCCCTCTCCCCGATCTAGGTCGGGACGGGTGCGGCGCGGGGACCTACGGCGTAGTAAGCGACGTTATGCGGGCTCGGCCCGCGGTCGGTCTCGGGCGGCGGGACACCCAAACCCCTCCACCCTACGGGAAAAGGGGGCGGGTGCCCGCCGACCGACTGCTTACCGAGAGTCTCCGGGGGATCCCAACTAGGGGATTACCAGGAGCTCTTGGTCACGCCCGGCAGCTCGCCACGGTGAGCCATCTCACGAAGGCACACGCGGCACAGGCCGAACTTGCGGTACACGGAGTGCGGACGGCCGCAGCGCTGGCAGCGGGTGTACGCGCGCACACCGAACTTCGGCTTGCGAGCAGCCTTGGCAATCAGAGCCTTCTTCGCCATCTCGCTCACGCCTCCTTGAACGGGAAGCCGAGGTGACGAAGGAGAGCGCGGCCCTCATCGTCGTTGGTCGCCGTGGTGACCACGGTGATGTCCATACCCCGGGTACGGTCGATCTTGTCCTGGTCGATCTCGTGGAACATGACCTGCTCCGTGAGACCGAAGGTGTAGTTGCCCCGACCGTCGAACTGCTTCGGGGACAGACCACGGAAGTCGCGGATGCGCGGGAGCGCGAGCGACAGCAGACGGTCCAGGAACTCCCACATGCGGTCACCGCGGAGGGTGACGTGGGCACCGATCGGCTGGCCCTCACGCAGCTTGAACTGCGCGATGGACTTACGGGCCTTGGTGACGGCCGGCTTCTGGCCGGTGATCGTGGTGAGGTCGCGGATGGCGCCCTCGATCAGCTTGGAGTCGCGGGCGGCGTCGCCCACACCCATGTTGACCACGATCTTGGTCAGACCGGGGATCTGCATGACGTTCTCGAACGAGAACTCGTCCTTCAGCTTCCCGGCGATCTCTTCGCGGTAGCGCGTCTTGAGACGCGGCGTGTTGGTGGTGGCAGTCATCAGATGTCCTCACCGGTCCGCTTGGCAACGCGGATCTTGTTGCCCTCGTCGTCGAAGCGGTATCCGACGCGGGTGACAACCTTCTGGCCGTCCTTCTCCACCACGAGCTGAACGTTGCTCACGTGGATCGGGGCCTCGGTCGTCACGATGCCGCCGGTCTTCGAACCACGAGCGGTCTGGCCGGCCTTGGTGTGCTTCTTGACCCGGTTGACACCCTCGACCAGGACGCGGTCCTCGCGGGGGAAGGCCTGGATGACCTTGCCCTGCTTGCCCTTGTCCTTACCGGTGATGACCTGGACCAGGTCGCCCTTCTTGATCTTCATCGGTTACAGCACCTCCGGCGCGAGCGAGATGATCTTCATGAACTTCTTCTCGCGCAGTTCCCGGCCCACGGGGCCGAAGATGCGGGTGCCGCGGGGGTCGCCATCGTTCTTGAGGATGACGGCCGCGTTCTCGTCGAAGCGGATGTACGAGCCGTCCGGACGGCGGCGCTCCTTGACGGTGCGAACGATGACGGCCTTGACGACGTCACCCTTCTTCACGTTGCCACCGGGGATCGCATCCTTGACGGTGGCGACGATGACGTCACCGATGCCCGCGTAGCGGCGACCGGAACCACCGAGAACACGGATGCAAAGGATCTCCTTCGCACCAGTGTTGTCGGCGACACGCAGTCGCGACTCCTGCTGGATCACGTCTATCTCCTGAATGTCTGCCGGTTCCCGGCGAGAAGCGCGAGTGCTTCGCGCTTCTCGCCGAGCCTGGCGGAACTGTTCCTAGGGGGTCCCCCTAGGAGGGATTACTTGGCCTTCTCGAGGATCTCGACGATGCGCCAGCGCTTGGTGGCGGACAGCGGCCGGGTCTCCATCAGGAGGACGCGGTCGCCGACACCGGCAGCGTTCTGCTCGTCGTGCGCCTTGAGCTTGTTGGTACGGCGGATGACCTTGCCGTACAGCGCGTGCTTGACGCGGTCCTCGACGGCGACGACGACGGTCTTGTCCATCTTGTCGCTGACGACGAGACCCTCACGGGTCTTGCGGAAACCGCGCTCGTTCGTCTCAGTCACATTCTTCTCGCTCATCAGGCGCTCTCCACCGTCTCGATGCCCAGCTCGCGCTCACGCATCAGGGTGTAGATCCGGGCGATGTCCTTGCGGACGGCCTTCAGCCGGCCGTGGTTCTCGAGCTGTCCGGTCGCCGCCTGGAAGCGGAGGTTGAACAGCTCTTCCTTGGCCTCACGCAGCTTGGCAACGAGGTCCTCGTTGTTCAGCTCGCGCAGCTCGGACGCCTTGGTAACGGCCGACATCACGATTCACCTGCCTCGCGCCGAACGATGCGGCACTTCATCGGAAGCTTGTGGGCGGCGCGGGTCAGCGCCTCCTTAGCAACCTTCTCGTTCGGGAAGGACAGCTCGAACATCACCCGACCGGGCTTGACGTTCGCGACCCACCACTCCGGGGAACCCTTACCGGAACCCATGCGGGTCTCGGCAGGCTTCTTCGTGAGCGGGCGGTCCGGGTAGATGTTGATCCAGACCTTGCCGCCACGCTTGATGTGACGGGTCATCGCGATACGAGCGGACTCGATCTGACGGTTCGTCACGTAGGCCGGGGTGACGGCCTGGATTCCGTACTCACCGAAGGCCAGCTCGGTGCCACCCTTGGCCATGCCGTTGCGCTTCGGGTGGTGCTGCTTGCGGTGCTTGACCCTGCGAGGGATCAGCATGTCGGTCAGGCCTCCGTTCCGGGGGTCTCCGCCGGAGCAGCGGCAGCGGCCTCGGCCTTGGGGGCCTCGGCAGCGGCGCTCTGCTGCTGCGGCTTGCGGCCGCGGCCGCCACGCTCGCCACCGCGACGCGGGCGGTCGTTGCCACCACCGCGAGCCGGGCGGTTGCCCGCACGGGCGGCGGCGTTCTCGGCGCGCACCTCGGCGATGTTCTTGACGTCGCCCTTGTAGATCCAGACCTTCACGCCGATGCGGCCGAAGGTGGTCTTGGCCTCGAAGAAGCCGTAGTCGACGTTCGCGCGGAGCGTGTGCAGGGGCACACGGCCCTCGCGGTAGAACTCCGAGCGGGACATCTCGGCGCCGCCGAGACGGCCACCACACTGGATCTTGATGCCCTTGGCGCCGGCCTTCATCGTCGACTGCATGCTCTTACGCATGGCGCGACGGAAGGAGACGCGGGAGGACAGCTGCTCGGCGACGGCCTGGGCCACGAGCTGAGCATCGGTCTCGGGGTTCTTGACCTCGAGGATGTTCAGCTGGACCTGCTTGCCGGTCAGCTTCTCCAGCTCACCGCGGATGCGGTCGGCCTCGGCGCCGCGGCGGCCGATGACGATGCCCGGGCGAGCGGTGTGGATGTCAACGCGGACGCGCTCACGGGTGCGCTCGATCTCCACCTTGGAGATACCGGCGCGCTCCATGCCCTTCGTCATCATGCGACGAATGGCGACGTCTTCCTTGACGTAGTCCTTGTACAGCTTGTCGGCGTACCAGCGGGACTTGAAGTCCGTCGTCACGCCGAGGCGGAACCCGTGCGGGTTTACCTTCTGGCCCATTACCGGGTTCCTTCCTTGCTGCTGACGACCACGGTGATGTGGCTGGTCCGCTTGCGGATCCGGTAGGCACGACCCTGGGCACGCGGACGGAACCGCTTCAGGGTCGGGCCCTCGTCGACGTACGCCTCGCTGATGACCAGCGTAGAGGCGTCCGTGTGGTCGTAGTTGTGCGCGGCGTTGGCAATGGCGCTGTCCAGCACCTTGCCCACCGGCACGCTCGCGGCCTGCGGGGCGAAACGCAGGACCGCCTGAGCCTCCGTGGCATCCATGCCACGGATAAGGTCCACCACGCGGCGGGCCTTCATGGGCGTGACGCGGATGTACCGCGCCTGGGCCCTGGCTTCCATGGTTGTCCCTTCGGTGTCAGTCATAGTCTTCGCACTCCGGTCGATCAGCGACGACGCGACTTGCGGTCGTCCTTCTCGTGGCCGCGGAAGGTGCGGGTCGGCGCAAACTCGCCGAGCTTGTGGCCGACCATCGACTCGGTGACGAACACCGGGACGTGCTTGCGGCCGTCATGCACCGCGATCGTGTGGCCGAGCATGGCCGGGACGATCATGGAGCGGCGGGACCAGGTCTTGATGACGTTCTTGGTGCCGGCTTCGTTCTGCGTGTCCACCTTCTTGGAGAGGTGGTCGTCGACGAAGGGCCCCTTCTTGAGACTGCGCGGCATCTAAACCCGCTCCTAGCGCTTCTTGTTCGTCTTGCGGCGGCGGACGATGTACTTGTTGCTGGCCTTCTTCGGCGAGCGAGTACGACCCTCCTTCTGGCCCCAGGGCGAGACCGGGTGGCGACCACCGGAGGTCTTGCCCTCACCACCACCGTGCGGGTGGTCGACCGGGTTCATCACGACACCACGCACGGTCGGGCGGACGCCCTTCCAGCGCATGCGGCCGGCCTTGCCCCAGTTGATGTTCGACTGCTCGGCGTTGCCGACCTCGCCGACGGTGGCGCGGCAGCGCACGTCGACCAGGCGGATCTCACCGGACGGCATACGAAGGTGGGCCATCGCGCCCTCCTTCGCCAGCAGCTGCACGGAGGCACCGGCCGAGCGGGCGAACTTCGCACCGCCGCCCGGACGCAGCTCGATCGCGTGGATCGTCGTACCCACGGGGATGTGGCGCAGCGGCAGGTTGTTGCCCGGCTTGATGTCGGCGCCAGGGCCGTTCTCAATCCGAGCACCCTGGGCCAGGCCACGGGGCGCGATGATGTAGCGCTTCTCGCCGTCTGCGTAGTGCAGCAGCGCGATGCGCGCGGTGCGGTTCGGGTCGTACTCGATGTGCGCGACCTTGGCCGGCACGCCGTCCTTGTCGTGACGACGGAAGTCGATCACGCGGTAGGCGCGCTTGTGGCCACCGCCCTGGTGGCGAACGGTCACACGACCGGCGTTGTTACGGCCGCCCTTGCTGTGCAGCGGGCGGACCAGCGACTTCTCCGGCGTGGACCGCGTGATCTCGACAAAGTCGGCGACGCTGGAGCCACGACGGCCCGGGGTCGTCGGCTTGTACTTGCGGATACCCATTTCTCAGTCCTCGTCCGATTCCGGACGACTCGGACTCCGTTAGGAGACCGGGCCGCCGAAGATGTCGATACGGTCGCCCTCGGCGAGGGTCACGATGGCGCGCTTGGTGTTCGCGCGCTTGCCGTAACCGGTGCGGGTGCGCTTGCGCTTGCCCTGCCGGTTGATCGTGTTGACCCCGGTGACCTTGACCGAGAAGACCGCCTCGACGGCCTGCTTGATCTGGGTCTTGTTGGCACGCGGGTCGACGACGAACGTGTACTTGTTCTCGTCCAGCAGCGCGTAGCTCTTCTCGGAAACCACCGGCTTGACGAGAATGTCACGCGGGTCCGTGAAGGTCTTGCTGGTGACGACGGCCTCAGTCATCAGGCGTCGCTCCCTTCGGTCTCAGCGTTGGCCTTGGGGCCGGACACGAAGGACTCGAAGGCGGCCTTGGTGAAGACCACGTCGTCGGAGACGAGCACGTCGTACGTGTTCAGCTGGCCCGGCTCCAGGATGTGAACCTGGGGCAGGTTGCGGGCGGACAGCCACGCGGCCTCGTCGCTGCGCTCGGCGACCAGGAGCACGTTCTTGCGCTCGCTGACCTTGCCGAGGAGAGCCTTGGCGGCCTTGGTGGAGATGTCGCCCTCGACCACGCCGGAAACGACGTGGATGCGGCTGTTGCGGGCCCGGTCGGTGAGGGCACCGCGCAGGGCGGCGGCCTTCATCTTCTTCGGGGTCCGCTGGCTGTAGTCACGCGGCACGGGGCCGTGGACGACGCCACCGCCGGCGAACTGCGGCGCACGGGTCGAACCCTGGCGCGCGCGGCCGGTGCCCTTCTGGCGGTACGGCTTCTTGCCACCGCCGCGGACCTCGCCGCGAGTCTTGGTCTTGTGCGTGCCCTGACGGGCCGCGGCCAGCTGTGCAACAACGACCTGGTGGATCAGCGGAATGCTGACCTTGGCGTCGAAGATCTCCGCGGGGAGCTCGACGGACCCGGCCTTGTCGCCAGCAGGCGAAAGGATGTCAATGGTGCTCATCGGTTACCTCAGGCCCCCTTGGCCGCGGTACGGACCAGGACGAGGCCGCCGTTCGGACCAGGAACTGCGCCCTTGATGAGCAGCAGACCCTTCTCCGCGTCAACGGCGTGGACGGTCAGGTTCTGGGTGGTGACCCGCTCATTGCCCATACGGCCGGCCATCCGCATGCCCTTGAACACGCGGCCCGGGGTGGCGCAGCCACCGATGGAGCCCGGCTTGCGGTGCACGCGGTGGGCACCGTGCGAGGCCTTGCCGCCGCCGAAGCCGTGACGCTTCATGACACCGGCGAAGCCCTTGCCCTTGCTCTTGCCGGTCACGTCCACCTTGACGCCGGACTCGAAGGTCTCAGCGGTCAGCTCCTGGCCGAGGGTGTACTCACCGGCGTCGGGAGTACGGACCTCGACGAGGTGACGGCGGGGGGTGACGTCGGCCTTCGCGAAGTGGCCCTTGAGGGGCTTGTTCACCTTGCGCGGGTCGATCTCGCCGAAGGCGATCTGGACGGAGTCGTAGCCGTCCTGGTCATTGGTGCGCACCTGGGTAACGACACAGGGCCCGGCCTTGACGACGGTGACGGGAACAACGCGGTTGTTCTCGTCCCACACCTGCGTCATACCGAGCTTCTCGCCCAGGATGCCCTTGATCTGCTTAGCCATCTCTCAGATCACCGGCCCTCAGAGCTTGATCTCGATGTCGACACCGGCCGGGAGGTCGAGTCGCATCAGGGAGTCAACGGTCTTCGGCGTCGGGTCGAGGATGTCGATCAGGCGCTTGTGCGTGCGCATCTCGAAGTGCTCGCGCGAGTCCTTGTACTTGTGCGGCGACTTGATGACGCAGTACACGTTCTTTTCAGTGGGCAGCGGCACCGGGCCCGCGACCGACGCACCAGTGCGAGTCACCGTCTCGACGATCTTCTTCGCCGAAGAGTCGATGACCTCGTGGTCGTAGGCCTTGAGCCGGATGCGGATCTTCTGTCCCGCCATGGCTACTTCGTAGTCCTGTCTCTCGTAACGCTCTGGGACCCGGTGTGCTGCGCCTCAGAGAAGCGCCGTCCTTCTCCGACCCACGCGGTCGGGCGTGTCGCACCCCTTCTCGTAAATCTCCGCACAGGAGATCCCTCAAGAAGGAGGAGGCGGGGGAAGGACACCCACCGGGCGCCTGGCCGAGGCACCCCGCTGACGCTTCCCGGAAGATTCCCGTACTTCCGCCCCTGAAGAGGAACGACGAATACCTGGGACTCGCTTCCGGTCCCCCCGGCGGGAGGCGCGCAGCATCGGCACTCAACCGAGCAACCTGGACAGTGTGCCATACGTCCGGCACCCAAGGCCAATCGATCCCCCACTGTCAAGGAGCCCCGCCCACCTTGCGGTGTGCGGGGCCCCTTGTGGAACTGCTACCGGATCAACCGGATCAACAATTACTTGTTGATCTTGGTGACCTGGCCGGCGCCGACGGTCCGGCCACCCTCACGGATGGCGAACTTCAGGCCCTCCTCCATGGCGACCGGCTGGATCAGCTCGACCGACATCTCGGTGTTGTCGCCCGGCATGACCATCTCGGTGCCCTCGGGGAGGGTCACGACGCCGGTCACGTCCGTGGTACGGAAGTAGAACTGCGGGCGGTAGTTGTTGAAGAACGGGGTGTGACGGCCACCCTCGTCCTTCGACAGGATGTACGCCTGAGCCTCGAACGAGGTGTGCGGCGTGACCGAGCCCGGCTTGATGATGACCTGGCCGCGCTCGACGTCCTCGCGCTTGATGCCGCGGAGCAGCAGACCGACGTTCTCACCGGCCTGGCCCTCGTCGAGCAGCTTACGGAACATCTCGATACCGGTGACCGTGGTGGTGGTCTTCTCGGTCTTGATGCCGATGATGTCGACGGTCTCGTTGACCTTCAGGACACCGCGCTCGATACGACCGGTGACGACGGTGCCACGACCGGTGATCGTGAAGACGTCCTCGATCGGCATCAGGAACGGCTTGTCGACGTCGCGCTCGGGCTGCGGGATCGACTCGTCGACGGCCTTCATCAGGTCGAGGACGGACTTGCCCCACTCGGCGTCGCCCTCGAGCGCCTTGAGCGCCGAGACCTTGACGACCGGAACGTCGTCGCCGGGGAACTCGTACTCGGAGAGGAGCTCACGGACCTCGAGCTCGACGAGCTCCAGGATCTCCTCGTCGTCCACCATGTCGGCCTTGTTCAGGGCGACAACGATGTACGGAACGCCGACCTGGCGGGCCAGGAGCACGTGCTCCTTGGTCTGCGGCATCGGGCCGTCGGTCGCGGCGACCACGAGGATTGCGCCGTCCATCTGCGCCGCACCGGTGATCATGTTCTTGATGTAGTCCGCGTGACCGGGGCAGTCGACGTGCGCGTAGTGACGCGACTCGGTCTGGTACTCGACGTGCGCGATGGAGATGGTGATACCGCGCTGGCGCTCCTCAGGAGCCTTGTCGATCTGGTCGAAGGCCGAGGCCTCGTTCAGGTCCGGGTACGCGTCATGCAGCACCTTGGTAATGGCGGCCGTGAGGGTCGTCTTACCGTGGTCAATGTGACCGATGGTGCCGATGTTGACGTGCGGCTTAGTCCGCTCGAACTTCGCCTTCGCCACTGGGGTCCTCCTGTGGAGTGGTTCTGTACGCCTTACTCATCGGCGCCAGGTGATCTTTGCTGGGGTGCCGGCTGACGGGGGCAATCCTCACGGTTTGCGGGGATTACCCCCATCAGACGGTGTCAAGCCTAAAGCGTGTTGCGCTCCGGTTCTTACGGGACCGGAGTTACTCGCCCTTGGCCTTCGCGATGATCTCCTCGGCGACGTTCCGCGGAACCTCGGCGTAGGAGTCGAACTGCATCGAGTAGCTCGCGCGACCCGACGTCTTGCTGCGGAGGTCTCCGACGTAGCCGAACATCTCCGAGAGGGGAACCAGGCCCGTGACGAGCTTGGCGCCGCTGCGGTCCTCCATGGACTGGATCTGACCACGGCGGGAGTTGATGTCGCCGATCACATCGCCCATGTAGTCCTCGGGCGTGGTGACCTCGACCTTCATCATCGGCTCGAGCAGGGCCGGGGAGGCCTTGCGGGCGGCCTCCTTGAAGGCCATCGAACCGGCGATCTTGAAGGCCATCTCGGACGAGTCGACCTCGTGGAACGCGCCGTCGAGCAGCGTGACCTTGACGCCGGTCAGCGGGTAGCCGGCGAGAACACCGAACTCCATGGCCTCCTGGCAGCCCGCGTCCACGGACGGGATGTACTCCCGCGGGATGCGGCCACCGGTGACCTTGTTCTCGAACTCGTACCCGTCGCCCTCGAGGGGCTCCAGCGCGATCTGGACCTTCGCGAACTGACCGGAACCACCGGTCTGCTTCTTGTGCGTGTAGTCCAGGCGCTCGACCGCCTTGCGCAGGGTCTCCCGGTAGGCGACCTGCGGCTTGCCGACGTTGGCCTCGACCCGGAACTCACGCTTCATACGGTCGACCAGCACGTCGAGGTGCAGCTCGCCCATACCCGCGATGATGGTCTGGCCGGTCTCCTCGTCGGTGTGCACCTGGAACGAGGGGTCCTCTTCGGCGAGGCGCTGGATGGCGACACCCAGCTTCTCCTGGTCGCCCTTGGACTTGGGCTCGATGGCGACCTGGATGACCGGGGCCGGGAACTCCATCGACTCCAGGATGACCTGGTTGGCGGAGTCACAGAGGGTCTCACCGGTGGTGGTCTGCTTCAGACCCATGACGGCGACGATGTCACCGGCACCCACCGAGTCGATCTCCTCACGCTTGTTCGCGTGCATCCGGTAGATCTTGCCGATGCGCTCCTTCTTGCCCTTCACCGAGTTCTGCACCTGCGAGCCGGCCTCAAGGCGGCCCGAGTACACCCGGATGAAGGTGAGCTTGCCCAGGTGGGGGTCGCTCGCAATCTTGAACGCGAGGGCGGCCAGCGGCTCGTCCTCGGACGGCTTGCGCTTGACGACCTCCTCCGGGTCGTTGACGGCGTGGCCCTCGATGGCCTCGACGTCGAGCGGGGAGGGGAGGTAGCGCACGACCGCGTCGAGCAGGGGCTGAACGCCCTTGTTCTTGAACGCGGTACCGCAGAACACCGGCGTGACGGTGGTGACGTCAGCCTTGCCGGAAGCGATCGTGATACGGCGGATCGCCGCGTAGAGCTGCTCCTCGGTGGGCTCCTGGCCCTCCAGGTACAGCTCCATGATCTCTTCGTCGTTCTCGGCAACGACCTCGAGGAGCTTGCCGCGCCATTCGTCGGCGGCCTCGATGTGCGTGTCCGGGATGTCGACGGTGTCGTACATCTCGCCCTTGGCGGCCTCGGCCGACCAGACGAGGGCCTTCATCTTGACGAGGTCGACGACACCCTTGAAGTCCATCTCGGTACCGATGGGCAGCTGCATCACGATCGGGGTCGCGCCGAGGCGGTCCGTGATCATGTCGACGCAGCGGTGGAACTCGGCACCCGTACGGTCGAGCTTGTTGACGAAGCAGATGCGCGGAACGCCGTAGCGGTCCGCCTGACGCCAAACGGTCTCGGACTG
Source organism: Streptomyces sp. NPDC107765 (assembly GCF_055657085.1). Lineage (NCBI taxonomy): Bacteria > Bacillati > Actinomycetota > Actinomycetes > Kitasatosporales > Streptomycetaceae > Streptomyces > Streptomyces sp. NPDC107765. The sequence continues at coordinate 181,398 of NZ_JBVKBL010000005.1, read as the reverse complement.
GGGCTCCACACCGGCAACACCGTCGAACACCGTCACCGCACCGTCGAGCACGCGCAGCGAGCGCTCCACCTCGACGGTGAAGTCGACGTGGCCCGGGGTGTCAATGATGTTGATGGTGTTGTCGACGTTGTCCAGCGGCCAGTGGCAGGTCGTCGCGGCAGACGTGATCGTGATGCCGCGCTCCTGCTCCTGCTCCATCCAGTCCATCGTGGCAGCGCCGTCGTGGACCTCACCGATCTTGTACGAAACACCGGTGTAGAACAGGATCCGCTCGGTGGTGGTCGTCTTGCCCGCGTCGATGTGGGCCATGATCCCGATGTTGCGGACCTTGGCCAGGTCAAGCGAAGTGGTGGCCATAGTGGCTCAATCTTCTCTCGGTCTCGATGTGGGTTGCGACTACCAGCGGTAGTGCGCGAAGGCCTTGTTGGACTCGGCCATCTTGTGCGTGTCCTCACGCTTCTTGACCGAAGCGCCGAGGCCGTTGGAGGCGTCGAGCAGTTCGTTCATGAGGCGCTCGGTCATGGTCTTCTCGCGACGGGCGCGCGAGTAGCCCACGAGCCAGCGGAGCGAGAGGGTGGCGGCACGGCCGGGCTTGACCTCGACCGGGACCTGGTAGGTCGCGCCACCGACGCGGCGGGACTTGACCTCGAGGGTCGGCTTGATGTTCTCGAGCGCGCGCTTGAGGGTGATGACCGGGTCGTTGCCGGTCTTCTCGCGCAGCCCCTCCATGGCGCCGTAAACGATGCGCTCAGCGGTGGAGCGCTTTCCGTTCAGCAGCACCTTGTTGATGAGGGAGGTCACCAGAGGAGAGCCGTAGACCGGGTCGACGATGACCGGGCGCTTCGGGGCGGGGCCCTTACGAGGCATTCTTACTTCTCCTTCTTGGCGCCGTAGCGGCTGCGAGCCTGCTTGCGGTTCTTGACGCCCTGCGTGTCGAGGGAGCCGCGGATGATCTTGTACCGAACACCCGGCAGGTCCTTCACACGGCCGCCACGCACGAGCACGATCGAGTGCTCCTGGAGGTTGTGGCCCTCACCCGGAATGTAAGCGGTGACCTCGATCCCGCTGGTCAGACGCACACGCGCGACCTTACGCAGGGCCGAGTTCGGCTTCTTCGGGGTGGTGGTGAAAACACGCGTGCAGACGCCGCGGCGCTGGGGGGAACCCTCGAGTGCGGGCGTCTTGTTCTTCTCGACCTTGTCCTGCCGGCCCTTGCGGACCAGCTGCTGGATCGTAGGCACCGTTTCTCCGGTTTCTGTGTGCCAGTCTCGGTAAAGCTAACCTGGAACGCTCCCGACCCACGCGGTCGGGTGTGTCGAATACTGCAGTCCGGTCCCCGCTGGAACGAGAAGACGGCAGATTGCGGTGTCGAGACCCGGCTTCCGTGCTGGTGGCCTCCCGGCCGGTGGCTTGGGGAGATTGCGCGCACGGCAGCCCAGGGACACCCCAGGCACAAGGTCAGAGCGTACCTACCGCATTGGCTGCGGTCAAAACAAATGCACACGCGAAGGACACGCCGGACTCGTCACGGCGTTGCCGCCACCGTAGTGCGCGAGCGGCCCCTACGGAAGAAGGCGCGGGCGCCCCCGCGGCACGGTCAGAGGTTGACCGCCGCGAGCAGGATCCACACCAGGAACATCAGCGCCCAGCCACCGATCGCCAGCCAGCCCAGGATCAGCCCGGTGAGCGCCTGCCCGTCCCCGCGCTCCCCGGAGCGGCGGATCTCGGCGCGCGCCTTGTGGCCCAGGATCACCGCCGGGATCGCGGTCAGCCCCCAGGTCACCGGCGTCATCAGTCCGCAGACCAGCGCACCGGTCGCCGAGCCGTTGGTCACCTGCGGCGGCGGCATCTGCATCGGCATGAACGTCGCCGGCACCGGCCGCTGCGGGACGAACTGCGCCTGGGGCACCGGCCCCATCGGCAGGTCCGAGACCAGCATCTGCAACTCGGCGTGGGTCTGTGCCTTGTACGCCCGGGTCAGCCGCTGCTCGTACTCCGGCTGCGACAGCCGCCCCTCGGCGAACCCCGCCTTGAGCACATCGACCGCCCGCTCACGATCGGCGTGCGAGGCACGCATGGCAGGCACCTGATTCCACGGCTGAGCGGGCTGCCCGCCCTGCCACGGCTGGAATGCCACGTCGCGACCCTCCCCCCGCTCGACAGTTCTCCCCATCTTCTCATCAGAGACGCAGGGATGGGAGGACAAGTTCCCCTCGCGCGGCCCCCAATGCCGCAGGGCGGCCACCCCGGAGGGTGGCCGCCCTGTGGACGGTGTACGGACCAGGATTACTGGTTGTACGGGCCGTAGTCGTAGTCCTCCAGCGGGACCGCCTGGCCGGAGCCGGTGCCGAAGGGCGAGTAGTCGATGTCGTCGTAACCGACGGCCGAGTACATCGCGGCCTTGGCCTCCTCGGTGGGCTCGACCCGGATGTTGCGGTAGCGGGACAGGCCCGTACCGGCCGGGATGAGCTTACCGATGATGACGTTCTCCTTGAGGCCGATGAGGCTGTCGGACTTGGCGTTGATCGCCGCGTCCGTCAGGACTCGGGTCGTCTCCTGGAAGGAGGCGGCCGACAGCCAGGATTCCGTCGCCAGCGAAGCCTTGGTGATACCCATCAGCTGCGGACGGCCGGAGGCCGGGTGGCCGCCTTCCGCCACGACACGACGGTTCTCGCTCTCGAACTTCGTGCGCTCCACCAGCTCGCCCGGCAGCAGCTCCGCGTCGCCGGACTCGATGATCGTCACGCGGCGCAGCATCTGCCGGATGATGATCTCGATGTGCTTGTCGTGGATCGCCACGCCCTGGCTGTTGTAGACCTTCTGGACCTCGCCGACCAGGTGGACCTGGACGGCGCGCTGGCCGAGGATCCGCAGCACGTCGTGCGGGTTGATGGCACCCACGGTCAGCGGCTGGCCGACCTGGACGTGGTCGCCCTCGCCCACCAGCAGACGGGCACGCTTGGAGACGCCGTAGGCCGTCTCGTCGCTGCCGTCGTCCGGCGTGACGACGACCTTCTTGGTCTTCTCGGTCTCCTCGATCCGGACGCGGCCGGCCGCCTCCGAGATCGGGGCGACACCCTTGGGCGTACGGGCCTCGAAGAGCTCGACGACACGCGGCAGACCCAGGGTGATGTCGTCACCGGCCACACCACCGGTGTGGAAGGTACGCATCGTCAGCTGGGTGCCGGGCTCACCGATGGACTGGGCGGCGATGATGCCGACCGCCTCACCGATGTCGACCAGCTTGCCGGTGGCCAGCGAACGGCCGTAGCAGAAGGCACAGGTGCCGACCGCGGACTCGCAGGTCAGGACCGAGCGGGTCTTGACCTCCTCGACGCCGGCGTTGACCAGCGCGTCGATGAGCACGTCACCGAGGTCGACGTTCGCCGGCGCGACGACCTTGCCGTCGACGACGACGTCCTCGGCCAGCATGCGGGCGTAGACGCTGGACTCGACGTCGTCCGCCTTGCGCAGGACACCGGCGGCGTCCTTCGAGGCGATCCGCAGCTTGAGGCCGCGCTCGGTGCCGCAGTCCTCCTCGCGAATGATGACGTCCTGGGAGACGTCGACCAGACGACGGGTGAGGTAACCGGAGTCGGCGGTACGAAGGGCGGTGTCCGCCAGACCCTTACGGGCACCGTGGGTGGAGATGAAGTACTCCAGCACGGACAGGCCCTCGCGGAACGACGCCTTGATCGGACGCGGGATGGTCTCGTTCTTCGCGTTCGACACCAGACCACGCATACCGGCGATCTGCCGCATCTGCATCATGTTTCCTCGGGCACCCGAGTCAACCATCATGAAGATGGGGTTCGTCTTGGGGAAGTTCTCGTTCATCGCCTCGGCGACCTCGTTGGTCGCCTTGGTCCAGATGTTGATCAGTTCCTGAGTGCGCTCGTCCTTGGTGATCAGACCGCGCTCGTACTGCTTCTGGACCTTCTCGTCCTGGGCCTCGTAGCCCGCGACGATGGCCTTCTTGGCCTCCGGCACGACGATGTCCGAAACGGCGACGGTGACGCCGGAACGGGTCGCCCAGTGGAAGCCGGCCGCCTTCAGGTTGTCGAGCGTCGCCGCCACGATGACCTTCGGGTAGCGCTCGGCCAGGTCGTTGACGATCGCGGAGAGCTGCTTCTTGCCCACCGAGTAGTCGACGAACGGGTAGTCCTCGGGCAGCAGCTCGTTGAAGAGCGCACGGCCCAGGGTCGTCCGCAGCCGGAAGCTGTCACCCTGCTGCCACTCGGGCTCGCCCTCCTCCGGAACCGGCGGGGTCCAGCCACGCGGCGGGACGGTGCCGATCGGGAAGCGGATGTCGACCTTCGCCTGCAGCGAGAGCTCGCGGGCGTCGAAGGCCATGATGGCCTCGGCGACCGAGCCGAAGGCCCGGCCCTCGCCCTTGACCTCGCGCTCCTCTTCATCCGTGGTGAGGAAGAAGAGGCCGAGCACCATGTCCTGGGTCGGCATGGTGACCGGACGGCCGTCGGCCGGCTTGAGGATGTTGTTCGAGGACAGCATCAGGATGCGGGCCTCGGCCTGCGCCTCCGCGGACAGCGGGAGGTGGACGGCCATCTGGTCACCGTCGAAGTCCGCGTTGAACGCGGTGCAGACGAGCGGGTGGATCTGAATGGCCTTGCCCTCGACCAGCTGCGGCTCGAAGGCCTGGATGCCGAGGCGGTGCAGGGTGGGCGCACGGTTCAGCAGCACCGGGTGCTCGGCGATGACCTCTTCGAGGACGTCGTACACGACGGTGCGGCCGCGCTCGACCATGCGCTTGGCCGACTTGATGTTCTGCGCGTGGTTCAGGTCCACCAGGCGCTTCATCACGAACGGCTTGAAGAGCTCCAGCGCCATGGCCTTGGGCAGACCGCACTGGTGCAGCTTCAGCTGCGGGCCGACGACGATGACGGAACGGGCCGAGTAGTCGACGCGCTTACCGAGCAGGTTCTGACGGAAGCGGCCCTGCTTGCCCTTGAGCATGTCGGACAGCGACTTCAGCGGACGGTTGCCGGGGCCCGTGACCGGGCGGCCGCGGCGGCCGTTGTCGAAGAGCGCGTCGACGGCCTCCTGGAGCATGCGCTTCTCGTTGTTCACGATGATCTCGGGCGCGCCGAGGTCGAGAAGCCGCTTCAGGCGGTTGTTGCGGTTGATGACACGGCGGTACAGGTCGTTCAGGTCGGAGGTCGCGAAGCGGCCACCGTCCAGCTGCACCATCGGACGCAGGTCCGGCGGGATCACCGGGATGCAGTCCAGCACCATGCCCTTGGGGCTGTTGCGGGTCTGCAGGAAGGCGGAGACGACCTTCAGGCGCTTGAGCGCACGGGTCTTCTTCTGGCCCTTGCCGGTCCGGATGATCTCGCGGAGGCGCTCGGCCTCCTCGTCCAGGTCGAAGGTCTCCAGGCGCTTCTGCAGCGCCGCGGCTCCCATCGAACCGTCGAAGTACGTGCCGAAGCGGTCACGCAGCTCGCGGTAGAGCAGCTCGTCGCCCTCCAGGTCCTGGACCTTGAGGTTCTTGAAGCGGTTCCAGACCTCGTCGAGGCGGTCGATCTCGCGCTGCGCACGGTCGCGCAGCTGCTTCATCTCACGCTCGGCACCCTCGCGCACCTTGCGGCGCACGTCGGCCTTGGCACCCTCGGCCTCCAGCTCGGCCAGGTCGGTCTCGAGCTTCTTGGCGCGGGCCTCCAGGTCGGAGTCGCGGCGCTGCTCGATCTGCTGACGCTCGACGGAGACGTGGGCCTCCAGCGAGGGCAGATCGCGGGTGCGGCGCTCCTCGTCCACGTACGTGATCATGTACGCGGCGAAGTAGATGACCTTCTCGAGGTCCTTGGGGGCGAGGTCCAGCAGGTAGCCCAGCCGGCTCGGGACGCCCTTGAAGTACCAGATGTGGGTGACGGGAGCGGCCAGCTCGATGTGGCCCATCCGCTCACGGCGCACCTTGGCGCGAGTGACCTCGACGCCGCACCGCTCGCAGATGATGCCCTTGAAGCGGACGCGCTTGTACTTACCGCAGTAGCACTCCCAGTCCCGGGTCGGGCCGAAGATCTTCTCGCAGAAGAGGCCGTCCTTTTCGGGCTTGAGGGTGCGGTAGTTGATGGTCTCCGGCTTCTTGACCTCACCGTGGGACCACTGACGGATGTCGTCAGCGGTGGCGAGGCCGATCCGCAGCTCGTCGAAGAAGTTGACGTCGAGCACTATGCGTCAATCCCTCTCAGGGTCGTATCTAGATGGTCTGTACGGGGTCCGGGGCGGGGCCGGGATCTCTCGTACGAGGGAGATCCCGGCCAGACCCGTCAGACCTCTTCGACGCTGCTCGGCTCGCGCCGGGACAGGTCGATGCCGAGCTCCTCCGCAGCGCGGAAGACGTCCTCGTCGGTGTCGCGCATCTCGATGGACATGCCGTCCGAGGACAGCACCTCCACGTTGAGGCACAGGGACTGCATCTCCTTGATGAGGACCTTGAAGGACTCGGGGATGCCGGGCTCCGGGATGTTCTCGCCCTTGACGATGGCCTCGTAGACCTTCACGCGGCCGGTGACGTCGTCGGACTTGATCGTCAGCAGCTCCTGGAGGGCGTATGCGGCGCCGTAAGCCTCCAGCGCCCACACCTCCATCTCACCGAAGCGCTGGCCACCGAACTGGGCCTTACCACCCAGCGGCTGCTGGGTGATCATCGAGTACGGGCCGGTCGAGCGCGCGTGCAGCTTGTCGTCGACCAGGTGGTGGAGCTTGAGGATGTACATGTACCCGACCGAGATCGGGTCCGGGAACGGCTCACCGGAGCGGCCGTCGAAGAGCTGGGCCTTGCCGGAGCTCTTGACCATCCGCTCGCCGTCGCGGTTGGGGAGCGTCGACTCGAAGAGGCCGGCGAGCTCGTCCTCGCGCGCACCGTCGAAGACCGGGGTCGCGACGTTGGTGCGCGGCGCGACGTCGTCGGCGCCGATCGCCTGGAGCCGCTGCTGCCACTCCTCGCCGCCCTCGACCTTCCAGCCCTGGCTGGCGAGCCAGCCGAGGTGGATCTCCAGGACCTGTCCCGGGTTCATTCGGGACGGGACACCCAGCGGGTTGAGGATGATGTCGACCGGGGTGCCGTCCTCCAGGAACGGCATGTCCTCGACCGGCAGGATCTTCGAGATGACGCCCTTGTTGCCGTGGCGGCCGGCGAGCTTGTCACCGTCGGTGATCTTGCGCTTCTGCGCGACGTAGACGCGGACCAGCTGGTTCACGCCCGGGGGCAGCTCGTCGCCCTCCTCGCGGTCGAAGACGCGGACGCCGATGACCTTGCCGATCTCACCGTGCGGCACCTTCAGCGAGGTGTCGCGCACCTCGCGCGCCTTCTCACCGAAGATCGCGCGGAGCAGGCGCTCCTCGGGGGTCAGCTCGGTCTCACCCTTGGGCGTGACCTTGCCGACGAGGATGTCGCCGGCGACGACCTCGGCACCGATCCGGATGATGCCGCGCTCGTCGAGGTCGGAGAGGACCTCTTCGGAGACGTTCGGGATGTCCCGGGTGATCTCCTCGGGGCCGAGCTTGGTGTCACGGGCGTCGACCTCGTGCTCCTCGATGTGGATCGAGGAGAGGACGTCGTCCTGCACGAGGCGCTGCGACAGGATGATCGCGTCCTCGTAGTTGTGGCCCTCCCACGGCATGAACGCGACGAGCAGGTTCTTGCCGAGCGCCATCTCGCCCTGGTCCGTGGACGGACCGTCGGCGAGGACCTGGCCCTCGATGACCCGCGCGCCCTCGTCCACGACGACCTTCTGGTTGAAGGAGGTGCCCTGGTTGGAGCGGGTGAACTTGGCGACGCGGTACGTGGTGTACGTGCCGTCGTCGTTGGCGACGGTGATGTAGTCCGCGGAGACCTCCTGGACCACACCGTCCTTCTCCGCCTTGATGACGTCGCCGGCGTCGACCGCGCAGCGGTACTCCATGCCGGTGCCGACCAGCGGCGACTCCGCCTTGATCAGCGGAACGGCCTGGCGCATCATGTTCGAGCCCATGAGCGCGCGGTTGGCGTCGTCGTGCTCGAGGAACGGGATCATGGCGGTCGCGGCCGACACCATCTGGCGCGGCGAGACGTCCATGAAGTGCACCTCGTCGGCAGGGACCAGGTCGACCTCGCCGCCGCGGCGGCGGACCAGGACACGCTGCTCGGCGAACCGCATGTCGTCGGACAGCTTCGCGTTCGCCTGGGCGATGAGGAAGCGGTCCTCCTCGTCGGCGGTGAGGTAGTCCACCTCTTCGGTGACCTGACCGTCGACGACCTTGCGGTACGGGGTCTCGATGAAGCCGAAGACGTTGACCCGGCCGTACGAGGCGAGCGAGCCGATCAGACCGATGTTCGGGCCTTCCGGCGTCTCGATCGGGCACATGCGGCCGTAGTGCGACGGGTGCACGTCACGGACGTCGAGGCCGGCCCGCTCACGGGAGAGACCACCCGGGCCCAGCGCCGACAGACGGCGCTTGTGGGTCAGACCCGACAGCGGGTTGGTCTGGTCCATGAACTGGGACAGCTGGCTGGTGCCGAAGAACTCCTTGATGGAGGCGACGACCGGCCGGATGTTGATCAGCGTCTGCGGCGTGATCGCCTCGACGTCCTGGGTGGTCATGCGCTCGCGCACGACGCGCTCCATACGGGCCAGACCCGTGCGGACCTGGTTCTGGATGAGCTCGCCGACGTTGCGCAGACGACGGTTGCCGAAGTGGTCGATGTCGTCGGTCTCGACGACGATCGAGGTGCCGTTCTCGCCGATCGTCTCGGTCTCACCGGCGTGCAGCTTCACCAGGTACTTGATCGTGGCGATGATGTCGTCGGTGGTGAGCACACCGGCGTCCAGCGGCTCGTCGCCACCGAGCTTCTTGTTGACCTTGTAGCGGCCGACCTTGGCGAGGTCGTAACGCTTCGGGTTGAAGTAGAGGTTCTCCAGCAGCGTCTGCGCGGCCTCGCGGGTCGGCGGCTCGCCCGGACGCAGCTTGCGGTAGATGTCCAGCAGCGCGTCGTCCTGGCCCTGGGTGTGGTCCTTCTCCAGGGTGGCGCGCATGGACTCGTAGTCGCCGAACTCCTCGAGGATCTGCTCGGTGGTCCAGCCGAGCGCCTTGAGCAGGACGGTGACGGACTGCTTGCGCTTGCGGTCGATGCGCACACCGACCATGTCGCGCTTGTCGATCTCCATCTCCAGCCAGGCACCCCGGGACGGGATGATCTTGGCGGAGAAGATGTCCTTGTCGGACGTCTTGTCGATGGAGCTGTCGAAGTACACGCCCGGCGAGCGGACCAGCTGCGACACCACGACACGCTCGGTGCCGTTGATGACGAAGGTGCCCTTGTTCGTCATGAGCGGGAAGTCGCCCATGAAGACCGTCTGGGACTTGATCTCACCGGTCTCGTTGTTGGTGAACTCCGCCGTGACGAAGAGCGGGGCGGCGTACGTGAAGTCGCGCTCCTTGCACTCGTCGATGGAGTTCTTCGGGGGCTCGAAGCGGTGGTCGCGGAACGTCAGCGACATCGACCCGGAGAAGTCCTCGATCGGGGAGATCTCTTCGAAGATCTCTTCAAGACCGGACTTGGTGGGAACTTCCTGCCCACTCTCCAGCGCAGCCTCGACGCGACCCTTCCATGCGGCATTGCCGAGCAGCCAGTCGAAGCTTTCGGTCTGCAGCGCAAGGAGGTTCGGAACCCCGAGGGGCTCCTTGATCTTCGCAAAAGAGATGCGCAGCGGGGCGGTGCTGTCGCCGTTGTTCGTATTGGCAGTCGAGGCGTTGCGCGAGGCGGCCAAGAGGGGGTCCTTCCGAGGGCTCGGACTCACTACGCGCGTACCGGTTCCGACTCGAGCAGACTGAGGGAAAGCCCAGGTCAGGGCGGATCATCCAGCTTTGCTCGGGCTCGGATATGCCCCTGGTGACGGGCAGGGAGCAGCTAACAGGCAGCGCAAAGGGTCAGTGTAGCCACAAGGCCCACTGATGTCCAGGGCGAGTTTCCGGAGACCGGTTCAGCACCGTGATACCGATCTTCTCCCTCCGGAAAGTCGCGTCCTCCGCAGTACCGGAGGAGCCCCTCATTTGTTCTTCTCATGCCCTGCGCCTGCCGAAAGCCCTGCGCCAGTGGCGCACACCGATGCTTCCCTCTTCGTCGGCGATCCATGCCTCGAACCCTGGATCGCTTCAGCGTCGCGTCCCGAGAATTGCGCGCCGCGTCCGGTTCGTCAAGGCCCCCCACCTCTGCGAGATCGTCACATGGGAGCACGTCCGGGCAACGAAGATCACCATACTCGCACTCCGGCCGGAGACAACGCAGCCCGGGCGAGCACGCCGAAGGGCGACCACCCGTATGGGTGATCGCCCTTGGCTGGGTGTCCGTTACACCTCAGGTGACACGGACGTGAGTCGGAGACTCAGCGGGGTCACTTGACCTCGACGGAGGCACCGGCGCCCTTGAGGGCCTCGGCGGCCTTCTCGGCGGCGTCCTTGGCGACCTTCTCGAGGACCGGCTTCGGGGTGCCGTCCACGAGGTCCTTGGCCTCCTTCAGGCCCAGGGAGGTCAGCTCACGCACGACCTTGATGACCTGGATCTTCTTGTCGCCGGCACCGGTGAGGATGACGTCGAACTCGTCCTTCTCCTCCTCGGCGGCGGCGGCCGGGGCACCCGGGACACCGGCGGCGACGACGGCGGCCGGGGCGGCAGCGGTGACGTCGAACTTCTCCTCGAACGCCTTCACGAACTCGGAGAGCTCGATGAGGGTCATCTCCTCGAACTGCGCGAGCAGGTCTTCCTGGCTGAGCTTCGCCATGATGGGCGATCCTTCCACTAATTCGGCTGGTGCCGGATGTACATGTGAGGCGGGCGTACGTTCGGGCCCGCTGTGGCCTCCCGGCCTAGGCGTACCTGGGCGCGGGGTGCCAATGTGCGAGCCGAATTACTCGGCACCGCCCTGCTCGGCCTGCTTGGCGCGAAGCGCTTCCGCGGTGCGGACGAACTTCGACGGCAGCGCCTGGAAGAGCGCGGCAGCCTGCGACTGCTTGCCCTTCATGGCACCGGCCAGCTTGCTGAGCAGAACCTCGCGGGACTCGAGGTCCGCAAGCTTCTTGATCTCGTCGGCGGACAGCGCCTTGCCTTCAAGGACACCGCCCTTGATGACGAGAGCGGGGTTGTCCTTGGCGAAGTCACGAAGACCCTTCGCCGCCTCGACCGGGTCACCGGTCACAAAGGCGACAGCCGTCGAGCCACTGAGGTGCTCGTCCAGCTGAATCCCGGCCTCATTGGCCGCGATCTTGGTCAGCGTGTTCTTCACCACACGGTACTGAGCGTTCTCGCCGAGCGAACGACGCAGCTGCTTGAGCTGCGCCACAGTCAGTCCGGTGTAAGAGGTCACAACAGCCGCGTTGGAGTTACGGAGCTTCTCCGTGATCTCCTCAACAGCTGCGATCTTGTCGGACGTCGCCATGAGCCTCGGCCTCCTTCCGGGTGATGAGGACCGCGCAGAAGGGGCTGGGCAAAACAAACGCCCCGGCGCAGGCGCACGGGGCGAGAACTCGACCAGGCTGACGCCCGGGAGCTTTCTTCCACAGTCACCTGCGCAGGTCGTCCGCAGCTAGCGGATCCTTCGGCCTCCACACGCCCGGGTTCGGACGCGCAGCGACAACCAGCGGTCTTTGGCTTCCCGCATACGGTACGGGAGCGACCCGCGTCAGGCAAATCGGCCGACAGGGGGCGCCGGCCACGCCCCCTGCCCGCCGTTCAACGGCTCACTTACGGCTTGCCGACCTTGTCGAAGTCCACCGTGTCACCGGCCGCCGGCGCCTCGTCGGGGACCTTGGTGCCGTAGTTCGAGTAGAAGACCGTGGAGTCGTACGGAACCTTGCCGCCGACCAGGTGCTCACGCTTCTTGACCAGCAGGTTGTCCGACCCGATCCACAGGTCGATGGCCTCCTGGCCCGCACCGGAGGTCTTGAGCTGCTGCTCCAGCGCCTTCATGTCCGACTCGCTGACGTTCTTCGACTGCATGCGGGTCAGCTCGGAGATCGAGAGGGTGCCGGTGTAGTGGGTGGCCTGAACGCCGCGGACGTCCTCCTTGCCGGCCTCCTTGACCTTGCCGGAGGCGATCAGCAACTCCATCGCCCGCGTCGGGTTGTTGTTGTTCATCTGGTCCTTGATCAGGGCGCCGGCCGGGCCCATCTTCTTGGCCAGGGCGTCGTAGTCGTACTTGATCCAGGACTTGCCGCCCACCGGCGTGCCCATGTTCATGTACATCGCGTCGGACGTGTACACCGCCTTCGTGGGCTTGCCGGCCATCAGGCCCGCGGACTGCGTGATGTCGAGGTTCATCCGCATGCCCTGGGACCAGTCCATCGCACCCTTCATCGACTGGGTGGAGGCGGCGTTCTTGAGCGTGCCGTCGACCTGGGCGGACTTCTTGCCGCCGGTCTGCTGTGCCGCCGTCTTCAGCGACGCCAGCGCGACCTGGAGCGGGGACTGGCCGGAGCCCGATCCGCCGCCGCTGCCGCCGGCGTTGTCGCTCTTGGCGCCGTTACAGGCCGTCAGACCGGCCATCATGACAACTCCCGCCACCACGGCGGTCATACGCGTGCTGCGCACTGGGCTCCCCCTTAGAAATCCCGTACTGGACGTCGGGAGGACTTTAGACCAGAGGAGTGACACCGCATGCGTCAGGCCCCGCCCTCCGTAGGGGAGAGCGGGGCCTGAAGGCGTTACGCGCGCGCCGAGGCGTCGATCAGGGAGATCAGACGGCCTCGTCCTCGACGAGGAGGTTGCGGGTGCGGTTGCTGTCCACCGGGATGCCGGGGCCCATCGTGGTGGTGATGGTGGCCTTCTTGATGTACCGGCCCTTGGCGGCGGACGGCTTGAGGCGGGTGATCTCCTCAAGGGCCGCGGCGTAGTTCTCCACCAGCTTGGTCTCGTCGAAGGAGACCTTGCCGATGATGAAGTGGAGGTTCGCGTGCTTGTCCACGCGGAACTCGATCTTGCCGCCCTTGATGTCGGTGACGGCCTTGGCGACGTCCGGGGTGACCGTGCCGGTCTTCGGGTTCGGCATCAGACCACGGGGACCGAGCACGCGGCCGAGGCGGCCGACCTTGCCCATCAGGTCCGGGGTGGCGACGACGGCGTCGAAGTCCAGACGGCCCTTGGAGACCTCGTCGATCAGTTCGTCCGAGCCGACGATGTCGGCGCCGGCGGCTTCCGCGGCCGCAGCACGGTCACCGGTCGCGAAGACCAGGACCCGGGCGGTCTTACCGGTGCCGTGCGGGAGGTTCACGGTGCCACGGACCATCTGGTCGGCCTTGCGCGGGTCGACACCCAGACGCATGGCGACCTCGACGGTCGCGTCGAACTTGGCGGACGAGGTTTCCTTGGCGAGACGGACGGCCTCGAGCGGGGCGTACAGACGCTCCCGGTCGATCTTCGCGTCCGCGTTGCGAAGAGTCTTGCTGCGCTTCACTTCTGCTCCTGATGCAGTGGGATGGAGTCGTGGTCCGGACCAGCGCCTGGTCCTGCCACGGGGTGCCAAAGAGGCTGTGATCAGCCCTCGACCGTGATGCCCATGGAACGGGCGGTGCCGGCGATGATCTTCTCGGCGGCGTCCAGGTCGTTGGCGTTCAGGTCGGGCATCTTGGTGGTGGCGATGTCGCGGACCTGGTCACGGGTGATCTTGGCGACCTTGGTCTTGTGCGGCTCGCCGGAGCCCTTCTCCACGCCCGCGGCCTTCAGGATGAGCTTCGCGGCCGGGGGGGTCTTGGTGACGAAGGTGAAGGAACGGTCCTCGTAGACCGTGATCTCCACCGGCACGACCATGCCACGCTGCGACTCGGTCGCGGCGTTGTAGGCCTTGCAGAACTCCATGATGTTGACGCCGTGCTGACCCAGCGCGGGGCCGACCGGCGGAGCCGGGTTCGCCGCACCGGCGCTGATCTGGAGCTTGATGAGCCCCGTGACCTTCTTCTTCTTGGGAGGCATGCTCTCTCCGGGTCCTGGTTTCCCTCGCTCACCTCCGGGCGCTTGGTCCCGGTGTCGACGGTCGACCGTGCTCGGGCCCTCGTTCCTCGGGCCCTCCGCGCGCTCTCCCTTTCGACACCGGCGCGCCCTTCGGCTCGCTCGGTTGTGAGAGTGTTTCGCCGATCCATCCGGTCATCCGGATGGAGGCATACCGCACAACGATAACGGGTATGGTCGCACGGCCAAAAACCGACAGGTCAGACAGGCTGGCGCCCGTCTGACCTGGCCGGTGGCTGGTGGTCCGGAAAGGCCCTGCGGCCCTCCCGGATCAGGGGAACTCGATCAGTTCTTCTGGATCTGGTCGAAGGACAGCTCGACCGGGGTCTCCCGGCCGAAGATCTCGACCAGGCCCTTGACCTTCTTCGAGTCGGCGTTGATCTCGTTGATCGTCGCCTGGAGCGTCGCGAACGGACCGTCGGTGACCGTGACGGAGTCGCCCACCTCGAAGTCCAGGACCTGGACCTCGACCTTGCGGGACGGCGCCGGCTTGCCCTCGGCCGCGGCGGCCTCCTTGGCGGCCTTCTCCTCGGCCTCCGGGGCGAGCATCTTGACGATCTCGTCCAGCGTCAGCGGGTAGGGGTCGTAGGCGTTGCCGACGAAGCCGGTGACGCCCGGGGTGTTGCGGACGACGCCCCAGGACTCGTTCGTCAGGTCCATGCGCACGAGCACGTAGCCCGGGAGCTTGTTCTGGCGGACGGTACGGCGGTCGCCGTTCTTGATCTGGACGACCTCTTCCTGCGGCACCTCGGCCTGGAAGATGTAGTCCTCGACGTTCAGCGAGACGGCGCGCTGCTCGAGGTTGGTCTTCACGCGGTTCTCGTAGCCCGCGTAGGTGTGGATGACGTACCACTCACCGGGCAGACCGCGCAGTTCGTCGCGGAGGGCGGCCACCGGGTCGACCGGCTCCTGCTCCTCGGCCGACTCGTCCTCGGCCGCCTCGTCCTCGGCGACCTCGGCGGTGGCCTCGGCGTCCTCCTCGACGTGCACCGCGGCCTCTTCGGCGGGCTCGCCGGCGGCGGCTTCCTCGGCGTCGAGCTCGTCGACGGTGTCGGCGCCCTCGACGATCTCCTGCGCGGTGTCTTCGCCCTCGACCTCGGCCGAGGCAGCCGCGTCAACGTCGGCCGCTGCCGTCTCGGCGGATTCGGCGGCGTCGTTCAGGTTCGGGTCAGACACGGTGGCTGCTTCTTCCTGGCTTCAAGGGGTTGAACATGCGAAATGGCGCCCGCGCAGGCGCCCTCCGCGGGATCAGCCGAAGACGTACCCGACGACTCGGTTGATTCCCAAGTCAATCACGGTTACGAGACCGATGATGATGACAACGAAGACGATCACCACGCTGGTGTACGTCGACAGCTGGCTGCGCGTGGGCCAGACGACCTTGCGGAGCTCCGCGATGACCTGGCGGTAGAAAAGCGCAAGGCGCGCGAAGGGACCCTTCTTGCCGCGCTTGCCGCCACGCCGGGGCTTCTTCTGGGACTCGGCGGCCTCGTCCTCGGAGCGACCGCGCTCAGGCATGTCGATGGAGCCCAGGGCGTCCGTCACTCGTCCTCACCTGAATCCGGTTCGTGGCCGTGCCGCGCCCTGCCCTGCCGCACGGCGGTGCATTTCATACGTACACGTGCACGCACTGCGGTGAGAGTGCGTGTAGCAGGGCCGGAGGGACTTGAACCCCCAACCGCTGGTTTTGGAGACCAGTGCTCTACCAATTGAGCTACGACCCTTTGTGGTTCCCCCAACCTACCGCATGCGTGCGACTGCACTAAGTGCGTTCGCCGTGCCTGCCTGTTGAGGGCCAACGATCAGCGAGTGTACGTGCTTCCGGGCCGGGCGTCGAACACGATCCTCCCGGGTGGTGCCCGCAAACCCGCGTACCGGGCCCGGCGGAGGTCTGCAACGATGCATGTATGAGCGCTGCGAACCCTTCCGTTTCGTCCCCCGCCGACCGCCGGGTCTCGGCCCGCGTCGGTTCGATCTCCGAGTCCGCGACCCTCGCCGTCGACGCCAAGGCGAAGGCCCTCAAGGCCGCCGGACGCCCGGTGATCGGCTTCGGCGCCGGTGAGCCCGACTTCCCCACGCCCGACTACATCGTCGAGGCGGCCGTGGAGGCCTGCCGCAACCCGAAGTTCCACCGCTACACCCCGGCCGGCGGCCTCCCCGAGCTCAAGTCCGCGATCGTCGCGAAGACGCTGCGCGACTCGGGCTACGAGGTCGAGGCCGCGAACGTCCTGGTGACGAACGGCGGCAAGCAGGCGATCTACGAGGCGTTCGCGGCGATCCTCGACCCGGGCGACGAGGTCATCGTGCCCGCTCCGTACTGGACCACCTACCCGGAGTCGATCCGGCTGGCGGGCGGTGTGCCGGTCGACGTGATCGCGGACGAGACCACCGGCTACCGCGTGACCGTCGAGCAGCTGGAGGCGGCGCGCACCGAGCGCACGAAGGTGCTGCTGTTCGTCTCGCCGTCGAACCCGACCGGTGCGGTCTACTCCCGCGAGCAGGTCGAGGCGGTCGGCCGCTGGGCGGCGGAGCACGGCCTGTGGGTCCTCACCGACGAGATCTACGAGCACCTGGTCTACGGCGACGCGCAGTTCGCGTCGCTGCCGGTGGTCGTGCCCGAGCTGCGCGACAAGTGCATCATCGTCAACGGCGTGGCCAAGACGTACGCGATGACCGGCTGGCGGGTGGGCTGGGCGATCGGCCCCAAGGACGTCATCAAGGCCGCGACGAACCTCCAGTCGCACGCCACCTCCAACGTCTCCAACGTCGCGCAGGTGGCGGCCATCGCGGCCGTCTCCGGCGATCTGACGGCCGTCGAGGAGATGAAGGTCGCCTTCGACCGGCGCCGCAGGACGATCGTGCGGATGCTCAACGAGATCGACGGGGTGCTGTGCCCGGAGCCCGAGGGCGCGTTCTACGCGTACCCGTCGGTGAAGGAGCTGCTGGGCAAGGAGATCCGCGGCAAGCGCCCGCAGAGCAGCGTGGAGCTGGCCGAGCTCATCCTGGAGGAGGCGGAGGTCGCCGTCGTCCCGGGTGAGGCCTTCGGCACCCCCGGCTACCTGCGGCTTTCCTACGCGCTGGGCGACGAGGACCTGGTCGAGGGTGTCTCCCGGATCCAGAAGCTGCTGGCGGAGGCCAAGTAGGGCCTTCCCGTTCGGGCAGGTGGGCGGGCGGTCGGACGCGTTCCGGCCGCCCGCTCGTGCGTTCTTCCGGACACCCCTTCGGGAAAGGGCCTACCGGCGTGCCGCCCTGATACGGCAAGATCCTCGAATGGAGAGCTCCCGTGCCCGCGACGGGGCCGCCGCCCGAGACCTGCGCCGGCTGCCGAAGGCCCATCTGCACCTGCACTTCACCGGTTCGATGCGGTCCGCGACCCTGCTGGACCTCGCCGACAAGTACGGGGTCCATCTGCCCGAGGCCCTGCGCAGCGGTGAGCCGCCCCAGCTGCGTGCCACGGACGAGCGGGGCTGGTTCCGCTTCCAGCGGTTGTACGACATCGCGCGCTCGTGCCTGCGTGCGCCCGAGGACATCCAGCGGCTGGTGCGCGAGGCCGCCGAGGAGGACGTCCGGGACGGTTCGCGCTGGCTGGAGATCCAGGTCGACCCGACCTCGTACGCGCCCCGGCTGGGCGGACTGATCCCGGCCCTGGAGATCATCCTGGACGCGGTGCACACCGCCTCGCGGGACACCGGTCTCGGTATCCGCGTGCTGATCGCGGCGAACCGCATGAAGCACCCGCTGGACGCCCGGACGCTGGCGCGGCTGGCGGTGCGCTACGCGGACCGGGGGGTGATCGGTTTCGGGCTCTCCAACGACGAACGCCGGGGTTTCGCCCGGGACTTCGACCGGGCCTTCGCGATCGCCCGGGAGGGCGGTCTGCTGGCGGCGCCGCACGGCGGTGAGCTGTCCGGGCCGGCCAGCGTCCGGGACTGCCTGGACGATCTGCACGCCGGCCGGGTGGGGCACGGCGTACGGGCGGCGGAGGATCCCGCGCTGCTGCGCCGGCTGGCCGAGCGCCAGGTGACCTGCGAGGTGTGCCCTGCCTCCAACGTGGCGCTGGGCGTCTACGAGAAGCCCGAGGACGTACCGCTGCGGACGCTCTTCGATGCCGGGGTGCCGATGGCGCTGGGGGCGGACGACCCGCTGCTGTTCGGCTCGCGGCTGGCCGCGCAGTACGAGCTCGCCCGTACCGCGCACGGCTTCAGCGACGAGGAGCTGGCCGAGCTGGCCCGGCAGTCCGTCCGCGGCTCGCGCGCCCCCGAGGACGAGCAGCGGCGGCTGCTGGCGGAGATCGACGCCTGGCTGGCCGCGTAGAGCGCCAGCGGCGGTCGCAGGGGCTCGGCAGGACCCGAGCAGGCTCCTCTGCCCTCTTCCTGCCTCGGCGGCCCGTCGCGGCGCCCTGGAGGCCCGTCTAGAGGCTGACGCCGACCGTCACGGGTTCGTTGACGAGGGTGATGCCGAAGGCCGCGTGGACGCCGTCCCGGACCTCGCGGGCCAGGGCGAGCAGGTCCTCGGTGGTGGCCTCGCCGCGGTTGGTGAGCGCGAGGGTGTGCTTGGTCGAGATGCGGGCCGGGCCGCTGCCGTAGCCCTTGGTGAAGCCGGCGCGGTCGATGAGCCAGGCCGCGGAGGTCTTCACCAGGCCGTCGCCGGCCGGGAAGGCGGGCGGGGCGGTGTCGGGGCCGAGGCGGTCCCGGACGCGCTCCAGGAAGGCGGCGTGCTCGGCCTCGGTGAGGATCGGGTTGGTGAAGAACGACCCGGCCGACCAGGTGTCGTGGTCGTCGGGGTCCAGCACCATGCCCTTGCCGGCGCGCAGGGCCAGGACGGTCTTGCGGGCGATGTCCAGCGGGACCCGGTCGCCGACCTCGACGCCGAGGGCGCGGGCGGTCTCGGCGTACTTCAGGGGCGCGGAGAGGCCGCCGGCGTCCTCCAGCACGAAGCGGACCCGCAGGACCACGAAGCGGTCGGGGTGCTGCTTGAAGCGGCTGTCGCGGTAGGCGAAGCCGCATTCCTCGTTGGTGAGGGTGACCCTCTCGCCGGCCCGGCGGTCGTAGGCGACGACCTCGGTGATCGTGGTGGCGACCTCCTGGCCGTACGCGCCGACGTTCTGCACCGGGGTGGCGCCGGCCGAGCCGGGGATGCCGGCCAGGCACTCGACGCCGGCCAGTCCGGCGGCGACGGTGCGGGCGACCGCATCGGACCAGTTCTCGCCCGCGGCGAGGGTGAGGGCGGTGCCGTCCAGCTCGAAGCCGGTGGTGGCGATGCGCAGGGCCGTGCCGTCGAAGCCCTTGTCGCTGATGACGAGGTTGCTGCCGCCGCCGATGATCAGCAGGGGCGTGCCGGCGTCGTCGGCCGCGCGGACGGCGGCCACCACCTCGTCGTCGGTGGTGGCCGTGACGAGGCGGGTCGCGGGTCCGCCGAGCCGGAAGGTGGTCAGCGGGGCGAGCGGGGCGTTTGCTTCTCCGTGGCGTTCCTGCACGCGCACAAGGGTACGGGGGCGGTCGGACATTCCCGTCCGGCCGCCCCCGGCTCCGCTTCTCCTGCCGTCGGCTTCGCTTCCTCGGCGGGCTCAGGCCAGGCGGACGACCGCGCGGGACATGCCCAGCACCTTCTGGCCCGCGCTCATCGCGGTGAGGTCGACCCGTACCGTGCGGGCGTCGTCGTCGAGCTTGGCCGCGACCTTGGCGCTGACCTCGATCAGCGCGCCCTGGTCGTCGTTGGGGACGATCACGGGCTTGGTGAAGCGCACGCCGTATTCGGCGACCGCGCCGGGGTCACCGGCCCAGTCGGTGACCACCCGGATCGCCTCGGCCATGGTGAACATGCCGTGGGCGATGACGTCGGGCAGGCCGACCTCCTTGGCGAACTTCTCGTTCCAGTGGATCGGGTTGAAGTCGCCGGAGGCGCCCGCGTAGCGGACGAGTGTGGCGCGGTTCACGGGGAAGGTCTGCGCCGGGAGTTCGGTGCCGACCTCGACGTCGTCGTAAGAGATCTTCGCGGTCATCTCAGGCCTCCTCGGCGCGCCGGGCCACCAGCTTGGTGAAGGCGGTCACGACGTGTTCGCCCGCCTCGTCGTGCACCTCGCCGCGGATGTCGATGATGTCGTTGCCCGCCATGGTCTTGATCGCCTCGATGGTGGAGGTGACGGCCAGCCGGTCGCCGCTGCGCACCGGCCGGGTGTAGGCGAACTTCTGGTCGCCGTGCACCACCCGGCTGTAATCCAGGCCCAGTTGCGGGTCCTCGATAACCTGCCCCGCGGCCTTGAATGTGATCGCGAACACAAAAGTCGGCGGTGCGATCACCTCGGGATACCCGAGCGCCTTGGCAGCATCCGCGTCGGTGTAGGCGGTGTTGGGGTCCCCGATCGCCTCGGCGAATTCCCGGATCTTTTCCCGGCCGACCTCGTACGGGTCGGTGGGCGGGTACGTGCGTCCGACAAAAGACTGGTCGAGCGCCATGGGCTCGCAACCTCCCTGTACTGATGGTGCCAACGCCGTGAGGCCGCCCCCAGCAATGGGGACGGCCTCACGGACGAGCCTGTGTTATCGCGTTTCGCGGTGCGCGGTGTGCGAGTTGCAGCGCGGGCAGTGCTTCTTCATCTCAAGACGGTCCGGGTCGTTACGCCGGTTCTTCTTGGTGATGTAGTTCCGCTCCTTGCACTCCACGCAGGCCAGCGTGATCTTCGGGCGGACGTCGGTGGCAGCCACGTGAGTGCTCCTTGACGGACGGATGGACGGATGAACGCAGAAAAGAGTAGCCGATCGAAGGACCGACCCCACAATCGGCTACTGTCAGTAGCGGTGACCGGACTTGAACCGGTGACACAGCGATTATGAGCCGCTTGCTCTACCGACTGAGCTACACCGCTGCGATGCGATTGGCGCCCACCCGAAGACGGGTGCCTCACACATCAGAGCCCCAATACGGAATCGAACCGTAGACCTTCTCCTTACCATGGAGACGCTCTGCCGACTGAGCTATTGGGGCGAGCGATGAAGACATTACACGGCCCGCCGCCAAACGTGAAATCCGTATCCGCTCCGCGCCCCAACGGCCCCGCGCACCACACCGGTACGACTATTTCGCGCCTGCGCGAAGCTCCCGCGGCGGCGCCCTACGCTCGGGTCAACGCTGCGTGATCTTGCACGCCCGTGGCTTCGAGGAGCGCCATGTCCGAGAGCAGTTCGCCGCAGCCGCACCCCCAGCCGGGAAAGCCCGGAGGACCCGGCCGGTACATGAGGTCGGACGGTGGCGCGCTGGTCCTGTGCGGCGCCCGGCTCGCCGACGGCCGCACCGTGGACGTACGGCTCGGCGGCGGACGCATCGAGGCCGTGGGCACGGCCGGCAGCCTCGCCCCCCAGGGGGCCCGGGTCGACCTGGCCGGCTATCTGCTGCTGCCCGCCCCGGCCGAGCCGCACGCGCACTGTGACACCGCCCTGACGGCGGACTCCGACGGCCCCGCCTCCGGCTCCCCGGAGGACGTCCAGCGGCGCACCACGGAGGCCGCGCTGCTCCAGTTGGGGCACGGGGCCACCGCGTCCCGGAGCCACGTCAGGATCGGCGACGTGCAGGGCCTGCGCTCGCTGGAGGCGGTGTTGCAGGCCCGCCGGTCGCTGCGCGGGCTGGCGGACCTGGCGGCGGTGGCGGTGCCGCGGGTGCTGACCGGGCTCGCCGGGGCCGACGGGCTGGCGATGCTGCGGGACGCCGTCAAGATGGGCGCCTCGGTCATCGGCGGCTGCCCGGACCTGGACCCCGATCCGGCCGGGTACGTCGAGACGGTCCTGGAGCTGGCCGGGGAGCACGGCTGCCCGGTGGACCTGCACACGGACGGTGACGACCCGGCCCGGCTGGCCCGGTTCGCGGCGATGTCCGGCGGGCTGCGGTCCGGCGTCGCGCTGGGCCCGTGCGCCGGGATGGCCCGGATGCCGCGCAGCGTCGCCTCGCGGATCGCCGAGCAACTGGCCGCGGCCGACGTCACCGTGGTCTGTCTGCCGCAGGGCGACTGCACCGGCCTGGAGCGGTACGGCTCGCGGGTGTCGCGGCCGGCTCCGGTGCGGCTGCTGCGGGCGGCCGGGGTGCGGGTGGCGGCCGGCAGCGGGGCGCTGCGGGACGTGGCGAACCCGGTGGGGCGCGGCGACCCGTTGGAGGCCGCGTACCTCCTGGCGTCCCTCGGGGAGGCCACGCCGGAGGCGGCGTACGAGACGGTGAGTTCGGCGGCGCGGACCACGCTGGGGCTGCCCGAGGTGCGGGTCGAGGCGGGCTTCCCGGCGGAGCTGCTGGCGGTGCGCGGCGAGCGGATCGCGGGGGTGCTCTCGCTGGCGTACAGCCGGATCGTGATCCACCGGGGGCGGGTGGTGGCCCGTACCAGCGCGGTGCGCGAGTACTGCGACTCGGCGGCCGAGGTGGCGCTGGAACTTCCCCGGCAGTCGCAGCGCTGACGCCGGGGACCGGTCCGCCCCGTACGAGAACGCGGTGAGAAGCGCCGCTCCCCCGGCCGGGTCCCCCGCGCCGCGGTGGACCTTCGGCGTACCGTCGGCACCATGCGCATTGTCATCGCAGGTGGACATGGTCAGATCGCGCTGCGGCTGGAGCGGCTGCTCGCCAAGCGCGGGGACGAGGTCGCGGGTATCATCCGCCGGCCGGAGCAGGCCGGCGATCTGCTGGCCGCGGGGGCCGAACCGGTGGTCTGCGACCTGGAGTCGGCGTCGGTCGAGGACGTCGCCCGGCACCTGGAGGGCGCCGACGCGGCCGTCTTCGCGGCCGGTGCCGGCCCGGGCAGCGGCACCGAACGCAAGGACACGGTGGACCGCGGCGCGGCGGCGCTCTTCGCGGACGCGGCCGAGGCGGCGGGCGTGCGCCGCTTCCTGGTCATCTCGTCGATGGGCGCCGACCGGGAGCCCCCGGAGGGCACCGATCCGGTCTTCGCCGCGTACCTGCGGGCCAAGGGCGCCGCGGACGCCGACGTACGGTCCCGGGCCGGTCTGGACTGGACGATCCTGCGGCCGGGCCGCCTGACGGACGCCCCCGGCACCGGCCTGGTCACCCTGGCCGACGCCACCGGCCGCGGCGATGTCCCCCGCGACGACGTGGCGGCCACCCTGGTGGAACTCCTCGACGAGCCCCGCACCACCGGCCGCACCCTGGAGCTGATCGGCGGAGACGTGCCGGTGGCGGACGCGGTGAGGACGGTGGCGGCGCACTGAGGGGCGGCGGGGCGCGCCCCCGCGAGGCTCCCCACGCACGAGAAAACCCCCTCTCCTGCTGATTCGCAGGGGAGGGGGTTCCTCAATGTGGCGGCGCCAGGATTCGAACCTGGGAAGGCTGAGCCGGCAGATTTACAGTCTGCTCCCTTTGGCCGCTCGGGCACACCGCCGGGGTTTGCTGCCGGGAGAGCCGCTTTTCGGCGGTGCTCCGTGGCAACGACGTAAACCATACCCGATGGCTGGGGGTGGTTCGCCACTCGATTCGCGAGCGCTGGATCTTGGTGGGGTGGCTAGGCTTGGCAAGCGGTCCGGGGACGGTCCGCACCCCCGACGGATCTACGCACGAGGAGCCAACTCAACATGGCCGACTCCAGTTTCGACATCGTCTCGAAGGTAGAGCGGCAGGAGGTCGACAACGCACTCAACCAGGCCGCCAAGGAGATCTCGACGCGCTACGACTTCAAGGGCGTCGACGCCTCGATCGCATGGTCGGGCGAGAAGATCGAGATGCGGGCCAACGCCGAGGAGCGGGTCAAGGCCGTGCTCGACATCTTCCAGTCCAAGCTGGTCAAGCGCGGGATCTCGCTGAAGGCCCTGGATGCCGGTGAGCCGCAGGCCTCGGGCAAGGAGTACCGGATCTCCGCCTCCCTCCAGGAGGGGATCTCGCAGGACAACGCGAAGAAGGTCGCCAAGATCATCCGCGACGAGGGCCCGAAGGGCGTCAAGGCGCAGGTGCAGGGCGACGAGCTGCGGGTCAGCTCCAAGAGCCGGGACGACCTGCAGGCCGTACAGCAGCTGCTGAAGGGCAAGGACCTGGACTTCGCCCTCCAGTTCGTGAACTACCGGTAGCCGGTAGGGCAGGGCTTCGGCCTTCGGGATGGGGCGGCGCGCCACGGGCGTGCCGCCCCACCGGCGTTTCCGGGCCCGCGCAAGCACGGCCTCCGACCCCCTTTCAGGGATCTCTCTTGACCTCAAGTTTGGTTGAGATTGCAGGCTCCTGGCATGACTTCTCAGGAGAACGTGCAGAGCGGCGAGAGCCTCGTGACCGGTCCCCGCTCAGGCTTTCGTACCGATGTGTTTCCGCAGGTCAGGCGGGCGGGCGTGGGGACCGTACTGATCAGTGAGTGGGATGCCGGGAGCCCGGAGGGACAGCGGGCCGTCCTGGACGGCGTGGCCCGGGCCTGGGAGGGGGCGCCGCTGCCGGCGGGCTTGGTGTCACGGGTGCGGTTCGCCGGGACGGACGGGCGCAGCGTGCTCGACTACGCGCAGTGGACGGGCGATGCGGCGCGCGTGCGCGGCGGGAACGCCGGACTGGCGGAGCGGCTCGCGGGCGGCGCGCCGGCCGTCGCGGGGGACGGCGGCGGCCCCGGTCCCACCCGGTACCGGCTCTACCGCAGTCTGCTGCCCAAGGGCAAGCCGGAGGCGCCGGGCTGCGTCGTGCGGGTCGCCTTCCGTGCGACGGGGCACGACGCGGCCCGGGAGCTCGTGGACGGGCTGCTGGACCTGATCGGTGGCGTCCAGCCGGGCGAGGGCGGGATCGCCTCGCACTTCCACATCAGCGAGGACGGCACCCGGGTCGTCAACTACAGCGAGTGGACGACCGCCGAGGCGCACGAACGGGAGATCACCGGGAGCCTGGGGCGCGGGGGGCCGGTGATGTCCTTCATCGAGGGTCTGGCCGGCGTGACACCGCTCGGCTTCCGGCGGTACGTGGGGCCGCGGGGGCTGGTGCGGGTGTGACCGCCGGCTGCGTGGTTACTCCGGGGTGCCGGGGTGCCCGGCAGCGGGAGGTCCGGCCTGAGCCTCGTCGACCGGGCTCCGGAACGGGTCCGTCGCCGGCGGCGGCGGTGGCGTCGTGACCCGCGGGAGCACCGTTTCGGGTGCGGAGAACAGCGACGTGGTGTCGATGGGTCGTCTCCCTTTCGGGTTGTGGTCCGCAGCTACGTGCGGACGGGTGGTTGCGGTGCCGGGGCGAGGAGGAGCATCCGCCGCGCCCCGACGGCCGCCGGTGCTCAGAGTTTGGTCAACTTGGCGTACGGACTCACGATCCGGGCCTGGAGCGAACCGAAGTCGACGAGCACCGCGACCTCGTCCTCGGTACCGATCACGCGGCCGAGGCCGTGCTCATCGTGTGTGACCCGGTCACCCATCGCGAAGTGCTTGAGAGGTGGCGTGACCGGGGGCTTGAAGGGACTTGACGACAGATGACGCCGGGCTGCGGCTGGCTTGGTCATTGTCGCCAGTATGCGCCCAGGAACGGGCAGCTGGTCGAGTCGGGCGGCGCCCCGGCCGGGAAGAACCGGCTCAGGACCTCGTCTCCCAGGGGCATACGCGCTGGTCAGGGTGGGTGAACGGAGCACCCGCCCGGTTTCCTCAGCGGGTTGCGAAAGGCTGGTCCGTGGGCACGATCTCGCGGCCGAGCGGCAGCAGGGAGACCGGGATCATCTTGAAGTTGGCGATGCCGAACGGGATGCCGATGATCGTCACGCACAGGGCAAGGCCGGTGACGATGTGGCCGAGCGCCAGCCACCAGCCCGCGAAGATGATCCAGATGACGTTGCCGATGACGGAGCCGGCACCGGCGTCGCGCCGGACGACGGTCGTACGGCCGAAGGGCCACAGGGCGTAGCCGGCGATGCGGAAGGACGCGATGCCGAACGGGATCGTGATGATCAGGATGCAGCAGATGATGCCCGCGAGGACGTAGCCGAGGGCCAGCCAGAACCCGCTGAGGATCAGCCAGAGGATGTTGAGGATGAGCTTCATGATCGGCAGCCTTCCACGGGCACGGCGAACGGGGTAACTGCCCTGCTAGACGCACCGGGGCCGGTGGAGCGTTGCGTTCATGATGCGCCGGTGCCCGGGGGTCGGCCAGCGGTGTTCGCGGGGGTCAGGGGCGGTGGTGGCCGGCCATCTGCTCCAGGCGGGCGATGCGTTCGCGCATCGGGGGGTGGGTGGAGAACAGCTTGGACATGCCCTCGCCGGCCCGGAACGGGTTGGCGATCATCATGTGGCCGGCGGTCTCCAGCCGCGGCTCGGGCGGGAGCGGCAGCTGCTGGGTGCCGATCTCCAGCTTGCGCAGGGCGGAGGCCAGGGCGAGCGGGTCGCCGGTGAGCTGGGCGCCCGAGGCGTCGGCCTGGTACTCGCGGGAGCGGCTGACCGCCAGCTGGATGAGCGAGGCCGCGACCGGGCCGAGGATCGCGATCAGCAGCATGCCCAGCAGACCGGGTCCCTCCTCGTCCTCGGACCGGCCTATGGGAATCAGCCAGGCGAAGTTGACCAGGAACATCACGACGGAGGCCAGCGCGCCCGCGACGGACGAGATGAGGATGTCGCGGTTGTAGACGTGGCTGAGCTCATGGCCGATGACGCCGCGCAGCTCGCGCTCGTCGAGGAGGCGGAGGATGCCGTCGGTGCAGCAGACCGCGGCGTTGCGCGGGTTGCGGCCGGTGGCGAAGGCGTTCGGCGCCTGGGTCGGGGAGATGTACAGCCGCGGCATGGGCTGGCGGGCGGCCGTCGACAGCTCGCGGACCATGCGGTAGAGCTGCGGCGCCTCGAACTCGCTCACCGGGCGGGCCCGCATGGCGCGCAGGGCGAGCTTGTCGCTGTTCCAGTACGCGTAGGCGTTGGTCGCCAGGGCGACGAGAACGGCGACGATCAGGCCCGTACGCCCGAAGAAACTGCCGATCAGGATGATGAGTGCGGACAGTCCCCCGAGGAGTACGGCGGTTCTGAGCCCGTTGTGCCGGCGGTGCACGGTACGCCCTCCAAGCGGTGCGGCAGGGGAACCCTGTGCTGCGTTGCTCCACTCTCCAGTGGACCCTTACTCACTGGTCAACGCGAGATGAACGGGCCGGGTTCCCGGTGCCCGGGCGACGGGGCCGGGGACGGGCGTCAGGGACCCGTCCGTGGGGGCGTGGGCGCCCCGGCGCCGTATGGGTGGCCCGGGTCCGCCGCGTCCGTCAGAGGAGCGCGCCGGAGGCGAAGCGCAGGACGAGCTGGGGCGCGCCGGAGAGGACGACGCCGAGGACGGCGGCGAGGGCGATGGCGGTGGCCAGCGGGGCCGGGA
Source organism: Streptomyces sp. NPDC107765 (assembly GCF_055657085.1). NCBI lineage: Bacteria > Bacillati > Actinomycetota > Actinomycetes > Kitasatosporales > Streptomycetaceae > Streptomyces > Streptomyces sp. NPDC107765. The sequence goes on along the minus strand of NZ_JBVKBL010000005.1, from coordinate 154,133 downwards.
TCCGGGGGGCGGGCGGCCGCGGCCCGGCGGGTTCGGGTGCGGGTTCCTCGGCGCCCCGGAAGAGCACCGCCGTCCACTGCAGGTAGTAGTAGAGCGCGATCACGACGTTGACGGCCATGACCACGGCGAGCCAGGCCAGCCCGGCGTCGACGGCCGCGGAGAACACCGTGACCTTGGCGAACAGCCCGATGATGCCCGGCGGAAGACCGGCCAGGCAGAGCAGGAAGAAGCCCATGGCGAGCGCGACGAGCGGCCGGCGGGCGTACAGGCCCCGGTAGTCGGTGATGCGGTTGGCGGGGCGCGTACGGGCCACCAGGGCGGCGACGGCGAACGCGCCGAGGTTCACGGCCGCGTACATCAGGGCGTAGGCGACGGTGGCGCCGATGGCGTGCGCCGGCCGGTGGGTGTAGCCCGCGGCGGCCAGCGGCACCAGGAGGTAGCCGGCCTGGCCGACCGACGACCAGGCGAGCAGGCGGACCGCGCTGTGTTCCCGGCGCGGGTCCTGGCGGAGGGCGGCGACGTTGCCGACGGTCATGGTGAGCGCGGCGAGGACGGCCAGCGCCGGGCCCCAGACGTCGGCGTACGCCGGGAAGCCCTGGACGGTGACCAGGATCAGGCCGGAGAAGCCGACGGCCTTGCCGACCACGGAGAGGTAGCCGGCGATCGGCAGCGGCGCGCCGACGTAGGTGTCAGGCACCCAGAAGTGGAACGGGGCGGCCGCCGTCTTGAAGGCGAAGCCGACCAGGGTGAGCGCGACGCCGGCGCTGGCCAGGGTGGCGAGGCGGGCGTCGGGGAGGCCGGTGAGGGCGTGCGCCACCCGGGAGAGGTAGAGGCTGCGGGTGGCGGCGTAGACGAAGCTGACGCCGAGCAGCATCACGGCGGTGGCGGCCACCGAGGAGAGGAAGAACTTCAGCGCCGCCTCGGAGGAGAGCCGGTCGCCGCGCCGCAGGCCCACCAGGGCGAAGGCCGGCAGCGAGGCGACCTCCAGGGCGATGACGAGGGTGGCCAGGTCCCGGGAGGCGGGCAGCAGGGCGGCACCGGCGGCCGAGGACAGCAGCAGGAACCAGTACTCGCCGGCGGGCAGGTCGTGGTCCTTGATGGTGTCGAGGGACAGCAGGGCGGTCAGCAGCGCGCCGCCGAGCACCAGGAACTGGATGACCAGGGCGAACGGGTCGGCGACGTAGCTGCACACGTCGGGGTGCCCGGGGAGGCAGAAGGTACGCCGGTCGACGCCCAGGAGGGGCAGCAGGGACAGCGCGGCGAGGACGAGGCCCGCGGTGGCGGCCCAGCCCAGCAGCGGCTTGCGGGCCGCGGGCACGAACAGGTCGGCGACCAGCACCACCAGGGCGACGACCGCGGTGATGGTGGGCGGGGCGACGGCGATCCAGTCGACGGACTGGACCAGAGAGGTGACCGAGCTCATCACTTACCGCCTCCGAGGAGCTGCTGGACGGCCGGGTCGGTGAGGCCGAGGAGGGCCGCGGGCCACAGTCCGGCGAGGACGGTGAGGGCGGCCAGGGGGGACCAGGACGCGTACTCGTAGCCCGCGAGGTCGGGGACGGCCGGGGCGGGGGCGGGGGTGGCCGCCGCGGGCCGCTCCCGGTCGCCGTCGGCGCCGCCGAGCGGGGCGGTGGGGGCGAGGTGCGGGGTGCCGCCCATGCAGACCCGGCGGACGACGAGGAGGAGGTACGCGGCGGTCAGCAGGGTGCCGAGGCCGGCCAGCACCATGAACGTGAGGAAGGCCGGGCGGCTCAGGCCCGCGGCGGGCCGGAAGGCGCCGAACATGGCGAGCATCTCGCCCCAGAAGCCGGCCAGTCCGGGCAGGCCGAGCGAGGCGACCGCACCGAAGGCGAGCAGGCCGCCGAAGCGGGGGGCCTTGCCGTAGAGGGCGGCGCCGGTGGTGCCGGCGAGGGCGTCGAGGTCGGTGGTGCCGTAGCGGTCCTTGAGGGCGCCGACGAGGAAGAACAGCAGGCCGGTGATCAGGCCGTGCGCGATGTTGGCGAACAGGGCGCCGTTGACGCCGGTGGGGGTCATGCTGGCGATGCCGAGCAGGACGAAGCCCATGTGGCCGACGGAGCTGTAGGCGATCAGGCGCTTGAGGTCGCCCTTGGCACCCTTGCGGACGAGGGCGAGGCAGGCGAGCGAGCCGTAGATGATGCCGACGGCGGCGAACGCGGCGAGGTAGGGCGCGTAGGTGTGCATGCCCTCCGGGGTGATGGGCAGCGCGATCCGGACGAACCCGTAGGTGCCCATCTTCAGCAGGACGCCGGCCAGCAGCACCGAGCCGACGGTGGGGGCGGCGGTGTGCGCGTCGGGCAGCCAGCTGTGCAGCGGCCACATCGGGGACTTGACGGCCAGTCCGATCCCGACCGCGAGCACCGCGAGGAGCTGGACGGTGTGGCTGAGCTGGGCTTTCGGGCCGTTGTCAGTGGCGAGTGCGACCATGTCGAACGTGCCGGATTTCACGCCGATGAGGAGGAGGCCGAGCAGCATCACGACGGAGCCGAGCAGCGTGTAGAGGATGAACTTCCATGCCGCCGCCTGCTTCCCCGCACCGCCCCAGCGGGCGATGAGGAAGTACATCGGGATGAGGACCATCTCGAAGGCGAGGAAGAAGAGCATCAGGTCCAGGACGGCGAAGGTGGCGAGGGTGCCGGCCTCCAGGACGAGCAGCAGGGCCACAAATGCCTTGGGAGACGGGCCCGTTGGCATGTGGAAGTAGGAGTAGAGCGCGCAGAGGAAGGTCAGCAGCGCGGTCATGACGACGAGGGGGAGCGAGATGCCGTCGACGCCGAGATGGATGCGGATGCCGAGCGCCGGGATCCAGCTGATGTCGGTGGTGGCCTGCATACGCGCCGGCTGAGCGTGGTTGAAGCCGGCGGCCAGCGCGATGCTGGCGGCGAGCACGACGCCGGTGACGGTCACGCCGTGGCGCAGTACGGCCTGGTCGGGGTTCTTGCCCCGCAGACCGGGCGGCGCGGGCAGCAGCGCGGCGAGCGCGCCGAGGAGGGGGAGGGCGACGATGCCCACGAGGAGGATCTGCAGGGTGGTCTGAGTCAGGTGCATCGGTCAGGCTCCCGTGCCCGTGGCGACGAGGACGGCGGCGATCGCCAGGACGAGTGAGCCCGCCAGCAGCGCGCCGAGGTAGGTCTGCACGTTCCCGGTCTGGGCGCGGCGGACGGCGGCGCCCAGCCAGCGCGGGGCGGTGCCCGCACCGCGGACGTAGGTGTCGACGACCTCGCGGTCCAGGAAGCGGACGAGCGTGGCGGCGGCGCGTACGGGCCGGACGAACAGCACCGAGTAGACGGCGTCCAGGTGGAAGCCGACGGCCGCGTGGCGGTGCAGCGGGCCGAGGAGGAGGCGGCCCGGGTCGGCCGGGTCCGCGGCGCCGGCGTTGTCGCCGTAGACCGGGGCGTGGGTGGCGAGGGCCGTCTCCTCGGCGAGCCCGGGGGCCGCGTCCGGGTCGACGACGACCGCGCCGATGGGGGTGCGGCCGGCGAGCGCGGTGGTGTGGCGCCAGGCGGCGTAGGTGACCAGGCCGCCGACGACGGCGATACCGGTGCCGACGACGGAGGTGGTCAGGGTCGGAGCGAGCGAGCGCCCGTCGAACCACTCGGGCAGGAGGGGGGCGGAAAGGCCCAGTGCGACGGTGGGGACGAAGAGCACCCACAGGACGGCGTTCATCACGACCGGCTGGGGGGTTGGGGTCTCCCCTGCTCGAACGGAGTTGAGAGCTTGGGGAAGGTCGGGGGCTTCGACGCCCCGGCCCTTGAAGGCGAGCAGCCACAGACGGGCGGCGTAGGCCGCGGTGAGGAGGGCGGTGAGCAGTCCGGAGACCAGGACGGTCCAGCCGACCGCGCCGGGGATGCCGTGGGCGGCGCCGGTGGCGGCGTGCTCGGCGGCGCCGAGGACGGCTTCCTTGGAGAAGAAGCCGGCGAACGGCGGGATCGCGGCGAGCGCGAGCAGTGCCACGGTCACCGTCCAGTAGGCGTCCGGGATGCGCCGGGACAGGCCGCTCACCCGGGACATGGCGGCGAGCGAGTTGGTGCCCGCGGCGTGGATGATCACGCCCGCGCCGAGGAAGAGGAGGGCCTTGAACGCACCGTGCGCCAGGAGGTGGAAGAAGGCGGCGCCGCGGTCGCCGACGGCGAGCGCGCCCAGCATGTAGCCGAGCTGGCCGACCGTCGAATAGGCCAGCACCCGCTTGATGTCGTCCTGGGCCAGCGCGGCGAGGCCGGAGCCGACCATGGTGATCGCGGCGATGACGGCCATCACGACCAGTGCGGCCGCGGAGGCCGCGAAGACGGGCAGGAGCCGGGCCACGACGTAGATGCCGGCCGCCACCATCGTCGCGGCGTGGATCAGCGCGGAGACCGGTGTCGGGCCGGCCATCGCGTCCGGGAGCCAGGTGTGCAGCGGGAACTGCGCGGACTTGCCCGCGACGCCGGCCAGCAGCAGCAGTGCGATCAGCGTCGGGTGGTCCAGGCCGCGGTTGGCGACCGAGCCGAGGATGCCGGTGATCCGGAAGGTGCCGGTGTCGGCGGCCAGCGCGAAGATGCCGAAGAGGAAGGGGACGTCGCCGAGCTTGGTGACCAGGAACGCCTTGAGGGAGGCGGCCCGGGCGGTCTCGGTCTCCCAGTAGTGGCCGACGAGGAAGTACGAGCAGATGCCCATGACTTCCCAGCCGACCAGCAGCACCATCAGGTCGCCGGTGTAGACGACCAGCAGCATCGCGGCGGTGAAGAGCGAGACCAGCGCCGCGTAGGACGGGTAGCGCGGATCGTCGCGCAGATAGCCGGTGGAGTAGATCTGCACGCAGGTCGCCACGACGCCGACGAGTACGGCGATCAGCGCGGCGAAGCCGTCGATGTGCAGCGCCAGGTCGATCGGGATCGATCCGGTCGGGGTGAGCCGGGTGGCGACGTCGGTGGCCGGTCCGCCGCCCTGGCCGACGGCGACCGCGACGGTCAGCCCGGCCGCGGCGAGCGTCGGCAGCACGGCCAGCGGCCGTACGAAACCGGGCGTGCGCCGCCCCAGGAGGAGGCCGGCGACGGCTCCGAGGAAGGGCAGGAGGGGAACGAGAACGGCGGTGGTCGTGAGGGTCACGCGGTGGCCTCCGCCTTGGTGTCCGGCTGCGGGGTCCCGTCGGCGCCGGCGCCGTCCGGCCGCTCGGCGAGGTCACGGAGCCGGTCGATGTCGGAGCTGCCGCGGTTGCGGTAGACGAGCAGCACGATCGCCAGGCCGATGCCGATCTCGGCGGCGGCGATGGCGATGGTGAAGAGGGTGAGCGCCTGGCCGGAGTGCAGGGTGTCGCGCAGCCAGACGTCGAAGGCGACGAGGTTGAGGTTGACGGCGTTGAGCATCAGCTCGACGGACATCAGCACCAGGATCGCGTTGCGGCGGGCGAGCACGCCGTACAGACCGGTGCAGAAGAGGAGGACGGCGAGGACGGCCGGATAGGCGAGATGCATCAGCGCTGCTCCTCTCGTGGGGCGGTGGCGGGGGCTGCGGAGGCGCGGGCCGCGGCGTCCGGCAGGGCGGCCGCCGGGGCCCTGCCCTCACCGCCCCTGCGGGACAGCACGATCGCCCCGACGAGCGCGGCGAGCAGCAGTACGGACAGCGCCTCGAAGGGCAGCACCCAGTACTGGAAGAGGCTGCGGCCGGTGGCCTCGGTGGAGCCCTGGACGGGCCCTTCGAAGGTGATCCAGGTGGTACGGAAGGCGTCGACGACGACCCAGACCAGGGCGCCGGCCGCGGCGAGCGCGACCACGAGCGCCGCCCAGCGGTTGCCGGAATCGGCGTCCGGGGAGCGTCCGATGGGTGCCTTGGTCAGCATCAGCCCGAAGAGCAGCAGGACGACCACGGACCCGACGTAGATGAGCACCTGTACCCAGGCGATGAACTCGGCCGTGAGCAGGAGGTATTCGACCGCGACCCCGCCGAGCGCGACGACCAGCCAGAGGGCGGCGTGCACCAGCTGCCGGGTGGTGACGGTGATGACGGCCGCGCCGAGGGTGGCGATGCCGACGAGCAGGAACGCGATCTCGACGCCGGTGGGCGACAGGAAGCCGTGCCCGGCGGCCGTGGCGGCGAGCGTCACGTCCCCTCCTCGGTGTCCGGGTCCTGGTTCTGGTGCGGGTTCTCGTTCTGGTTCTCGCTCTGCGCCGCGGCCTCGGCCGCCTGCTGGGCGGCGAGTTTGTCCGCGGCCTTACGGGCGGCGGCCATCTCCTTGGGCTCCTCGGCCGCCGGGTCGAGCGCCGGCGGCTCGGGCACCGTCCACATCCACTCGCGGAGCTTGTCGCGCTCGTGGGTGAGGTCGTGGATGTCCGTCTCGGCGTACTCGAACTCCGGTGACCAGAAGAGCGCGTCGAAGGGGCAGACCTCGATGCAGATCCCGCAGTACATGCACAGCGCGAAGTCGATGGCGAAGCGGTCGAGCACGTTCCGGCTGCGCTCACGGCCTCCGGGCGCGGCCGGCGGCACCGTCTCCTTGTGGGAGTCGATGTAGATGCACCAGTCCGGGCACTCGCGGGCGCACAGCATGCAGACCGTGCAGTTCTCCTCGAACAGCCCGATGACGCCGCGGGTGCGCGGTGCGAGATCGGGCTGGACGTCCGGGTACTGCGCGGTGACGGAACGCTTCGTCATCGTCCGCAGGGTGACGGCCAGGCCCTTGGCGAGACCGGAACCGGGGAAGCTCATGACGAGATCACCACCTTGACGACGCCGGTGAGGGCGATCTGGGCCAGCGCGAGCGGGATGAGCCCCGTCCAGGCGAGCTTCTGCAGCTGGTCCTCGCGCAGCCGCGGGTAGGTGACCCGCAGCCAGATGACGCCGAAGGCGAGCAGCGCGGTCTTCAGCAGCGTCCACAGCCAGCCCAGGCCGTCGGCGCCGAACGGGCCGTGCCAGCCGCCCAGGAAGAGCACCGAGGTCAGTGCGCAGAGGACGACGATGCCCGCGTACTCGGCGAGCAGGAAGAGCGCGAACCGCAGGCCGGTGTACTCGGTGTACGCGCCGAAGATGATCTCCGAGTCGGCGACCGGCATGTCGAACGGCGGCCGCTGCAGCTCGGCGAGGCCCGCGGTGAAGAACACCACGCCGCCGATGATCTGCCACGGCACCCACCACCAGTGGAACGCCTCGACGATGCCGGGCAGCGAGAGCGTGCCGGCCGCCATCGCGACGGAGGCCGCGGCGAGCAGCATCGGCAGCTCGTACGCGAGCAGCTGCGCGGCCGTCCGCAGGGCGCCGAGCAGCGAGAACTTGTTCGCCGAGGCCCAGCCGGCCATCAGCGAGCCGAGCACGCCGACGCCCATGACGGCGAGCACGAAGAAGATGCCCGCGTCCAGGGCCTGCCCGACGGCGTTGTGCGGCCCTATCGGGATGGCGACCAGGACCAGGAGGTACGGCAGCAGGGCGACGGCCGGGGCGAGCTGGAAGATCCGCCGGTCGGCGCCGGCCGGCACGATGTCTTCCTTCTGTGCGAACTTCACGCCGTCGGCGACCAACTGCGCCCAGCCGTGGAACCCGCCCGCGTACATCGGACCGAGCCGGCCCTGCATATGGGCCATGACCTTGTGCTCGGTCTGCCCGATGACCAGCGGCAACACCAGGAACACGACGAAGACGGCGATGAGGCGCAGCGCGATGTCGAGCGCGTCGCTCATGGTGTGTCGCCTCCTGCCGGGTCTTGGGGGGCCTGCGGGGCCTGGGGGCCCTGCGGGGCCTGGGGGTCGTCGGTCTGCGGCTGTGCCTCGGGGGCGGGGGCAGGCTTCGGCTGGGGGGCGGGTTCGGCTTCCGGTTCCGGCTTCCGCTTCGGCTCGGCCTCGGGGTCGGGCTGCTTCTGCGGCTCGTCGAAGGCCGGGCGGGCGTGGTGCCACGGTGCGTCGGAGGAGCGCGGGGCCGCCGGTGCCTTGGGGGCCGTTGGGGCCTTGGGGGCCTCGGCGTTCGCTGGGGGCTCGGGGGTCGCCGGGGGCTCGGTGGTCTCCGGGGGTGCCGCCTTCTCCGCCGCCTGCTGCTGGCTGGCCGAACCCTGGCTCGCGGACCGGGTACGGCGTGCCGGCCGCTCCGGCCGCTCCGGCCGCTCCGGCCGCTCGGCGCGCGTCGGGGCCTCCGGGGCCTCCGGGGTCGCAGGAGCCGCGGACGAGGTGGCTCCGGACGGCGTGGCTCCGGGGGACGTGGTCTCCGCCGCCTGCTGGCTGGCCGAACCCGCGCTCACCGACCGCGTACGCCGTACCGGACGCTCGCCCGCCGCGCCGCCGGCCGCCCGCGCACCCCGCGCCGGACGTGTCGGCGCGGGCGGCAGCTGGCCCTTGAGCGGACCCCACTCGTTCGGGTCCGGGACGCCCGGCGGCAGCATCTGGCGCCGCTTGGGTCCACCGTGTTCGGACTCCCCCGGCTCCTTGGCCCCGGGCCACGCCTTGGCCACCCGGGCCGCCAGCACGAAGTCCTTGCGCAGCGGGTGCCCCTCGAAGCCCTCCGGGAGCAGCAGCGGTACGAGGTGGGGGTGGCCGGTGAAGTCGACGCCGAACATCTCATGCGTCTCGCGCTCGTGCCAGCCCGCGCCCGCGTACACACCGACGGCGGTGGGCAGCGCGGCCGCGTCGTGCGGCACCGTGGTCCGGACGACCAGCCGGTGGACGGTCCCCGGGCGGGCCACGTCCGCGACGTGCGCGCAGATACGGAAGCCGGCGCCGGGCTCGTCGACGGCGCTGAGCCAGTCGAAGTAGCGGCAGCCGAGGGCGTCCCGGGCGGCGGTCAGCGCGGTGAGCCAGCCGTCCACCGGAACGTCGACGGTCAGCAGGTCGTACGCCAGCTCCGCGGTGGCACCGGCGCCGAAGATCTCGCTCGCGGGCCGCGGCAGCCACCCGACGACCGGCTCGGCAGGCTCGGCGGGCTCGGCGGGCTCGGCGGGCTCCGCAGGCTCGGCGGGCTCGGCGGGCTCCCCAGGTTCGGCGGACCCGACCGGCTCGACCGGCGCGACCGGCGCGACGGCCTCAGGCTGCTGCTCCGGCTGGTCAGCAGGCCGGGGCTGATCGGGCCGTTGGGACTGATCGGGCCGCTGGGGCTGATCCGGCCGCTGGGGCTGGTCGCTCATCGGGGCTCCTCCCCCGCGGGCGCCGGCGCGGGCGGCGTCACCAGGCCGCTGCGCAGGGCGGCCGCCGAGGGCCGGGCCGCGCCGCCCTGTGCGTACCGCTCGCCCAGGGACTCGCGCGCGATCTTCTCCTGCAGCTTGAGGATGCCCTGGAGCAGCGCCTCCGGGCGCGGCGGGCAACCCGGCACGTACACGTCGACCGGGATGATCTGGTCGACGCCCTTGGTGACCGAGTACGAGTCCCAGTAGGGGCCGCCGCAGTTGGAGCAGGCGCCGAAGGAGATGACGTACTTGGGCTCGGGCATCTGCTCGTAGAGGCGCTTGACGGCCGGGGCCATCTTGTCCGTCACGGTGCCGGACACGACCATCAGGTCGGCCTGGCGCGGACCGGGCGCGAACGGGATCACCCCGAGCCGGATGAAGTCGTGGCGCGCCATGGAAGCGGCGATGAACTCGATCGCGCAGCAGGCCAGCCCGAAGTTGAAGACCCACAGGCTGTAGCGGCGGCCCCAGTTGAGGACCACCTTCATCGGTTCGGGCGCGAGCCGGGCCAGAGTGCCCAGGCGGCGCGGCTCCGGAAGGAATTCCGGTGCGGCGCCCCCGGCCGCGGCCGCGGAGCTGTTGGCGGCGGGGGTCACGTCCATTCCAGGACGCCCTTCTTCCATGCGTAGAGCAGGCCGACGGTGAGGAAGCCGAGGAAGATGAACATCTCCACGAGCGTCACGCCGCCGAAACCGGGGGCGGCGAAGACCGTCGCCCAGGGGAACAGGAAGATCGAGTCGACGGCGAAGACGACGTAGAGGAAGGCGTACACGTAGTAGCGGACCTGGGTGTGCGCCCAGCCCTCGCCGACCGGGTCCACGCCGCACTCGTACGTCAGCATCTTCTCGGGCGTCGGTACGACAGGCCGCAGCAGCCGCCCGGCCCCGAAGGCCACGGCCACGAAGAGCACACCGATTACGGCGATGAGCCCGACGACCGAGTAGCCCTGGAAGTAGTCCGCGGCGACGGTGGTGCGTACGGTCGCGTCCGGCACGTCCGCCCCTCGCTCCCTGACTGCGCTTGTTCAACGACTTCGACGAAATGACTTCGACGATTCGACGAAACGACTTCGACGATCTGCGATCTGTACGAACCGGAGTCTAGGCCCTGGTCGGCCCGCCCCGAGAAGCCGCGTCGTCGCCGACGGTGAGCTTGTCCGTACTTCGCCCTACCTGGGCGGCTGGCAGCGTAGACGGCAGGCCCGGTTGTCTCAGAAGCCGTCTCACAGACCGGACGAACGGGCCGCCCACAGGGCGAGCGCTCGCGCTGCGTAGGGCGGCGAAGCTGCGGACGCACTCGCGGGTCCCGGGGATCCCGGGCCCCAAGATCCCGGGTTCCGAAGATCCCGATGGCTCCCATGGTCCCGGTGGCCCCCATGGTCCCGGTGGTCCCGGTGGTCCCGGTGGTCCCGATCAGTGGAGCGGGCCGCCGTCGAAGGGGCTGCGCCGGTCGGGGGCGGGGGGTGCCGGAGCGGGGCTCGGGGGAGCGGCCGGCTCCGGGGTCGGGACCGAGGCCGGGACCGGGGCCGAGACCGGTGGTGCCGCAGGGGGTGCGGCGGGGGGCGCGGCAGGGGGTGCGTACATCGGTGTCGGCTGGTGGGGCGCAGCTGCTTGGTGCGACTGGGGCGGCGCCGGATGCGGGTGCTGCGGGTGTGGTTGCGGCGGCTGCCCGTTCTGCGGCGGCGGCTGGTGGGCCGGCTGTTGTGCCCGCTGGGTCGGTTGACTCGGCTGGTGGGCCGACTGGCTCGGCTGGTGGGCCGACTGGCCCGGATGGTGGACCGGCTGGCTTGGCTGGTGGGTCGGCTGGCCCGGCTGGCCCGGCTGGTGGGACGGCTGCCGTGCCTGGTGCTGCCGGCGCATCGGGTCCCGGGACACCGCGCGGTCCATCGCCTCGGCCGCGATCCGGGCCGCCGCCTCCCGCGTCCGCTCCCCGAGCAGTTCGGTCCGGATGGCACCGCCGGCCGCCAGATGGCGGTCGTACGGCAGCGACAGCACCGCCGCGCCACCGGCTCCGAGGTGGTCGGCGACCTTGCGCACGTCGACGCCGCTGTCGGGCGAGGAGTGGGTGAGCACGACGACCGTGGTGGGCAGCAGGCCGGGATGCAGCCCGCCGACCCAGTTGAGTACGGAACGGGTGGCCGCGACGCCCTCCGGGGTCGCCGGGGTGACCACCACCCGTGCCTGCGTCGTCACCAGCGCCGTACGCGCCACCTCGGCGGGCAGCGTCTCGCAGTCCACCACCGTGGCCGCGAAGTGCCGTCGCAGGGAGGTCATCACGATGCGGTACGTGTCGAGGTCCAGGCGGGCGCCGATGGAGCCCTGGCTGCCGGGCAGCAGCCAGCCGCCGCCCGCGAACGGCAGGAGATAGCCGGTCAGGTCGGTGATCAGCATCGACGGATCGACGATCTGCGCCAGGTCCGTCCCGGACCAGCGCACCTCGCGGGCGCCGAGGCGGTGCGGCAGCGTGCCGAGCGCCGGGTCGGCCTCCACGGCGAGCACGGGGTCGGGCCGGTAGTGGGCGTAGGTGAGCGCCAGGAGGGCGGCGACGGTGGACTTGCCCGCGCCCCCACGGATGCTCGACACGGCTATCTGCCGGCCGGTCGTCACCGGCTGCTGGATGGCGTACGCGGCCTGCGTGACGGCGGCCGTCTCGGCGGCCGGCGATGAGGCGAACACCCGGCGCAACGCACGGCCCGCACGCCGGGCCAGCGGGTCGCCACGGCGCGGCCGCGGCCCGCCGTCGGCCAGTTCCGGCGGCAGGAGCGGAACGGAGACCGGCGTCCGCGCCGGCAGCCCGGCCCCCGGCCGCCCATACTGCCCACGCGCAGGAGCAGAACCAGGTCCAGGTCCAGGACCAGGACCAGGAGCAGGCGCGGAAGCCGGGGCCTGGTCGGTGGTGGGGGCGGGTGTGGGTGTGGGGCTGTGGAGGGGAGTGGGGGTGTAGACGGGGCCGGGGCCGGGGTGGGCGATGGGGTCAGGGGTGGCGGCAGCGGTCGGCTGCACCGGCATCGGGCCGACGGCAGACACCGGCCCGGAAGCGTGCGCCGGACCGGAAGCGTGCGCCGGACCGGAAGTAGGCAGGGGGCCGGGCGCATCCATCGCCCCGGAGACCGGCATCGGCCCAGGGGCAGGCGCCTGTGGGGGTGTGGTGGGTGCGTACGGAGGTGTGGTGGGCACCTGCGGGGATGCCACGGGCACCGACGGGGCTACGTCAGGCTGCGCCGGGGCGGGCATCGGCCCGGCACCCGCGGCACCAGGCCCCTGCCCGCCGGCCGCCCCCTGGCCACCGGACGGCACCTGCCCGCCGTTCAACTCCTGACCGCCGCTCGGCACCTGACCGCCGGCAGCCGCCTGACCATGGCCCGCTGGCTGTTCAGCCATCGGCACCGACCCGGCCGCCGGCATGGACCCGGCCGGCACGGACTCAGCCGCCGGCCCGGACCCGGCCGCCGATACGGATCCGGTCGCCGGATGTGCGCCGGTACTCGCCCCCGCAGCCCCGTCCCTCGTCGTCACCGCGTCCACGTCCCCTCCGTCGTGCCATTCGGTCCCGCCCCGTGCTCCCCCGCTCCCCCAGGTCCTCCGACTCTCCGCGTCCCCGTCTCCTGATACGTGCCCGCATACATGCCCGCATCCGCCAACGCACCCGCATCCACCGCATCCACGCGCGGACCCGCCCCTGCCCACGCACCCGCGTCGGCCTGCACCCCTGTGAACCCGCCCGTAGGCGCTTCCGTAAACCCGCCCGCAGGCGCTCCCGAAGCCGACATGCCGTCCTCCCTCCGGGTCAGGACGCGCCGGACAGCAGGCCGTAGAGCCCGAAGGCGCCCAGGGCCACCGGGATCAGCGCTGCCACGCTCACCGACTCGGCCAGGTCCAGCCAGCGCCGCAGCCGGGTCCGCAGCGGCTCCGGCACCCGTATCAGCGGGACCACGGCGGGCAGCACCGCCAGCGCTCCGAGGGTGGCCAGCGCGGGCGCCGGGGCGCCGCCGTCGGTGGCCCAGAGCAGCACCAGCCGGACGGCTGTCGCCAGGCCGGCCGCGAGCAGCGCGACGACCTCGACCGCCAGCGGGTACGCCCGCGCCCGCGAGCACAGGACGATGCTCAGCAGCAGCGCCGCGAGCACCGTCCACAGGCCGGGGGTCTGCACCGCGAGCACCCCGCCCGCGCCCGCCGAGACGGCCGTCACCACCGTGACCAGGGAGAGCTCCCGGTGTGCGCCGCCGACGGCGGCTCCCACCTGGTGGCGGCTGACCGGGGTGCCGCCGGAGCGCTGGTCGTCGAGCCGGGTCAGTCCGGCCGTCATCAGGGCGAGCCGGGGGAGGTACCCGAGGAGCAGTACGGAGACGAAGGCGAGCGCAACTCCCGTACGGGCGGGGGTGGTCAGTGCCAGTCCCAGCTCCCACCCGCCGACCGCGAGCACCACCGATGCGGCGCCCATCAGGGCCGCGCGGCCCGCGGCGGTGCAGAGTCCGAGGAGCGCGAGCACGGCCGCGGCGGTGAGGCCGACGGTGGCGAGCCGGGCGCCGCCACCGGAGGCGGCCTGCCAGGCGGCGGCCGCCCCGAGGGTGCCGCCGAGCAGCAACAGGGCGGCCGCGGGCGCGTGTTGCCCGCTCCGTACGGCACCCGGGGAACGCTGCCCGTCCTTCCTGGCGAGCGCGCCGACGGCCGCTCCGGCCCCGGCGACCACGACCGCGGCGATACCGGCCGCCGGTGCGGCGCCGTCCCCGAACCAGCTGTGCGCACAGGCCCCGGCGACCGCCGCGAGCAGCACGCTCGCCGTCGCCGCCGTCCACGTCCTGCTGCGGTCGCCCCAACCCCAGCCGCGGACGTCGAGGGAGGCGGCCACCGTGCCGGTGGCGTGCGGCGCCGCGTCAGCCGGCTGCCGTACGGCGGATTCCGGCGTCATCACCAGGCCGTCATCGCCCCGCGCCATCGCCACTCGCCCCTCCCGTTGTGCATCGCCACACAATAAGGTCCCGCCGGCGCGCCGTGTCCACCGCTGTGGATAACGAGACCGGCATCAACCTGCACCAACGCCCCGTACCGGCTCCCGGATCGGGTCGCGGACCGGATCGCGGATCGGGCCGACTCCCGCTCGCCCCCCGCCTCGCGCCGATGACCTGCGGGAAGGGCCCGCGGTACGAGGCGCGGGGCGGCCCTTCGTACGGCCCTTCGCACGACCCGGCGCGCGACGCAAGGGGTGGGGAAAACCCCACCGCCGCCGCCCCGGCCACCCCATGGCACGGCGGGCCGCGGCCGGGCAGGCTGGGCGCATGACCGTGAGTTCCCGATCTCGTGCCGCCGACGACGCCCTTGACGAGGTGTCACCTCCGCCGCCGCGCGCGCCGTTCGACGCCGCGACCTGGCGGGAGATCGGCCATCTGCTGGCCAACTTGCCGCTGGGCGTCGCGGCGTTCGTGGTGCTGGTGGTGTGGCTGACGCTGGGCACCGGGCTGTCGGTGACCGTCATCGGGCTGCCGCTGCTGGCTCTCGGCCTGAAGGCGTGCCGCCGGTACGGGAGGCTGGAGCGGGCCCGGGCGCGGGCGCTGCTCGGGCTGCGGGTCGCCGAGCCGAGTCCGCTGCGCCCGCGCGATCAGGGCTTCTTCCCGTGGTTGCGGGCGGGCCTCGCGGATCCGGTCGCCTGGCGGCACGCGCTGTTCGCGTTCGTCCGGCTGCCGTGGTCCGTGCTCACCTTCGCGGTCGTGCTGGTCTCGCTCTTCGTGGGTTGGCCGGTGCTGCCCTGGGTGGCGCGCGGGCTGGCGAACGTGGACCGGGCGATGGTGCGCGGGCTGCTGTCGCCCTCGGACGAGCTGGAGCGGCGGATCGCCGAACTGGAGGCGGACCGGATGACGGTCACCGACACCGCGGCCGCCGATCTGCGGCGTATCGAACGGGACCTCCACGACGGTGCGCAGGCCCGGCTGGTGGCGCTCGCGATGGGGCTCGGCCTGGCGAAGGAGAAGCTGCTGGAGGGCCGGGCCGACGAGACCGTGGCGGCGATGGTGGACGAGGCGCACGGCGAGGTGAAGCTGGCGCTGCAGGAGCTGCGGGACCTGGCGCGGGGCATCCACCCGGCGATCCTGACCGACCGCGGGCTGGGGCCGGCCCTGGCCTCGCTGGCCGGGCGCTGCACGGTGCCCGCGACGGTGGCGGTGGATCTGGACGAGCGGCCCGCGCCGGCGATCGAGGGCATCGCGTACTTCACCGTCTCGGAGCTGCTGCAGAACGTCTCCAAACACAGCGCGGCCCGGCAGGCGTCCGTGGAGGTGTGGCGGTCCGCGGACCGGCTGCTGATCCAGGTCGGGGACGACGGCAAGGGCGGGGCGCGGCTGGACGGCGGCAGCGGGTTGGCCGGGCTGGCCGAACGGCTGGGGGCGGTGGACGGGGTGTTCCTGCTGAGCTCACCGGACGGCGGGCCCACCCGGGTGACCGCGGAACTGCCGTGGCGGGCCCGGCCGGGCGTGGGCGCACAGCGCGCGGCCACGACCGGACGGGCGGCGTCCGGTACCCCCGCCGAACGGGGACGGAAGCGCCGCTGACCAGCGGATCGGTCCGGGCCCGCGGTCCGGGGTGGGGAAAACCCCCGGAACGGACTGCGAGCAGCCTCATGGTGCGGGGCGGGCCGGTCGCGGACGCTGGTCACGGCGAACGCGACGGCCAGACCACACCCGGCCACCCGGCCACCCGGCCACCCGGCAGAACGGACGACGAGACGATGGACATCGCCCACACCCCGCAGTCCCGCCCCCGCCCCTCCCGGGTGCCGGTGGCGCTGCGCGCCCCCTTTTCCGGGCGCACCTGGCGGGAGTTCCTGTACCTCTTCCTCAGCTATCCGATCGCCTGCGTGCTGTTCGTCTACGCGGTCGGGGTGCTCGCGGTCGGCGCGGGCCTGCTGGTCACGTTCCTCGGCATCCCGGTGCTGGCCGGTGGTCTGGCCGGGGCCCGGGGGCTGGGCGGCCTGGAGCGGGCGCGGGCCCGGGCGCTGCTGGGGCTGGAGGTGGCCAGCCCGGAGCCGGTGCGTCCCGCGAAGCCGGGCCTGATGGCGTGGATCGGGGCCGTCCTGAAGAGCGGGGTGTCCTGGCGGCACCTCCTGTACTGCCTGCTGCGCTTCCCGTGGGCGATCTTCGCCTTCATCTTCTCGCTGACGTTCTGGACGCTCGGCTGGACGCTGCTGACGTACCCGTTGTGGCGGTGGACCTTTCCCGCGTACCTGGGGCAGCCGGGCATCCAGTTGTGGGGCGACCGCCTGGGCAACGGCCTCTACCTCGACACCCCGGCGGAGATCGGACTCGTCAGCGGGGCCGGGCTGCTGCTCGTGCTGGCCGGGCCGTGGCTGATCCGCGGGCTGACCCAGGTGGACCGGGTCCTGGTGCACGGCCTGCTGGGGCCCTCGTCCCTCGCCACCCGGGTCTCGCAGCTGGAGTCGGACCGCGGCGTGGTGGTGGACACCGCGGCCGCCGACCTGCGGCGCATCGAGCGGGACCTGCACGACGGCGCGCAGGCCCGGCTGGTGTCGCTGGCGATGGACCTGGGCCTGGCCAAGGAGAAGCTGGCGGAGGATCCGCGGGCCGCCGCGAAGATGGTCGACGAGGCGCACGGCGAGGTGAAGATCGCCCTCCAGGAGCTGCGTGACCTGGCCCGCGGCATCCACCCGGCGATCCTCACCGACCGGGGGCTGGGCCCGGCGCTGTCGGCGCTGGCCGCGCGCTGCACGGTCCCGGTGACGGTGACCGTGGACCTGGACCACCGGCCGGCCGCGGCGATCGAGGGCATCGCGTACTTCACCGCCTCCGAGCTGCTGCAGAACGTCTCGAAGCACGCCCGGGCCACCGGCGCCACGCTGGACGTCTGGCGCACCGGGGACCGGCTGATGGTCCTGGTGACGGACGACGGCCGGGGCGGCGCCCGTACGGACGACGGGACCGGGCTGGCCGGACTCGCCGAACGCCTGGCCGCCGTCGAGGGCCTGCTGGTCGTCGACTCGCCGGTCGGGGGCCCCACGCACATCACGGCCGAACTGCCCTGGCGCGGCTGACCCTGGCCCGCCGCCCCGGAGCCGCGCCCGCCCCGCGCCCCCCCGGGCCCACCCCGGACGCCTCACCCACCTCGTACTCCCCGCCCACCTCCCCCGCCTCGTCCGGATCCTGAGATGCTGGGGCCCGACAGGGCGGGCGCGTACGAGGCATGGGGGATCCGTGGAGGACAAGGTGCGGGTGGTCATCGCCGAGGATTCGGTGCTGCTCCGGGAGGGGCTCACCCGGCTCCTCACCGACCGGGGGCACGAGGTCGTGGCGGGTGTGGGGGACGCCGAGGCGCTGATCAAGGTGATCGGGGAGCTGGCGGACGAGGGCGCGCTGCCGGACGTGGTGGTGGCGGACGTGCGGATGCCGCCGACGCACACCGACGAGGGCGTACGGGCCGCGATCCGGCTCCGCCGGGACCACCCCGGCCTGGGGGTTCTGGTGCTCTCGCAGTACGTCGAGGAGCAGTACGCCACGGAGCTGCTGGCCGGGTCGACCCAGGGGGTGGGCTATCTGCTGAAGGACCGGGTGGCCGAGGTCCGCGAGTTCGTCGACGCGGTGGTGCGGGTCGCCGGGGGCGGTACGGCCCTGGACCCGGAGGTGGTGGCGCAGCTGCTGGGCCGCAGCCGCAAGCAGAACGTGCTGGCGCATCTGACGCCGCGGGAGCGGGAGGTGCTGGGGCTGATGGCTGAGGGCCGGACGAACTCCGCCGTCGCCCGCCAGCTGGTGGTCAGTGACGGCGCGGTCGAGAAGCACGTCAGCAACATCTTCCTGAAGCTGGGCCTGGCGCAGAGTGACGGGGATCACCGCAGAGTGCTCGCCGTCCTGACCTACCTCAATTCCTGAGGACCTGACAGGCTGTCAGACGTCCAGTTCACAGGGTGTTCACCGCCGGACCGGGCCCCGGGACGCAGAACCGGGGGCGGAGTCCGGAGCGTCATGAAGAAGGGGTCACGGGGGCGGTGATTTCATGACAAAACGCACCAGATCGGTGTCTCATGGTGACGTCCACCATGTGATCGACCCAGGGAAGGGCACCCTTACCCACGTACGATGGTTATGGGACAACCGGTCGGTACGACACGTCCCGAGCCCTGCCTCCGGCGGGGACGCCGCACCCCTTAGAGGGAGGTCCGAAGCAGTGACCAGCCAGGTCAGTAGCCCAGCCGAGCAGGCCGACGCAGCGCTCGTCGGGGGACAGCGCTCCTCCGGCAGTGGCGGCGAGGGCAAAGAAGTCCGGCGCCTGGACCGGGTGATCATCCGGTTCGCCGGTGACTCCGGTGACGGAATGCAGCTCACCGGGGACCGGTTCACATCGGAGACGGCGTCGTTCGGCAACGACCTGTCGACGCTGCCGAACTTCCCCGCCGAGATCCGGGCCCCCGCCGGGACCCTGCCCGGTGTCTCCAGCTTCCAGCTGCACTTCGCCGACCACGACATCCTCACGCCCGGTGACGCTCCGAACGTGCTGGTCGCGATGAACCCGGCCGCGCTGAAGGCGAACCTCGCGGACGTCCCGCGGGGCGCGGAGATCATCGTCAACACCGACGAGTTCACCAAGCGCCCGATGGCGAAGGTCGGCTACGACACCAGCCCGCTGGAGGACGGCTCGCTGTCGGCGTACAACGTCCACCCGGTGCCGCTGACGACGCTGACCATCGAGGCGCTCAAGGACTTCGGGCTCTCCCGCAAGGAGGCCGAGCGCAGCAAGAACATGTTCGCGCTGGGTCTGCTGTCGTGGATGTACCACCGCCCGACCGAGGGCACCGAGAAGTTCCTGCGGGACAAGTTCGCCAAGAAGCCGGACATCGCCGAGGCGAACGTCACGGCGTTCCGGGCGGGCTGGAACTTCGGCGAGACGACCGAGGACTTCGCGGTCTCCTACGAGGTCGCGCCGGCCACCAAGGCGTTCCCGACCGGTACGTACCGCAACATCTCCGGCAACCTCGCGCTGTCCTACGGCCTGGTCGCCGCCTCCCAGCAGGCCGACCTGCCGCTGTACCTGGGCTCGTACCCGATCACCCCGGCCTCCGACATCCTGCACGAGCTGTCCAAGCACAAGAACTTCGGCGTGCGGACGTTCCAGGCGGAGGACGAGATCGCCGGCATCGGCGCGGCGCTGGGCGCGGCGTTCGGCGGCGCGCTGGCGGTGACGACCACCTCCGGCCCGGGCGTGGCGCTGAAGTCCGAGACCATCGGGCTCGCGGTCAGCCTGGAACTGCCGCTGCTGATCGTCGACATCCAGCGCGGCGGCCCCTCGACCGGTCTGCCGACCAAGACGGAGCAGGCCGACCTGCTGCAGGCGATGTACGGGCGCAACGGCGAGGCGCCGGTGCCGATCGTGGCGCCCAGGACGCCCGCCGACTGCTTCGACGCGGCACTGGAGGCGGCCCGCATCGCCCTGACGTACCGGACCCCGGTCTTCCTGCTCTCCGACGGCTACCTGGCCAACGGCTCCGAGCCCTGGCGGATCCCCGAGCTCACCGAACTCCCCGACCTGCGCGTGCAGTTCGCCTCCGGCCCCAACCACGTCGCGGTGGACGGCACCGAGGTGTTCTGGCCCTACAAGCGCGATGAGCACACCCTCGCGCGCCCCTGGGCCGTGCCCGGCACGCCGGGCCTGGAGCACCGCATCGGCGGCATCGAGAAGCAGGACGGCACCGGCAACATCTCCTACGACCCGGCCAACCACGACTTCATGGTGCGCACCCGCCAGGCGAAGGTGGACGGCATCGAGGTCCCCGACATCGAGGTCGACGACCCCACCGACGACAGCGGCCGGGGCGCCGGCACCCTCGTGGTGGGCTGGGGCTCGACGTACGGCCCGATCACCGCCGCGGTACGGCGCGTACGGGGCGCAGGGGAGCGCATCGCGCAGGCCCATCTGCGCCACCTCAACCCCTTCCCGCGGAATCTCGGCGAGGTGCTGGCGCGTTACGACAAGGTGATCGTGCCGGAGATGAACCTCGGACAGCTCGCCACCCTGCTGCGCGCCAAGTACCTCGTCGACGCGCGGTCGCACACCCAGGTCAGCGGAATGCCGTTCAAGGCCGAGCAGCTCGCCGAGGTCTTTAAGGAGGCCATCAATGACTGAGACGATCTCGGAGCGGGCCGCACACCCCGAGGCGCTCTCCCTGGTGCCCAAGGCCGAGGCCAAGCAGTCCATGAAGGACTTCAAGTCCGACCAGGAAGTGCGCTGGTGCCCCGGCTGCGGTGACTACGCCGTCCTCGCCGCCGTGCAGGGCTTCATGCCCGAGCTCGGCCTGGCGAAGGAGAACATCGTCTTCGTCTCCGGCATCGGCTGCTCCTCCCGCTTCCCGTACTACATGAACACCTACGGGATGCACTCCATCCACGGCCGCGCCCCGGCCATCGCCACCGGCCTGGCCTCCTCGCGGCGCGATCTGTCCGTATGGGTCGTCACGGGTGACGGCGATGCCCTCTCCATCGGCGGCAACCACCTCATCCACGCCCTGCGGCGCAACGTCAACCTCAAGATCCTGCTGTTCAACAACCGGATCTACGGCCTGACCAAGGGCCAGTACAGCCCCACCTCCGAGGTCGGCAAGATCACCAAGTCGACCCCGATGGGCTCCCTGGACGCGCCGTTCAACCCGGTCTCGCTGGCCCTCGGCGCCGAGGCGACCTTCGTGGCCCGCACGGTCGACTCCGACCGCAAGCACCTCACCTCGGTGCTGCGCGCGGCCGCCGACCACCCCGGCACGGCCCTGGTCGAGATCTACCAGAACTGCAACATCTTCAACGACGGCGCCTTCGAGGTGCTCAAGGACAAGGAGAAGGCCCAGGAGGCCGTCATCCGCCTGGAGCACGGGCAGCCGATCCGCTTCGGCGCGCCGGCCGAGGACGGTCTCGGCTCCAAGGGCGTGGTCCGCGACCCGGCCACCGGCGACCTCAAGGTCATCGACGTCACCGAGGAGGGCGCCGACGGCGTGCTGGTGCACGACGCCCACAGCCCCTCCCCCACCACCGCCTTCGCGCTCTCCCGGCTCGCCGACCCCGACACCCTGCACCACACCCCCATCGGTGTGCTGCGCAATGTCGACCGGCCGGTCTACGACACGCTGATGGCGGACCAGCTGGACACCGCCGTCGAGCAGAAGGGCAAGGGCGACCTGGCCGCCCTGCTGGCCGGCACCGACACCTGGACGGTCGTCGGCTGAGGACCTGCCCTTGCTCAAGGGGCTGCTGAGCCCCTTGAGGGGCCACTGAGGACCTGCGGCCGCTCAGCGGCTGCTCGCGACCTCGTGCGGGTGCCCGTAGGGGAGGCGTCATACGGCGTCCCGCCTACGGGCACCCGCCGTTCCGGGGCCCGGCTCCGGCTTCCGGCGCGCGTCCCTTCTGCGCGTCCGGTACGGGTGCCATGCTGGCGGCCTCCGAACCAGGGGGCAGAACATGAGCATCGTCGTCACCGGCGCCACCGGAGCGCTCGGCCGGCTCGTCATCGAGGAATTGCTCACCCGCACCGCCCCGGCCGGCATCGTCGGCCTCGCCCGGGACCCGGCCAGAGCCGCCGATCTTCAGGCGCGCGGCGTCGGGATCAGGACCGTGGACCACGGCCGTCCCGACACCCTGGAAGGCGTCTTCGCGGCCGGCGACCGGGTGCTGCTGATCTCCGGGAACGAGGCCGGGCAGCGGGTCACCCAGCACCGCACGGTGATCGACGCCGCCCGGGAGGCCGGTGTGGCACTGCTGGCATACACCAGCGTGCTGGGCGGCCCCACCGCCACCTTCTCCCTCGCCGAGGAACACCTCGCCACCGAACAGGCGCTGCTCGCCTCGGGCGTGCCGTACTGCCTGCTGCGCAACGGCTGGTACCACGAGAACTACACCGGGTCCCTCGCCACCACGCTCAAGAACGGCGCGGTGTTCGGCTGCGCCGGCGAGGGCCGGGTGGCCACCGCCGCCCGCCGGGACTATGCCGAGGCCGCCGCCGTGGTGCTCACCGGCACCGGCCACGAGAACACCGTCTACGAGCTGAGCGGCGACACCGCCTGGTCGATGGCCGAGTACGCCGCCGAGGTGTCCCGGCAGACCGGCCGCCGGATCCCGTACCGCGACCTGCCGCAGAAGGAATACGTGGCGCGGATGATCGAGGCGGGCATGCCGGCGCTGGGCGCGCGGACGGCCGCCGAGGCCGACGCCGGGATCGCACGCGGCGAACTGGCGGCCACCCCCGGCGACCTCTCCCGACTCATCGGCCGCCCCACCACCCCGATCACGGAGGCCATCGCGGAGGCACTGGCGCGGCTGGAGCGCTGAGAGGAGCTGCGCGGCCGCGCGGGCGAGACCACCCCAGACCCAACCCGCGCGACCTGCCTCCGCCCCCGACGTCGTCTGTCATCACCGTTTTTTGCATACACACATGACACGCGGCCCGGTCCGGCGCTACCTTCACAGGGTCGACCGTCACCCGTGCCGGCGCAGCACAACCAGGAGGGCCTCTTGCAGTCTCGAAGCGATCAGCGCGCCGGCCTCGTCTTCGGCATCGCCGCCTACACCATGTGGGGCCTGCTGCCCCTCTACTGGCATCTGCTGGATGCCGCCTCGCCGTCGGAGATCCTGGCGCACCGCATGGCGTGGTCGCTGCCCGTCGCCGTCGTCATCCTGGCCGCGATGCGCCGCTGGGCCTGGATACGTCCGCTGCTGCGGCAGCCCAGGCGACTGGCGCTGGTGCTGGTCTGTGCCGTGGTGATCTCGACGAACTGGTTCCTCTACATCTGGGCGGTCAACTCCGGTCACGTCCTGGAGGCTTCGCTCGGATACTTCATCAACCCGCTGGTCAGCATCGCCTTCGGCGTCCTCTTCCTGCGCGAGCGGCTGCGGCCGCTGCAGTGGACGGCGGTGGGCGTCGGTGCCCTCGCCGTCGTCGTGATGACCGTCGCCTACGGCAAGATGCCCTGGATCGCGCTCGGCCTGGCCTTCACGTTCGCGACGTACGGGTTGGTCAAGAAGGGCATCAAGCTCGACGGCATCGAGGGCTTCAGCGCCGAGACGGCGATGCAGCTGCTGCCCGCGCTGGGCTTCCTGATCTACCTGGGGGCGCGCGGTGAGTCGGTCTTCGTCAGCGGCGGGGTGGGCCAGGCGCTGCTGCTGGCCGGCTGCGGGGTCGCGACCGCGGTGCCGCTGATCTGCTTCGGCGCCTCGGCGGTCCGGCTGCCGCTGACCGTGATCGGGATGATGCAGTACCTGGCGCCGACGTTCCAGTTCGCGCTGGGTCTCACCGTCTTCCACGAGGAGATGCCGGCCGAGCGCTGGGCCGGCTTCGGGCTGGTGTGGGTCGCCCTGGCCGTGCTGACCTGGGACGCGTTGCGTACGGCGCGGCGGGCCCGGGTGGCGCTGGCCGTTGCCGCCGCCCGCGCGGGCGAGGCGGCCGCGGAGCAGGCCCTGGCGGCCCGGACCGCGCAGTCCGGGGCCCCGCAGTCCGAGGCCACGGCGGCCGGAACCGCCCCGGCCGCGGCTCCGCAGGCCGGGGCCGCGCGGGCGTCGGCGGCGGAGGCCGCAGCCACCGGGCCGGCGGACGCCACCGGGCCTACGCCGTGATGTCGCGGGTGGTGAACCGCGCCCAGGCCGCCGAGCCGAACACCGCGGCGTAGAGGGCCTGCAGGCCGAGGTTCTTCTGCAGCTGGTCCCAGTAGACCGGGTCCCGGAGCAGGTCCGCGAACGACAGCCAGTAGTGCGGGAAGAGATACGGCTGGACGGCGCTGAGCTGCGGGATGGTGTCCAGGATCTGCACCGTGATCAGCAGGCCGACCGTGGTCGCCATCGCGGCGATACCGCTGCTGGTGAGCGTCGAGATGAACAGGCCCACGGCGGCCACGCCTATCAGGGACAGTGCCACCACCACGGCGATGGCCAGCGCCCGCAGCAGCCCCTCGCCGAAGGATATGGACGTCCCGGACAGCAGTGTGACCTCGCCCAGCGGGAAGAGCAGCGCCCCGGTGGCCAGTGCGGAGAGCGCCACGACCAGGGTGGCCACCAGGCAGAACGTCAGGGTGGTGGCGTATTTGACCAGCAGCAGGCGGGTACGGCCGGCGGGCGCGACGAGGAGGTAGCGCAGGGTGCCGCCGTGGGCCTCCCCGGCCAGGGAGTCGCCGGCGATCACGCCGATGGACATCGGCAGGAAGAACGGCAGCGTCACCGCGAGCGAGGTGAACACCAGGAACAGGCCGTTGTGGGTGACCTGGGAGATGAACGCCGGGCCGCCCTGGCCGCCCCCGCCGCCCGGACCGTCGTCCCCCGTCTCGATCTTGACGGCGATGCCGACCAGCACCGGTACGCCCGCGAGCACCGCCAGCAGGGCGAGCGTCCGCCAGCGCCGGAAGGTCGTGGTGATCTCGTTGCGCAGCAGGCCCAGCGACCACAGCGGTCGGGGCCGGCGCAGCACGCCCTCAGCCTGCGACATCGAAGCCCTCCCCGGTCAGCTGCACGAACACGTCCTCCAGCGTGGCCCGTTCGGTGCCGAAGCCGCGCACCCGGACCCCGGCGTGCACCAGCGCGGCGTTGAGGTCGGCGAGCTCGGGCGGGCCAGCCCCGTCGTCGGCTTCCGGCAGCTCGCCCGTGACCCGGTCGTCGGTGGTCTGAAGGCCGGTCAGGCCATGCTCCTTCAGCACCCGGACCGCATCCGCCGGGTCCGGGGTGGTGACCGTCAGCCGGCCGGGTCCGCGCGGCCCTAGGACCGTGGCGGACAGGTCCGCGACCGTGCCCTGGGTGATCAGCCGGCCGCGGGCCATCACCGCCGCGTGGGTGCAGACCTGCTCGATCTCGTCGAGGAGGTGCGAGGAGAGGAAGACGGTGGTGCCGTCCGCGGCCAGCTCACGGACCAGCGCGCGGATCTCCCGCATGCCCTGCGGGTCCAGGCCGTTGGTCGGCTCGTCCAGCACCAGCAGCTCCCGGGGCTGCAGCAGCGCCGCGGCCAGTCCGAGCCGCTGCTTCATGCCGAGGGAGTAGGCCCGCGCCTTCTTCCCGGCCGCCGCTCCGAGGCCGACCCGCTCCAGGGCGCGGTCCACCCGCGCGTCGCGAGTGCGCGGATCGGCGTCCGGGTCGGCGGCGTCGAAGCGCCGGAGGTTCTCCCGGCCGCTGAGGAAGCCGTAGAGCGCCGGGCCCTCGATGAGCGCTCCCACCTTGGGCAGCACCCGGCGGCCGGCGGCGGGCATCGGCTGCCCGAGCACCCGGGCGCTGCCGGCGGTCGCGTCGATCAGACCCATCAGCATCCGGATGGTGGTGGTCTTGCCGGAGCCGTTGGGCCCGAGGAACCCGAAGACGCTGCCGCGCGGCACGACCAGGTCGAGCCCGTCGACCGCGAGCTGACCCCCTCGGTACGCCTTGGTCAGCCCCCGCGTCTCGATCGCCCGCTCCTCTGCGGGCGGCATGCCGCCGGGGCCCCTGGCGGGCTGCTGTGGCATCGGCTCCCCCATGTCGTACGGCTGGGCCGCGGGCCGCCGCCCCGCCCCCGGACGGGCGGCACGGCGGTCCCGCGCTTGAGGGGCCCGTTACTTCGCGGCGTCGGCCGCGTGGATCAGGGCCTGCTTGTCGACGGCACCGACGTAGACCGTGCCGTTGTCCGTTATCAGGGCGTTGACCAGGCGGGTGCTGAACATCCGGCCGGAGCCGAACGACCCGTTGACCTTCTCGCCGAGGCTGTCCAGGAACTTCCCGGCGTCACCGGCGGCGGCCTGGTCCTTGCCGGAGGGCAGTCCTGCGCCGGCGCCCTTGATCGTGGCGATGGACGTCCAGCCCTTGCCGATGACGTTCAGCCCGCCGAAGTCCTTCCTCAGGTCCTTCGCGTCCTTACGGGACCCGAAGTCCTTGAACTTCTTGCCGTGTTCGCGCTGGGCCGTCGCCCGCTGCTTGTCGCCGTCGACGACCTTGGCGCCCTTGGGCGGCGTGAACGAGAAGAGGTCCGCGGCCGGCTTGGCGAAGTCGACGTTGGTGTAGCCGACGTCGATGGCGGCCGCGCCGCCGCTCTTCGGGGTCAGGGTGAACTTCAGCGGGACGCCGTTGGCGGCGTCCACCGCGACCCGGATCGAGCCGACCGTCGAGGCGGCCTGCTTGGGCTTAATCAGCAGCTGGTAGGCGTCCCGTCCGGCGACCCGGGCGGTGCCGTCGACGGTGACCGAGGTGGTGTCACCGGCGGCCTGGAGGACCTTCTTCGCCAGGTCCTGCGGGGTGGCGTTCTTCAGGTCGCCCGGAAGGCCCTCGGGGGCCCGCTTGTGCGTGCCGTGCCGGCCGGCGTCGGGTGCGGTGCTGTGCACCGCGGTGTTGCTGCCGCTGTCGTACGCCCAGACCTCGTTGCCGTTGTGGACGAGGCTGTACTCGGCGGCCTTGTCGACGATGGACACCCGCTGCTTCTCGGGCCCGTCGGCGGCCACCCGGAGCGTGTGCGCACCGGACGCCAGCTCCATCAGCTTGCTCCGCGGCGACGCGGAGGCGCCGTCCTGGCCGTGCCCACCCTTCTCGCCGCCCTGGCCGCCGCCGAAGCCGCCGGCCGCCATACCGCCGGGCAGGGACGGCAGGCCGAGGTCCGTGCTGACCCGGACCGTGCCGGACAGCTGCTGGACGTCCGACTTGGCGATCTTGGCTATGAGGTCCTGGGCCGAGATCTTCGGCAGGTCCGGGGAACCCGATCCGGCGAATGCCGGGACCAGCCCGATCGTCGCCGCCGCCACCCCCGCCACCGCGACCGGTACGGCGTACCGCACCGCCTTCCGGCGCTTCGGGGAGCGCCCCCCGTCCGTCTCGCCGGTGACCTCTGTCGGTTCGTACCCTGGCATCTGCCTACCTCCGTCGTCTGCGGCGGCCGCCGAGCTGTCCACTGGCCCTCCCCTGGGCTCATTGTGGCCTGACCGCCGCGCTGTGGTGTTCCCCATCTCACCAATTCGCGCGACGCATCGCGTCAGCCCGCGGGTCCAACTCGTCGTACTGCTGAGGTATGACGCCCGGTCACCGCACGACGCCGCCCGTACGACCTGGGGTTGACCGAACCCTGAGGCGAGCGGGGGCGAACCCTTAGGGGGTGTCAGCCCGCCCGGTGGACCACCGCGTCGCAGAGGCCCTCCAGGGCCGCCTTGGACGTGCACGACGGGAGCGGCGCCAGCGTCGCGCGGGCCTCCTCCGCGTAGCGGACGGTGTCCCGGCGGGCCTCTTCGAGGGCCGGGTGGGCACGCAGTCCGGCGAGCGCCTCGGCGTGCCGGACGTCGTCGGTGAGGTCGCCGGCGAGCAGTTCGCACAGCGCCCGGTCCTCGGGCGTGCCGGCGTCGCTCTCGGCGCGGGCCCGCAGCCGCAGCACCGGCAGCGTCGGGATGCCCTCGCGCAGGTCCGTACCGGGCGTCTTGCCCGATTCGTGCGAGTCGCTGGCGATGTCCAGGACGTCGTCGGCCAGCTGGAAGGCGGTGCCCAGCCGCTCGCCGTACTGGGTGAGGATGTTGGCCATGGACTCCTCGGCGCCCGACATCATGGCGCCGAAGCGGCAGGCGACGGCCACCAGCGAGCCGGTCTTGCCCGCGAGGACGTCGAGGTAGTGGTCGATGGGGTCGCGGCCGTCGCGCGGTCCGGCGGTCTCCAGGATCTGGCCGGTCACCAGGCGCTCGAACGCCTCGGCCTGGATCCGGACGGCCTCGGGACCGAGGTCGGCGAGGATGTGCGAGGCGCGGGCGAAGAGGAAGTCGCCGGTCAGCACCGCGACGGAGTTGCCCCAGCGGGCGTTGGCGCTGGCCACCCCGCGGCGCACTTCCGCCTCGTCCATCACGTCGTCGTGGTAGAGCGTCGCCAGATGCGTGAGCTCCACGACGACGGCGGAGGGCACCACGCCCGGGCTGTGGGGGTCACCGAATTGGGCGGCCAGCATCACCAGCATCGGCCGGAACCGCTTGCCTCCCGCGCGCACGAGATGCTGCGCGGCCTCGGTGATGAACGGCACGTCGCTCTTGGTGGCCTCCAGCAGGCCCTCCTCGACAGCCGCCAACCCGGCCTGGACATCGGCCTCAAGAGCCTGGTCCCGCACGCTCAGCCCGAAGGGCCCGACGACGGTCACGAGGGGTACTCCTGTCTGCTGACGATCAAACTGAATGTCGATCTGTCGCTGTCTCCACCATTGGCCAGCGTATCCGGTCGCAGTTCGATCACCGTGAGCGCCCGCCCCCCGAACCACCCGGGATGCACAGCAACGCCCGGGCCGACAACTTGTTGATCACTGTTGATCACGTTTTGGCGTGGCTTTGACGTCGGAATGCGGGCCCGGCGGAGGCCGGCAGAACCCCGTGCATCCCAGCAAACACAGGGGTTACCGATGAGCCGGATATCCACCAGGACCCTACGCACTTCGGCCATCTTCGCGACCCGCGCACCTCACCGGCGACGCGACGCCACCGGCCCCCACGGGCCGTCAGCCGTATGCCCGCGCCACCGACCTGGCCAGCCGCGGCCCGGCGTAGGCCGTCCCGCACACGAAGCGCATCACCGGGCCGAACGACGCGGCGGCCGGCAGCCCCGTGAAGTACAGCCCCGGTACCGACGAACCGAACCCGGCGTCCAGAAGAGGTCCGCCGGCCCGCGTGACGATCCCGGTGCGCAGCCCCGGCCCGAGGAAGTCCAGCGCCGCCAGGTCCATCCGGTAGCCGGTCGCCGCCAGCACATGGTCCCCGGCCAGCTCGCCCCCGTGCCCGTCGGCGCCGCGCAGCGCCAGTACGGGGCGGCCGTCGCGGACCGTGGCCCGTACGATCCGCCGACCCTGCGTGACCTGAACCCGGCCGGTGAACCGGTCCCGCAGCCACCACGCGCCGAGCGGACCGAGCACCCGCCGCACCAGGGCGCGCCGCACCGGCGGCGGCAGAAACCGGAACGCCCCGGCGTGCTGCGTCAGCGCGTACAACGACCAGGCGTTGCCGAACGGCGAGGCGGGCCGCAGCCGCGGCTGGCGGTCCGGCGGCGCCCCGAAGCCCACCGCGGCGGGCCCGCGCGCCACGACCCGTACGGACGCCGCGCCCGCCTCGGCGAGCAGGACCGCGCTCTCCAGCGCCGACTGCCCGGCACCGACCACCACCACGTCCCGGCCCGCCAGCGCGGCCAGGTCGTGGTGCTGGGAGCTGTGCGAGACCGGCCCGGTGGCGGACGGCCCGTCCGGGACCGCGGCCGCCAGCCGGCGGGGCAGATGCGCCAGCCCGCTCAGCCCGGTGGCGACGACCACTGCCCGGGCGCCCACCTGGTCGCCGCTGTCCAGCTTGAGCTCGAAACCGTCCGCCCGCCTGTCCACCGACACCACCCGGACCGGCTCCACATCGGGCAGCAGCCGCCGCTGCACCCAACGCCCGTAACGGACGAACGTCTCGACGGGCAGGAGGTCCCAGTCCGACTCGTACCGCGGCTCGCCCATCGCGGCGCAGTAGTCGGCGAGGGCATGGCCCTCCAACGGGACGTCGATGCTCGACGCCGCGGGCGTCGACTTCAGCAGCATGCCCGCGGGCATCTGCTCCTGCCAGCTGGCCATCGGGCGGCCGAAGATCCGCACCGGCACACCCTGCGCCCGCAGATGGGTCGCCGTCGACAGGCCGTAGGGACCGGCCCCGATGACCGCTACCGGAGTGCTCACTGCGGTTCCTCCCCTTGCCTCGGTGGTGCCTCGTGCCCAGGTGGTGGCTCGTGCTTCGGGGGCGCCTGCCGGGGCGGGGCGTCGCGCCTGGGGGCCTGACCAGGTGGTCCGTCGCGCCTCGGGGGCGGGGCGGTGGCCGCCCGGCGGGCCGCCCGGTGCAGTTGCCACAGATGCCGGACCCCCGGCACGGCGGACCGCGCCAGCATGGCGAGGAACGGCAGCGGATCGTCGGCGGCGAACCACGCCGTCTCGGTGCCGCGCGGACGCGCCGGTACGTGCGGCCCACCGCCACCGCCGCCCCCGTAGGCGAGCCGGGCCGGCAGATCGACGTTCTCGACGACGAAGCAGCGCCCGGCCCGCTGGACGCCCTCCGGAACGGCGCGCCCCGTGAGATGCAGATGCTGCGCGCGGACGACGTCCACACCGGCCGTGGTTTCGAACAGCCGGAACTGCGCGCCCATACGGGGGTTGAAGTCCAGCAGCTTGTACCGGCCGTCGCGCCGGTCGAACCGCCAGTCCAGGTCGGCGGTCCCGGTGAACCCGATCCGGCGGGCGAACCGCGCGGCCTGCCGCGCCAGTTCAGGATTGTCGACCACCCACGCACAGGCCGTCATACCCGCGTGCGGCGGCCACGACCGCACCTTGACCCCGGTGAACAGTGCCAGCGGCGCGCCGTCCGCCGCGAAGCAGGCGTGCACGATCCAGTCCTCGGCCTGCTCCCGCGGCAGGTACTCCTGCAGGACCACGGCGGGCCGCGGGCCCCACTCCCGGGCCAGATCGAGCAGGTGCCCCGGCCCCGTGATCCGGGTGGTACCGGCGACCGCGGGCCGGCTGCGCCGGACGAACGCCTCCCGGTTCTTCGCCACCACGGGGAAGCGCCCCCGCCCGGCGTACGTCTCGACGTCTGCGTACGACGCGGGGAAGACGGCGGCCGGCGACGGGACACCGTGCGTGGCGCACAGTTCGTGCAGCCCCTGTTTGCTGGCCAGCCGGCGCGGCAGGCCGGGCGACGGCCGGGGGAACAGAAACGATCCGGCGAGCGCTCCGGCGTGCTCGGCGATCAGCACGGCCGCCTCGTCGTCGGTGGGCAGCAGCACCGCCGGCCGGCCGATCCGGCGCCCGATCCGCAGCAGCCCCGCGACCAGCCGCTCCGGCTCCTCGCGGCCCGTGGTCGGCCAGACGAAGCGGCCGCACAGATAGCGGCAGGCCGCAGCGGGCGTGAAACGGTCCTCCGTCACCGCGTACATGGGGACGCCCAGCCGTCCCAGGCTGCGGATGGCGCCCACACCGCCGTGATGCAGGGGGTACGCCCCGATCTTCACGATCAGGCCCGGAACGCTCTGGTCGACCGCGAGCCGTGCGCCACTGCGAGCCACGTGTCCCCCCTCGGAACGGTCCCGCCCCGGCCCGTGCCAGGAAAGGAAGCTAGGCCCGAATTGCGCAGGGCGGCAAGGCTTTTCAGGACATTGCCAGGAGTTGGGGCGTGCGGGACCACCTGCCCGTCCACCACCCCGCCGCGCCGCGCGCCGTTCACACCCCGCCGACCCGACGCACCGTGCCTCCCCCGCCGCCCTGCCTCCCCCTCTCCTCACTCGGGCTGGTCCCGGCCCGCCGCCGCCCTCACCCGCCCCACCGGTCCGGCATGTCCGCCGGAGCCGCCCGAAGAGCCTTCCTGACCCGCGCGAGAGTCGTTCCCGCCCCGCCGCTCACCGCGCCGACCACGCCTTTCGGAAGTTATCCACAGGCTCCTTCGCCGCGCCGCCCCCAGCCGTACTCTGATCACCGAGCCACCGGCCCGGGGCCCCTCGCCCCGGCCGGACCGGCCGCTCACCGGCGACGACGAACGCGAGGAGCTGTCCATGCCCGAGCAGAGCCCGTTCGACCTGGCGGAAGGCGATCCCTTCGGCCCGCACAACCTCCCCTACGGCGTCTTCAGCACCACCGACGCACCCGGACAACACCGGATCGGCGTCCGCTACGGCAGTCACGTCCTCGACCTGAGCGCACTGCCCAGCGCCCTGCCCGCCGCCATCCACCCGCACGCCGAGCTGCTCACCGCACCCAACCTCAACCCGCTGCTGGCGGCCGGCCGGCCCGTATGGCAGCAGATCCGCGCGGCCGTCCACAGCGCGGTCACCGACCCCACACACCGCGACGAGGTCGCCCCCCTGCTCCACCCGCTGGCCGAGGTCACCCTGCACCTCCCCTTCGAGGTCGCCGACTACGTCGACTTCTACTCCAGCGAGCACCACGCCACGAACGTCGGCCGGATCTTCCGCCCCAACGGCGCGGCCCTGCCGCCCAACTGGAAGCACCTGCCGATCGGTTACCACGGCCGCGCGGGCACCGTCGTCGCCACCGGCACCCCGGTCGTCCGGCCCAACGGGCAGCGCAAGAACGCCACCGACGACGCCCCCGTCTTCGGCCCGTCCACCCGCCTCGACATCGAGGCCGAGGTCGGCTTCGTCGTCGGCACCCCCTCCGTCCTCCACGAACCCGTCGGCCTCGACACCTTCCGCGACCACGTCTTCGGCGTCTGCCTCGTCAACGACTGGTCAGCGCGCGACATCCAGGCCTGGGAGTACCTCCCGCTCGGCCCGTTCCTCGGCAAGTCCTTCGCCACCTCCGTCTCCGCCTGGATCACCCCGCTCGACGCCCTCGACCACGCCCGTACACCCCCGCCCACCCGCGACCACCCCCTGCTGCCCTACCTCGACGACACCAACGTGGAACCGGGCGGCCTCGACATCCGTATCGAGGTGCGGATCAATGACGAGACGATCTCCCGCCCGCCCTTCTCCGCCACGTACTGGACCGCCGCCCAGCAGCTGGCCCATATGACGGTCAACGGCGCCTCGCTGCGCACCGGCGATCTGTTCGCCTCCGGCACGGTCTCCGGCCCGGAACCCGACCAGCTCGGCTGCCTGCTCGAACTCACCCAGGGCAAGGGCCCCTACCTCCAGGACGGCGACGAGGTCACCCTCACCGCCTGGGCACCCGGCCCGGACGGCGCCCGGATCGGTCTGGGCGAGGTCACCGGCCGCATCCTGCCCGCGCCCACGCTCCCGGGCCGCGACGCGAGATGACCGGCACCCCGCTCACCCTGCCCGAGGAACTGCTGCTCCTCGGCCTCGACCCGGTGCGCGGCCGCCCCCTGACCAACCCGAAGTACCTGCACTACGGGCTGGCCGGCGCGGCGCTGGCGGACCTGGAGGCGGCCGGGCGGATCACCGTGGAGCGCGGTGACCGGATCACGGTGACCAATCCGCTGCCGCTGGGCAACGCGGTAGGGGACGGCGCACTGGCGGCACTGCCCGCCCCGGCCAAGGGCGGCAAGGGCGTCAAGGCGCACCGCTGGGTCCACGGCGCCGGCCGCCCCCTGCACGAGCTGTGCCTGCGTGTGCTGGAGAAGCGCGGCGCACTGCGCAGGGAGACCCACCGGGCGCTGGGCCTGTTCCCCTACGAACGGTTCCCCGTGGGGCCGGTGGACCTCACGGGGCCGGCCCGGGCCCGTTTCACGGCGGCCGTCGAGGCCGGGCTGCCCGGGTGGCGTGACCGGCTGCTGGCCGCGCAGGTGGCAGCCTGCGACCTGGACGCCAGGCTGCTGCCCGGCGCAGCCGGACGCCCGCACCGGCGTGCCCTGCGCGGCCTGGCCAAGGAGTGCTGGACGTCCCGCGCCGTCCACCACGCGGTACAGCAGGACAAGAGCGCGGCGGGAGGTTAGGGGGCTGGGGCGGGGTGGGGGGTGGGAGGGGGAGGGGGGAACCCCCCGAGGAAGACGAAAGCCGCCCACCCTCACCCCCGCCCTCCCCACCACCCGCCCCCTACGCACCCCTCCCCCTCCACACCCCCCCCCACCCCTCCGCACCACCCCTCCCCCGCCCCTACATCACCCCCTACGTCACAGCCCCACACCAACTGCGTACCGGCGTTGATGCAAGAGCGATGGCGGGGCGGACGGTGGGGTGGGGGCGCTGTTAGCCTCACGGTCCCTGACCCACAACGGAGGAGACGTACGTGCGCAAGGCAGCACAGATCGCCGGGGCGGCAGCCATCGCCGCGATGCTGCTCAGCGGTTGCGGAAGCAGCGGCGACAACGGCAGCGACAGCAAGCCGAGCAAGACGCCGGAGGCTCCGACGTCGACTCCGGGAGGTGCGGACAAGCCCGCGAGCCCCAAGGCGGTCGAGGGCGCCTGGAAGGCCGGTACGGACAGCAGCCCGCTGGTCCTGGTGATCACCAAGGGCACGGTCGCGTTCAGCAACGGGCACAAGTCCGCGTGTCTGGGCAAGGTCCAGGAGATGGCCGGGATGACCATGGCCGCCCTCAAGTGCACCGACGGGGACACCACCCGCACCATGGGCACGCTCAAGGCCGGTTCGGACGGCAAGACCCTGACCGTCGACTGGAAGAACGGTCCCACCGAGAAGTACACCAAGACCGGTGACGGCAGCATGAAGATCCCCGACATGCCCGAGCTGCCGAGCGGGATGCCCAAGAGCTGACCGCCCGCCCCGCCGGACCGACCGCTGGTGGGCCGGCTGGCCCTGCACGGCGAACGGCCGCCGTCCGGAACCCCCCGAGGGCTCCGGACGGCGGCCGTTGCCGCATGCGGTGATGCGATGCACCGCGAACGCAGCCGCGGTACCGGTCCGGCGGTCGGCCGGGCCGGGGCCGGCCGACCGCCCGGTCAGCGCACGAAGACTCCCGCATGCCCTGCCAGGTCGAGGAAGTACTGCGGCGCCAGGCCCAGGACCAGGGTGGCGGTGACGCCGATGGCGATGGCCGTGGACGTCAGCGGGCTGGGCACCGCCACGGTCGGGCCTTCGGCCTTGGGCTCGTTGAAGAACATCAGGACGATGACGCGGATGTAGAAGAACGCGGCGATGGCGGAGGAGATCACACCGACCACCACCAGCCAGCCCGCGCCGCTCTGCGCGGCCGCCTTGAAGACCGCGAACTTCCCGGCGAAACCGGAGGTCAGCGGGATGCCGGCGAAGGCCAGCAGGAACACCGCGAAGACCGCGGCGACCAGCGGCGAACGCCGGCCGAGGCCGGCCCACTTGGACAGCTGGGTGGCCTCGCCGCCCGCGTCCCGCACCAGGGTGACGACGGCGAACGCGCCGAGCGTCACGAAGGAATAGGCGCCCAGGTAGAACAGCACCGAGGAGACGCCGTCCTTACTCGTGGCGATGACACCGGCGAGGATGAACCCGGCGTGTGCGATGGAGGAGTACGCCAGCAGCCGCTTGATGTCGGTCTGGGTGATGGCGACGATCGCGCCGCCCAGCATCGTGATGATCGCGACGCCCCACATCACCGGCCGCCAGTCCCAGCGCATGCCGGGCAGGACGACGTACAGCACCCGCAGCAGCGCGCCGAACGCGGCGACCTTGGTGGCGGCCGCCATGAAGCCGGTGACCGGCGTCGGAGCGCCCTGGTAGACGTCCGGGGTCCACATGTGGAACGGCACCGCGCCGACCTTGAACAGCAGCCCCATCAGCACCAGCGCCCCGCCGATCAGCAGCAGTGCGTCGTTGCTCATCGTGCCGGCCAGGGCCGGGTCGATCTGCTTGGCGCCGTCCGAGACGACCTCGGCGATCCCGGCGTACGTCACCGTGCCCGCGTAGCCATAGAGCAGCGCGACGCCGAACAGGAGGAAGGCGGAGGAAAACGCGCCGAGGAGGAAGTACTTGAGCGCGGACTCCTGCGACAGCAGGCGCTGGCGGCGGGCGAGTGCGCACAGGATGTACAGCGGGAGGGAGAAGACCTCCAGCGCGACGAAGAGCGTCAGAAGGTCGTTGGCCGCCGGGAAGATCAGCATGCCGCCGACCGCGAAGAGCAGGATCGGGAAGACCTCGGTGGTGGTGAACCCGGCCTTGACGGCGGCTTGTTCGGCGGCGCCGCCGGGGACGGCCGCGGGCTGGGCGGCGAAGGAGTCGACGTGCTTCCCGTGTGCCGCCGGGTCGAGCCGGCGCTCGGCGAAGGTGAAGACGGCGATCAGGGAGACCAGCAGGATCGTGCCCTGGAGGAACAGCGCGGGGCCGTCGACGGCGACGGCGCCCATCGCGGCGACATGGGCCTTGGACGAGCCGAATCCGGCGGCCGCCAGGCCGATCACCGCGGCGAACGCGGCGGCCAGCGCCACCAGGGACAGCAGCAGCTGGGAGTAGTAGCGGCTGCGGCGCGGGACGAAGGCTTCGATCATGATGCCGAGCACCGCGGCACCGAGGACGATCAGGGTGGGCGAGAGCTGGGCGTACTCGATGTGCGGCCCCGGGATCTTGCCCGGTGCTCCGGCCGCCGCTGTCCACAGGCTGTGGACACTTGCCACGGAACTCACTTCGCGGCCTCCACATCTTGATCACTCGCGGCGTGACCGGTCCGGCCGCTGCCGGGCACGGCGTTCACCTGCGCAGTGGGCTTGGGGTCCTTCTTGTCCACGACGGACAGGGTGTGCTCGACCGCCGGGTTGACGAGGTCGGTGAGCGGTTTGGGGTACACGCCGAGGAAGAGCAGCAGCGCGATCAGCGGCGCGACCACCACCAGTTCCCGGACCCGCAGGTCGGGCATGGCGCTGACCTCGCTCTTCACCGGCCCGGTCATCGTCCGCTGGTAGAGGACGAGGACGTAGAGCGCGGCGAGGACGATGCCGAGGGTGGCGATGACGCCGATGACCGGATAGCGGCTGAACGTGCCGACCAGGACGAGGAATTCGCTGACGAACGGGGCCAGGCCGGGCAGGGAGAGGGTGGCCAGGCCGCCGATCAGGAACGTCCCGGCGAGCACGGGGGCGACCTTCTGGACACCGCCGAAGTCCGCGATGAGCCGGGAGCCGCGGCGGCTGATGAGGAAGCCGGCGACCAGCATCAGGGCGGCGGTCGAGATGCCGTGGTTGACCATGTAGAGGGTGGCGCCGCCCTGGCCCTGGGACGTCATGGCGAAGATGCCCAGGATGATGAAGCCGAAGTGGGAGATCGAGGCGTAGGCGATCAGCCGCTTGATGTCCCGCTGGGCGACCGCGAGCAGGGCGCCGTAGACGATGCTGATCAGGGCGAGGACCAGGATGACGGGGGTGGCCCAGCTGCTGGCCTCCGGGAAGAGCTGGAGGCAGAAGCGGAGCATGGCGAAGGTGCCGACCTTGTCGACCACGGCGGTGATCAGGACGGCGACCGGGGCGGTCGATTCGGTCATGGCACCGGGCAGCCAGGTGTGCAGCGGCCAGAGCGGGGCCTTGACGGCGAAGGCGAAGAAGAAGCCGAGGAACAGCAGGCGTTCGGTGGTGGTGCCGAGGTCCAGCTGCCCGGCCGCGCGGGCCTCGACGATCTGCGTCAGGGAGAAGGTGCCGGTGCCGAGCTGGTCGGCGGTGGCGGCGTACAGCCCGATGACCGCGGCCAGCATGATCAGTCCGCCGGCGAGGTTGTAGAGCAGGAACTTCACCGCCGCCTGCGACCTGCGGCCCGCGGAGCGTTCCTCGCCGTCGGCGCCGGCGCGGTCCCCGAAGCCTCCGATGAGGAAGTACATCGGGATCAGCATGGCTTCGAAGAAGATGTAGAAGAGGAAGACGTCGGTGGCCTCGAAGGAGATCACCACCATCGCCTCGACGGCGAGGATCAGCGCGAAGAAGCCCTGGGTGGGCCGCCAGCGCCGGTTGGGCGTGGCTTCCTCCAGGGGATCGGCGTCGTGCCAGCCGGCCAGGATGACGAACGGGACGAGCAGGGCGGTCAGCGCGATCAGGGCGACCGCGATGCCGTCGACGCCGAGTTCGTAGCGGACCCCGAAGTCGCGGATCCAGGCGTGCGATTCGGTGAGCTGGAAGGGGCCCTTGGCGCCGGGGTCGAAGCGGAACGCGACGACCAGGGCCAGCGCGAAGGTGAGCAGCGAGAAGAGCAGCGCGAGCCATTTGGCCGCGGTGCGCTTGGCGGCGGGCAGCGCGGCGGTGGCGATCGCGCCGATCGCCGGTACCACGGCCGTCGCTGTCAGCAGGGGAAACGACATGGCTCAGACACCCCTCATCAGCAGGGTCGCGGCGACGAGTACGGCGGCCCCGCCCAGCATCTGGACCGCGTAGGAGCGGACGAAGCCGCTCTGCAACTGGCGGAGCAGGCCGGAGAGTCCGCCCATGGAGGCGGCCGTGCCGTTGACCGCGCCGTCCACCAGGGTGTGGTCGAGCTGGACGAGGGTGGTGGTGAGGTGGCCGCCACCGCGGACGAAGACGAGGTCGTTGAAGTCGTCCTGGAGGAGGTCGCGGCGGGCCGCGCGGGTGAGCAGCGAGCCGCGGGGGGCGAGCGACGGGACCGGCCGGCGGCCGTACATCAGCCAGGCGACGCCGACGCCGAGGAGGAGGACGGCGATGGTGGCGGCGGTGACGGTCGTGGCGCTGACCGGGGAGTGGCCGTGCGCGAAGGAGGTGACGGGCTCCAGCCACTTCACGAAGGCCTCGTTGAGGCTGAACAGGCCGCCGGCGAAGACCGATCCGATGGCCAGCACGACCATGGGGAGGGTCATGACCTTCGGCGACTCGTGCGGATGCGGTGGGGTGTACTCGCCGCAGGTTTCGGCGGCGGGTTCGACGGAGGGCCGGTCCGGTGAGGGGGTGGGGGCGTTGCGCCAGCGCTCCTCGCCGAAGAAGGTCATCAGCATCACCCGGGTCATGTAGAACGCGGTGATCGCGGCGCCCAGGAGGGCCGCGCCGCCGAGGATCCAGCCCTCGGTGCCGCCCTTGGCGAACGCCGCCTCGATGATCTTGTCCTTGGAGAAGAAGCCGGACAGGCCGGGGAAGCCGATGATCGCGAGATAGCCGAGGCCGAAGGTGACGAAGGTGACCGGCATGTACTTACGCAGGCCGCCGTAACGGCGCATGTCCACCTCGTCGTTCATGCCGTGCATCACCGAGCCGGCGCCGAGGAAGAGGCCCGCCTTGAAGAAGCCGTGGGTGACCAGGTGCATGATCGCGAAGGCGTAGCCGATCGGGCCCAGGCCGGCGGCCAGGATCATGTAGCCGATCTGCGACATCGTCGAGCCGGCCAGGGCCTTCTTGATGTCGTCCTTGGCGCAACCGACGATCGCACCGAAGAGGAGGGTGACCGCGCCGACCGCGACGACGGCGGTCTGGGCGTCCGGTGCGGCGTTGAAGATCGCCCCGGAGCGGGTGATCAGATACACGCCGGCGGTGACCATCGTGGCGGCGTGGATCAGGGCGGAGACCGGGGTGGGGCCCTCCATGGCGTCCCCGAGCCAGG
Source organism: Streptomyces sp. NPDC107765 (assembly GCF_055657085.1). Taxonomy (NCBI): domain Bacteria; kingdom Bacillati; phylum Actinomycetota; class Actinomycetes; order Kitasatosporales; family Streptomycetaceae; genus Streptomyces; species Streptomyces sp. NPDC107765. Next base: position 115,130 of record NZ_JBVKBL010000005.1, on the reverse strand, counting down.
ACTGCAGCGGTACCTGGGCGGACTTGCCGCAGGCGGCCAGCAGCAGCATCAGCCCGATGGCGGTGAGCTTGCCCTCGGAGGTGGCGCCGGTGGAGGCGAGCACCGGGCCGAACGCGAACGTCCCGAACGTCGTGAACATCAGCATGATCGCGATGGACAGGCCCATGTCGCCGACGCGGTTGACGAGGAACGCCTTCTTGGCGGCGGTGGCCGCGCTCGGCTTGTGCTGCCAGAAGCCGATGAGGAGGTACGAGGCGAGGCCGACGCCCTCCCAGCCGACGTACAGCAGAAGGTAGTTGTCGGCGAGGACGAGCAGCAGCATCGCCGCGAGGAAGAGGTTGAGGTAGCCGAAGAAGCGGCGGCGCCGTTCGTCGTGCTCCATGTAGCCGATCGAGTAGACGTGGATCAGTGAGCCGACGCCGGTGATCAGCAGGACGAAGGTCATGGACAGCTGGTCGAGCTGGAAGGCGACGTCGGCACGGAAGCCGCCGACCGGGATCCAGGTGAACAGGTGCTGGTGCAGCGCCCGGTGGTCGGCGCTCCTGCCGAGCATGTCGGCGAAGAGCGCCACTCCGACGGCGAACGACGCCGCCGCGAAGAGGGTGCCGATCCAGTGGCCGGTGCGGTCGAGCCGTTTTCCGCCGCACAGCAGCAGGGCCGCACCGACCAGCGGTGCCGCGACGAGCAGCGCGATCAAGTTCTCCACTTTGGGCGACCCCTTACAGCTTCATCAGGCTGGCGTCGTCGACCGAGGCCGTATGACGGGTGCGGAAGATCGTCACGATGATCGCCAGGCCGACCACGACCTCGGCCGCGGCGACGACCATCGTGAAGAAGGCGATGATCTGGCCGTCCAGATTCCCGTGCAGGCGGGAGAAGGTGACGAAGGCGAGGTTGCAGGCGTTGAGCATCAGCTCGATGCACATGAACACCACGATGGCGTTCCGCCTGATCAGCACCCCGGCCGCGCCGATCGTGAACAGCAGGGCGGCGAGGTACAGGTAGTAGACCGGGTTCATTTCTTGGCCCCCTCCTTGTGCTCCTTCGGCGACGCGCCACCGGACGGCGGGGCTTCGGGCTGCTCGCCGGAGCCGCGGCCCAGCCAGTCCTCGGAGCGCCGCTCCAGCGCCTTCAGGTCGGCGAGCGACTCGCGGGAGACGTCCCGGATCTGGCCGCGGGCGCGCAGCGTCGGACTGACGGTCAGGTCGGACGGGGTGCCGTCGGGCAGCAGGCCGGGGATGTCCACGGCGTTGTGCCGGGCGTAGACGCCGGGGGCGGGCAGCGGCGGCACCTGCTTGCCCTCGCGGACGCGGGCCTCGGACTGCTCGCGCTGGGTCCTGGCGCGCTCGGTGCGCTCCCGGTGGGTGAGCACCATCGCGCCGACGGCCGCGGTGATCAGCAGGGCGCCGGTGACTTCGAAGGCGAAGACGTACTTGGTGAAGATGAGCGCGGCCAGGCCCTGGACGTTGCCTCCGGCGTTGGCCTCGCCCAGGCCGTTGAACTCCTTGAGGGAGGCGTTGCCGATGCCGGCGATCAGCAGGATGCCGAAGCCGAGGCCCAGTCCGGCGGCGAGCCAGCGCTGGCCCTTGAGCGTCTCCTTGAGGGAGTCCGCGGCGGTGACGCCGACCAGCATGACGACGAACAGGAACAGCATCATGATCGCGCCGGTGTAGACGACGATCTGCACGACGCCGAGGAAGTACGCGCCGTTGGCGAGGTAGAAGACCGCCAGAACGATCATGGTGCCGGCGAGCGACAGGGCGCTGTGCACGGCCCGCTTCATCAGGATCGTGCCGAGGGCGCCGAGGACGGCGACGGTGCCCAGGAGCCAGAACTGCACGGCCTCGCCGGTGGAGGCCGCGGCGGCGAGGGAGATCATCGCTCGGTCACCTCCCGCGCGGCGGGCTCCTGGGGGCCGGTCGTGGCGGCGGCCTCCTGGGGCTCCTCGCCCTTGGACCGGGCCACTTGAACGACCGTCCCCGGGGCGGCCTCGGTCACCAGGCCGTTGTAGTAGTCCTTCTCCGTCATGCCCGGGTGGATGGCATGCGGCGTGTCGACCATCGTGTCCTCCAGGCCGGCGAGCAGCTCCTCCTTGGTGTAGATGAGCGAGGCGCGGGACCGGTCGGCGAGTTCGTACTCGTTCGTCATGGTCAGTGCGCGGGTGGGGCAGGCCTCCACGCACAGGCCGCACAGGATGCAGCGCAGGTAGTTGATCTGGTAGACGCGGCCGTAGCGCTCACCGGGGGAGTAGCGCTCCTCGTCGGTGTTGTCCGCGCCCTCGACGTAGATCGCGTCGGCCGGGCAGGCCCAGGCGCACAGCTCGCAGCCGACGCACTTCTCCAGCCCGTCGGGGTGGCGGTTGAGCTGATGGCGGCCGTGGAAGCGCGGCGCCGTCGGCTTCTTCTCCTCCGGGTACTGCTCGGTCAGCCGCTTCTTGAACATGGCCTTGAAGGTCACGCCGAAGCCGGCCACGGGGTTCTGGAACTCAGGCACCGTCGCCCCCCTTTCCGTCGGTTGCGTTTTCGTTACTGACAGTGTCCACCCGGCCACTGACAATCAACTCGCGGTCTCCCCCGCGCGGGCGCCGGCGCGGCACCGGCGGCAGGCTCTGTCCGGGCAGCGGCGGCACCGGGAACCCGCCGGCCATCGGGTCGAACGCCCCCTCGCCGTCCGGCTCCTCCGCCGCCTCGGCCCGCCGGAAGAAGTCCACGAGCAGGGAGATCAGCAGCAGCGCGACCGCGCCGCCGGCGACGTAGAGCACGATCTGGGAGAAGTTGTAGCCCTCGTTCTTCAGCGCCCGGACGGTGGCGACGAGCATCAGCCAGACCAGCGAGAGGGGGATGAGGACCTTCCAGCCCAGCTTCATCAGCTGGTCGTAGCGGACCCGGGGGAGCGTGCCGCGCAGCCAGATGAAGAAGAACAGCAGCAGCTGCACCTTGATCGTGAACCACAGCATCGGCCACCAGCCGTGGTTCGCGCCCTCCCAGAACGCCGAGATCGGGTACGGGGCCCGCCAGCCGCCGAGGAAGAGGGTGGTCGCGACCGCCGAGACCGTCACCATGTTCACGTACTCGGCGAGCATGAACATCGCGAACTTGATGGACGAGTACTCGGTGTTGAATCCGCCGACGAGGTCGCCCTCGGACTCCGGCATGTCGAACGGCGCCCGGTTGGTCTCCCCCACCATCGTCGCGATGTAGATGAGGAACGACACCGGCAGCAGCAGGATGTACCACCGGTGCGCCTGCGCCTCCACGATGGTGGAGGTCGACATCGACCCGGAGTACAGGAAGACCGAGGCGAAGGCGGCGCCCATCGCGATCTCGTACGAGATCATCTGCGCGCACGAGCGGAGACCGCCGAGCAGCGGGTACGTCGAGCCGGAGGACCAGCCCGCCAGCACGATGCCGTAGATGCCGATCGACGCGGTGGCCAGGATGTAGAGGATGCCGATGGGCAGGTCGGTCAGCTGCATCGTGGTGCGCTGCCCGAAGATCGAGACCTCGTTGTCGGCCGGGCCGAACGGGATCACCGCGATCGCCATGAACGCCGGGATGGCCGCCACGATCGGCGCGAGGACGTAGACGACCTTGTCGGCCCGCCGGACGACCAGGTCCTCCTTCAGCATCAGCTTGATGCCGTCGGCGAGCGACTGGAGCATGCCCCAGGGCCCGTGCCGGTTGGGGCCGATGCGCAACTGCATCCAGGCGACGACCTTGCGCTCCCACACGATGGAGAACAGCACCGTCAGCATCAGGAACGCGAAGCAGAAGACCGCCTTGACGACGACCAGCCACCACGGGTCGCGGCCGAACATCGACAGGTCCTCCTGGGCCAGCGCGGTCTGCGCGGCGGCCAGTTGACCGAGCTGCATCATGCGTCCACCTCCTTGGCCGGCTCCGGCGTGCCCGGGGCGGCGGAGATCCTCACCAGTTCGCCGGGGCGCGCACCGGTGTCGGCGGCGACGCCCCCGCCCGTGGAGTTGAGCGGCAGCCACACCACCCGGTCGGGCATCGGCGTGACCGCGAGCGGCAGCCGCACCGAGCCGGCCGGCCCGCTGACCGCCAGCAGGTCGCCGTCCTTGACGCCGGTCTCGGCGGCGGTGGTCTCCGACATCCGGGCGACGGCGGCGTGCCGGGTGCCGGCCAGCGCCTCGTCGCCTTCCTGGAGGACGCCCTGGTCCAGCAGCAGCCGGTGCCCGGCGAGCACCGCCTCTCCGGTGCCGGGCCGGGGCAGCGGCCGCCCGCTCTCCACCGGATCGCCCGCGTACGGGCCGTCCCAGCTGCCGAGCCGGGTCACCTCGCGGCGTACGGAGGCGACGTCGGGCAGTGCCAGGTGGACGTCGAGGGCGTCGGCGAGCATGTGCAGCACCCGGGAGTCCGGCAGCAGAGGGCGGCGGGTCATCTGGTCGGGCTTGAGCGCGGCGTCGAACAGCCGGGCCCGGCCCTCCCAGTTGAGGAACGTGCCGGCCTTCTCCACCACGGCCGCCACCGGGAGGACCACATCGGCCCGCTCGGTGACCGCGGAGGGCCGCAGCTCCAGGCTGACCAGGAAACCGACCTCGTCCAGGGCGGTCAGCGCCCGGGCCGGGTCCGGCAGGTCGGCGACCTCGACACCGGCCACCAGCAGCGCGCTCAGCTCACCGGTCGCCGCGGCCTCGATGATCTGGCCGGTGTCCCGGCCGTGCCCGTGCGGCAGCGCGGCCACGCCCCAGGCGGCGGCGACCTCGTCGCGGGCCCGCGGGTCGGTGGCCGGCCGGCCGCCGGGCAGCAGCCCCGGCAGCGCGCCCGCCTCCACGGCGCCGCGTTCGCCCGCCCGCCGCGGGATCCACACCAGCCGCGCGCCGGTCGCGGTGGCGGCGCGCACCGCGGCGGTCAGCGCGCCCGGCACCGCCGCCAGCCGCTCACCGACGACGATCACCGCGCCGTCCGCGCGCAGCGCCTCGGCCGCGGCCTGCCCGTCACCGGAAAGGCCCACCCGTCGCCCGCCACCGCCCTCCGCGGGAAAGCGCTCCGCGCTTGCTGCCTCATCGTCCGCCAGCGCGTCCAGCCATTCCGTTTCGGTGCCGGGCGCGGCCGGCAGCAGCGTGCCGCCGGCCTTGATCAGCCCGCGGGAGGCGTAGGCGGCGAGCCCGAAGGTGCGCTGCCCGTACGTGCGGTGGGCCTTGCGCAGCCGCAGGAAGACGCCGGGCGCCTCCTCCTCCGCCTCGATACCCGCCAGCAGCACGGCCGGCGCCTTCTCCAGGGCGGTGTACGTGACCCCGCCGCCCCCGAGGTCACGGCCGCGGCCGGCGACCCGGGCGGCCAGGAAGTCCGCCTCCTCGGCGCTGTGCACCCGCGCCCGGAAGTCGATGTCGTTGGTGTGCAGCGCGATCCGGGCGAACTTGGCGTACGCGTAGGCGTCCTCGACGGTGAGCCGGCCGCCGGTCAGCACACCGGTACGGCCCTTGGCCGCGGCCAGCCCGCGGGCCGCGGCGTCCAGGGCCACCGGCCAGCTCGCCGGCTCCAGCTCCCCGGACTCCGCATTGCGCACCAACGGGTGCTCCAGCCGGTCACGCTGCTGCGCGTACCGGAAGGCGAAACGCCCCTTGTCGCAGACCCACTCCTCGTTGACCTCCGGGTCCTGGGCGGCCAGCCGCCGCATGACCTTGCCGCGCCGGTGGTCGGTACGCGTCGCGCAGCCGCCCGCGCAGTGCTCGCACACCGACGGCGACGACACCAGGTCGAAGGGGCGGGAGCGGAAGCGGTAGGCGGCCGAAGTGAGCGCGCCGACCGGGCAGATCTGGATGGTGTTGCCGGAGAAGTACGACTGGAAGGGGTCGCCCTCCCCCGTGCCGACCTGCTGGAGCGCGCCGCGTTCGACCAGCTCGATCATCGGGTCGCCGGCGATCTGGTTGCTGAAGCGGGTGCACCGCGCGCACAGCACGCAGCGCTCGCGGTCCAGCAGCACCTGGGTGGAGATCGGCACCGGCTTGGCGAACGTGCGCTTCTTGCCCTCGAAACGCGAGTCCGGGTCCCCGACCTGCATCGCCTGGTTCTGCAGCGGACACTCGCCGCCCTTGTCGCAGACCGGGCAGTCCAGCGGGTGGTTGATCAGCAGCAGCTCCATCACGCCGCGCTGCGCCTTCTCGGCCACCGGGGACGTCAGCTGCGACTTGACGACCATGCCGTCGGTGCAGGTGATCGTGCAGGACGCCATCGGCTTGCGCTGGCCCTCGACCTCGACGATGCACTGCCGGCAGGCGCCCGCGGGGTCCAGCAGCGGGTGGTCGCAGAAGCGCGGGATCTCGATGCCGAGGAGTTCGGCGGCGCGGATGACCAGCGTCCCCTTGGGGACGGAGATCTCGATGCCGTCGATCGTCAGGGTGACGAGGTCCTCCGGGGGGACCGCGGCGGAGCCGCTGCTCGACCCCGTTGTGGTGACGGTCATGCATTCACCCCCAGGTGAGCGTCGTTGTCGGCCCACAGGGTCGACTTGGCGGGGTCGAACGGACAGCCCCGGCCGGTGATGTGCTGCTCGTACTCCTCGCGGAAGTACGTGAGCGAGGAGAAGATCGGCGAGGCGGCGCCGTCGCCGAGCGCGCAGAACGACTTGCCGTTGATGTTGTCGGCGATGTCGGCGATCTTGTCGAGGTCGGTCATCCGGGCCCTGCCCGCCTCGATGTCGCGCAGCAACTGCACCAGCCAGTACGTCCCTTCACGGCACGGTGTGCACTTGCCGCAGGACTCGTGCGCGTAGAACTCGGTCCAGCGGGTGACCGCCCGCACGACACAGGTGGTCTCGTCGAAGCACTGCAGCGCCTTGGTGCCGAGCATCGAGCCGGCCGCGCCGACGCCCTCGTAGTCGAGGGGCACGTCGAGGTGCTCGTCGGTGAACATCGGCGTGGAGGAGCCGCCGGGCGTCCAGAACTTCAGCCGGTGGCCGCGGCGCATCCCGCCGCTCATGTCGAGCAGCTGGCGCAGGGTGATGCCCAACGGGGCTTCGTACTGGCCGGGGTTGGTGACGTGGCCGCTGAGCGAGTAGAGCGTGAAGCCCGGGGACTTCTCGCTGCCCATCGACCTGAACCAGTCCTTTCCTTTGGTGAGGATCGCGGGAACCGACGCGATGGATTCGACGTTGTTGACGACAGTGGGGCAGGCGTAGAGGCCGGCCACCGCCGGGAAGGGGGGACGCAGCCGGGGCTGTCCGCGACGGCCCTCCAGGGAATCCAGCAGCGCGGTTTCCTCACCGCAGATGTACGCGCCGGCGCCCGCGTGCACGATCACGTCCAGGTCGAGTCCCGACCCCAGGATGTTCTTCCCGAGGAAGCCCGCCGCGTAGGCCTCCCGCACGGCTTCGTGCAGCCGGCGCAGCACGGGCACGACCTCACCGCGCAGATAGATGAAGGCGTGGTGCGCACGGATCGCGTGACAGGCGATCACGATCCCTTCGATGAGGGCATGCGGGTTCGCGAAGAGGAGGGGGATGTCCTTGCAGGTCCCCGGCTCCGATTCGTCGGCGTTGACCACGAGATAGTGCGGTTTGCCGTCGCCCTGCGGAATGAACTGCCATTTCATTCCGGTGGGGAAGCCCGCGCCGCCGCGGCCGCGCAGACCGGAGTCCTTGACGTAGGCGATGACGTCGTCGGGGGACATCGCGAGCGCCTTGCGCAGGCCCTCGTAGCCCTCGTGCCGGCGGTAGGTCTCCAGCGTCCAGGACTCGGGCTGGTCCCAGAAGGCGGACAGGACGGGCACGAGGAGCTTCTCGGGGCTGGCCTCTCCCCCGGCCGGCGGCCGGGAGGAGCCCCCGTATTCGGCTGCCACGGTCATCACTCCCCCTCCTCTGCGGTGGGCCCGGACGGGTGCTCGGCGTCGGAGGCCGACGTTTCCTGCGGGGCGTCGTGGGAGCTGGGGTGTCCCGCGGGTGCCTGCTCGCCGGGGTGGCCGCCGGGGGGTTCGCCGGCGGTGCCCTCCTCCGGGCGGCCGCCCTCGCCGGCACGGGGCGACACGACGTGATCGGTGCCGGTGCCGCGGCCGGGCACGGCCTCCCCCTTGGCCAGGCGGAGCCCGATCAGCGAGGCGGGGCCGGCGCTCCCGGTGGCGGCGGTGGCGCCCGGCCGCTCGTCGGGGAAGCCGGCGAGGATGCGGGCGGTCTCCTTGAAGGTGCACAGCGGCGCGCCGCGGGTGGGCCGGGCCGGCCGGCCGGCCCGCAGGTCGTCGACGAGCTGCCGGGCGGACTCCGGCGTCTGGTTGTCGAAGAACTCCCAGTTGACCATCACGACGGGCGCGAAGTCGCAGGCGGCGTTGCACTCGATGTGTTCGAGGGTGACGGCGCCGTCCTCGGTGGTCTGGCCGTTGCCGACGCCGAGGTGCTCCTGGAGCTCCTCGAAGATGGCGTCGCCGCCCATCACCGCGCACAGCGTGTTGGTGCAGACCCCGACCTGGTAGTCGCCGCCGGCCTTGCGCCGGTACATGGAGTAGAAGGTCGAGACGGCGGTGACCTCAGCGGTGGTCAGGTCCAGCAGTTCGGCGCAGAAGCGGATGCCGGTGCGGGTGACGTGCCCGTCCTCGGCCTGGACGAGGTGCAGCAGCGGCAGCAGCGCCGAGCGCGGGCCGGGGTAGCGGGCGATCACCTCCTTGGCGTCCGCCTCCAGCCGGGCCCGGACGTCGGCCGGGTAGTCGGGGGCGGGGAGCGCGGGCATCCCCAGGCCGGTGGGGCTTGCGGGGGCTCCCTGCGGAGAAGACGCAGTGGTCACCGGTCGACGCCTCCCATCACGGGGTCGATGGACGCCACGGCGACGATGACGTCGGCGACCTGGCCGCCTTCGCACATCGCCGCCATGGCCTGCAGGTTGGTGAAGGACGGGTCGCGGAAGTGCACCCGGTAGGGGCGGGTGCCGCCGTCGCTGACCGCGTGCACGCCCAGTTCGCCCTTGGGTGACTCGACGGCCGCGTAGGTCTGGCCGGGCGGGACCCGGAAGCCCTCCGTCACGAGCTTGAAGTGGTGGATCAGGGCCTCCATCGAGGTGCCCATGATCTTCTTGATGTGGTCGAGGGAGTTGCCCAGGCCGTCCGGGCCGAGCGCCAGCTGGGCGGGCCAGGCGATCTTCTTGTCGGCGACCATCACCGGCCCGGGTTCGAGCCGGTCCAGGCACTGCTCGATGATCCGCAGCGACTGCCGCATCTCCTCCAGCCGGATCAGGAACCGCCCGTAGGCGTCGCAGGTGTCGGCGGTCGGGATGTCGAACTCGTAGTCCTCGTAACCGCAGTACGGCTGGGTCTTGCGCAGGTCGTGCGGCAGGCCGGCGGAGCGCACGATCGGCCCGGTGGCGCCGGTGGCCATGCAGCCGGCCAGGTCGAGGTAGCCGATGCCTTCCATGCGGCCCTTGAAGACCGGGTTGCCGGTGGCGAGCTTGTCGTACTCGGGGAGGTTCTTGCGCATCTTCTTGACGAAGGCGCGCACCTGGTCGACCGCGCCCGGGGGCAGGTCCTGGGCCAGGCCGCCGGGCCGGATGTAGGCGTGGTTCATCCGCAGGCCGGTGATCAGCTCGTAGATGTCGAGGATCAGCTCGCGGTCCCGGAAGCCGTAGATCATGATCGTGGTGGCGCCCAGCTCCATGCCGCCGGTGGCGATGCACACCAGGTGGGAGGAGAGCCGGTTGAGTTCCATCAGCATCACGCGGATGACCGTGGCCCGGTCGGGGACGTCGTCGGTGATGCCGAGCAGCTTCTCCACGGCCAGGCAGTAGGCCGTCTCGTTGAAGAAGGGGGTGAGGTAATCCATCCTCGTGACGAAGGTGGTGCCCTGCGTCCAGGTCCGGTATTCGAGGTTCTTCTCGATGCCGGTGTGCAGATAGCCGATGCCGCAGCGGGCCTCGGTGACGGTCTCCCCGTCGATCTCCAGGATCAGCCGGAGCACGCCGTGCGTGGACGGGTGCTGCGGCCCCATGTTGACGATGATCCGCTCGTCGTCGGACTTCGCCGCGGACGCCGCGATCTCGTCCCAGTCGCCGCCGGTGACGTTGTAGACGGTGCCCTCGGTGGTCTCCCGGGCGAGCGACTCGGTGGTGTCGAAGTCGCTGGAGGTGCGGTGGCCGTTCGGGGTGTGGGAGTGCGGTGCAGTAGTCATCAGCTGTACGACCTCCGCTGGTCGGGAGCCGGGATCTGGGCGCCCTTGTACTCGACGGGAATGCCGCCGAGCGGGTAGTCCTTGCGCTGCGGGAAGCCCTGCCAGTCGTCCGGCATCATGATCCGGGTCAGCGCGGGATGGCCGTCGAAGACCAGGCCGAAGAAGTCGTAGGTCTCGCGCTCGTGCCAGTCGTTGGTCGGGTAGACCGCGACGAGCGAGGGGATGTGCGGGTCGGCGTCCGGTGCGGAGACCTCCAGCCGGATCAGCCGGTTGTGGGTGATCGAGCGCAGGTGGTAGACGGCGTGCAGCTCGCGGCCTTTGTCGCCGGGGAAGTGGACGCCGCTGACGCCGGTGCACAGCTCGAAGCGGAGCGCCGGGTCGTCGCGCAGGATCCGGGCGACCGCCGGCAGGTACTCCCGCTCGATGTGGAAGGTCAGCTCGCCGCGGTCGACGACGGTCTTGTCGATGACGTTCTCGGGGACCAGGCCCTGTTCGTCGAGGGCGCCTTCGAGTTCGTCGGCGATCTCGTCGAAGTCCCCGTACGCTCCCGGGGCGCCGGGCCCGCCGTACGGCCGGGAGGTCGCGCCGGGCAGCCGGACGGTCCGGACCAGGCCGCCGTAGCCGCTGGTGTCACCGCCGTTGTTGGCGCCGAACATCCCGCGGCGGGTGGCGATCACCTCGCCGGTGTCGTCGCGCTGCGCCGGTACGGCGTCGTCCTGGGCGTCGCCGCCGTGCGGCTCGTCGTCCGGACGCTCGGGGTTCTTCTGCTCACTCACCGCAGCAGCCCCTTCATCTCGATCAGCGGGAGCGCCTTGAGCGCCGCTTCCTCGGCCTCGCGGGCGGCCTGCTGCTGGTTGACCCCGAGCTTGGTGTGCTGGATCTTGTCGTGGAGCTTGAGGATGGCGTCCATCAGCATTTCGGGGCGCGGCGGGCAGCCCGGGAGATAGATGTCGACGGGCACGATGTGGTCGACGCCCTGCACGATCGCGTAGTTGTTGAACATGCCGCCCGAGGAGGCGCAAACCCCCATGGAGATCACCCACTTCGGGTTCGGCATCTGGTCGTAGACCTGCCGCAGCACGGGGGCCATCTTCTGGCTGACCCGGCCGGCCACGATCATCAGGTCCGCCTGCCGCGGGGAGCCGCGGAAGACCTCCATGCCGAAGCGGGCCAGGTCGTAGCGGCCGGCGCCGGTCGTCATCATCTCGATGGCGCAGCAGGCCAGCCCGAAGGTCGCCGGGAAGACCGATGACTTGCGCACCCAGCCCGCGGCCTGTTCGACGGTGGTCAGCAGGAAGCCGCTGGGCAGCTTCTCTTCAAGTCCCATGGGTGGCCCCTAGTCCCATTCCAGGCCGCCGCGACGCCATACGTAGGCGTAGGCGACGAAGACGGTGAGCGCGAAGAGGAGCATCTCGACGAGCCCGAACAATCCCAGGGCGTCGAAGGTGACGGCCCAGGGATAGAGGAAGACGATCTCGATGTCGAAGACGATGAAGAGCATCGCCGTCAGGTAGTACTTGATCGGGAAGCGACCGCCACCGGACGGTTGTGGCGTCGGCTCGATCCCGCATTCGTACGCCTCGAGCTTGGCCCGGTTGTAGCGCCTGGGCCCGACGAGCGTGGCCATGACGACGGAGAAGATCGCAAAGCCTGCCCCGAGGGCTCCTAGTACGAGGATGGGCGCGTAAGCGTTCACCGTCCCCGCTCCCTTCAGTCGACGATGACTGGATGGCGGTCCGCCCGGGCCCGCTCGCCGCCCCTCGGAGATCGTGCACATGTGAGGCAGTTCACAAGCCCGAACCGCCTGCATCTTATGCCTGCTGGTCTGTGATCTGCGACACGGGGGTGAACAACGTCTTTGTGATCTTCACCACCCGGCGAAGGATCATGAAGCCGGATGAGCGGTGATCTTCATACGTGAAGCACGCGAGTGATCACCAGAGGTGACATTCACACGGGTTACCGCTGGTCAGCGCAGAATGGCCAATATCAAGTGGTGCCCGCCCAGGGCAAATTGGCGCAGGGTCGCTTCAACTGATATAGGCGGGCCGCCTCGTGGCCGTGACCCGCTCGTGACCCCGTCGTGATCGCCGGCACGTGCCCGCGTTCACGAGCTCCGCCCACCGTCGGGTCACGGGGACATAACGGGCCGGATCACGGGAACATAACGGACACTCAAGAGTGACCTATCCCACGCTATTTCGCGCACTAAGTCCTTGACGCCTGGGAAGCCTTGGCGTGGCGCGTAGGGAAGTGGTAAGCCCCCTCGGAGCCCCTACGGACCCTCAAATGCCGTGCGTAGGAACATGATCGCGAAATTCGGACATCGCGTCGGCGGGGCCGCCGACGGCAAAAAGTCCCTTTTATTCATCGCGTACGCGTCAAGTGTGGCGCACTGCACTCTTGTTGGCAGCAACCGGCGCCTCCTGATAGCCGTTGGGCCATGTCCCCGAACGCACTCATACCCAGCCACCGGAAGCCCCGCCGCCCTTCCGCGTCCTCCCGGGCGCTGCGCGCGGGTGTGACCGGTGGCTTCCTCACCCTCGCGGTGACCGGCGCGACCGTGCCGGCCAACGCCGCGGAAAAGCCCGTCTCCGAGACCCAGGAGATGCCGACGATCACGACGGCGCTGGCCACCAGCGCCGCACAGAGCGCCGACACCGCCGAGCAGGTCGCGTTCAACTACGAGCGCCAGGCGCTCCAGGACAGTGCCCTCTCCCACGCCGCCAAGGCAGCGGAGAAGCACAAGGCCGAGGCCGTGAAGAAGGCCAAGGCCGAGGCGAAGAAGAAGGCCGAGGAAGCCCGCAAGGCCAAGGAGGCGGCCCAGGCCCGGGCCTCGCGCTCGGCCGAGCGGACCACCCTGTCGGCGACCTCCCACGCCACCGGCTCCACCGCCGCCCTCGTCTCCTTCCTCAAGGCCCAGCTGGGCAAGGCATACGTCCTCGGCGCCACCGGCTCCTCGTCGTACGACTGCTCCGGCCTGACGCAGGCCGCGTTCCGCCAGATCGGGATCGACCTGCCGCGCGTCTCGCAGGACCAGTCGACGCAGGGCACCCAGGTCGGCCTCGACAACCTCCAGGTCGGCGACCTCCTCTACTGGGGCAGCGCCGGCAGCGCCTACCACGTCGCCGTCTACGTCGGTGACGGCAAGTTCATCGGCGCCCAGAACCCGAGCACCGGCATCGTCGAGCGCCCGCTCAGCTACGACATGCCGACCGGCGCGGTGCGCGTTCTTTAGTCGGTAGGGCGACCCCCGTCGGGTCATCGGCCCCGGCAGCCGGCAGCAGTAGCAGCACGTACGAGGACCGTACGAGGACCGCCTCTCCTTCGGGAGGGGCGGTCTTTTGCGTGGCACCGGAGGACGGTTGTCCGGAATTCGGGTTGGTCGTCCGTATCGCGCGTCACCGAGGGGCGGTGCGCGCCGTTGCATCTCTCGCCATGTCCGTACCCCGCACCGGGGCACGAGAGAGGGATCCCGCGCACCGATGACCACGCGCCCGACCATCCGTACGACCACCCGCCCGCCCCTCCGGACGACCGGCCCGCGTACCGCCCGCCACCCGGGCCGCCGCCTCGCCGGCCGGGCCGCCACCGCCGCCGCCCTCGCCGCCGCTCTCGGCCTCGGCGCCGTCCCCGCCACCGCGGCCGCCGGTACGGACCGCGGCGGCTGGCACCAGGACGGCCTGTCGCTGAACGCCGCCGACAACAAGAAGGTGGACGCCTTCGTGGCCCGCGCCCGCCGCGCCGAGCGCTCCATCAGCCCCCAGGTCCGCGCCGCCGCCAAGATCAGCCACGCCGAACTCGTCGGGTTCGACCACCGGCTGAAGTCACCGGACTCGCTGAAGCGGAAGGTCGCCACCGCGATGCGGCAGACCCCGGGGCGGACCGTCGACGCGTCGCTCAGGACGATCAATGACGCGGTCCGGTTCACGCTCCAGTGGCCGGACGCGAAATACAGCCAGGGCGTCACCACCGCCTCCGCGCTGCTGTCCGCCTGGGGCAACGACTCCACCCGCTGGTCCAACACCTGGCACCGCACCGACGGCTACAGGGCGATCAACTCCGCCTGGCGCGCGCCCCGCTCCCACCAGCTCTTCGAGGTGCAGTTCCACACCCCGCAGAGCAAGGCCGCCCAGGTGGAGACGCACAAGCTGTACGAGGAGCAGCGGCTGCCCGGCACCCCGCCCGAGCGGGTCCGCGAGCTCCAGGAGAAGCAGAACGCGATCTTCGCGGCGGTACCGGTCCCACCCGGCGCGGAACGGCTGACCGCCCCGTCCCGCCGGCTCTCCCCGGACCCCGCCCGTCGGCTCTCCCCCGACCCGGCCCGCCGGCTGCCGGACCCGAACCGGAAGCCTGAACCGAGCCCGAGCGTGGATCCGGTGAACTCGCATTGAAGCCCGCCCTACAGGGATGAATCAGGGCACAGTTCGCTGACGGGCCGAGCCGGCCGGGGGCCCCTGCCCCGGCCGGCTCGCGTATGCGTACCCCCGCGTCACCCTCGTGGGCAGCTCACCCCTGCGGGCAGCTCACCCCTTCACAAAGGCCAGCACATCCGCGTTGAGCTGCTCGTGGTGGCTGGCGTAGATGCCGTGCCCGGCCGTCGGGTACTCCTCGTAGACCGCACCGGGGATCAGCCGGGCGGTCCGCCGGCCGGTGAGCTCCACCGGGGCGGAGGCGTCGGCCGCACCGTGGATGACGAGAACCGGGACGTCGATCTCCGGCAGCGTGGCCCGCTGATCGTTGAACAGCGACTCCCGCTGCGCCTGGAGCGTCGCCCACGGCGAGGCCGACAGACACTGCGCCAGGGTGTGCTCCACCAGGGCCGGGGAAACCTCGTTGCCCAGGTGGGTGGCGAAGAACGCCTGCGCCTGACGGGTCAGCCACTTGGGCCGGTCCGCCCGGAGCTGCGCCATCGTCGCCGCCACCGCCGCCTCCGGCACCCCGTCCGGGTTGTCGTCGGTACCGGCCAGGAACGGCAGCATCGCCGCGATCAGCACCGCCCGGCTGACCCGCTCCGAGCCGTGCCGCGCCAGATAGCGCGCGATCTCCGCGCCGCCCAGCGAGTGCCCGATGAGGGTGACGTTCCGCAGGTCGAGGTGGTCGAGCAGCGCGGCCAGATCGTCAGCGGTGGAATCGATGTCGTACCCGCCGGAGGGCCGGTCCGAACGGCCGTGACCACGCCGGTCGAACGCCACGCAGCGGAAGCCGTTCTCCGCGAAGAACGGGAGCTGGTACTCCCACATCTCGGTGTTCAGCATCGAGCTCGCCACGAACACCAGCGTCTCGCCCGTGCCGTACTCCTCGTACCACAGCTGCGTACCGTCGTGCGTCTCGAAGAACATGCCGCTTCCTCCCCGCTGCGAGCGGCCCCTGCCGCCCGGTGTCCTTGACGCACACAAGCTTCGCGGCAGACCGCGGGCGGCTCAATTACCCATGAGGTCATGGTGGGCACGAGGTCGTGGTGGGCGCGAGGTCATGGTGGGCACGAGGTCGTGGTGGGCACGAGGTCATGGTGTCTACGCCACCCGCTACGCCTTCGGCGCCACCTTGCTCAGCCCGTTGATGATCCGGTCCATCACGTCACCGCCCGTGGGGTCGGTGAGGTTGGCCAGCATCTTCAGCGTGAAGCGCATCAGCAGCGGATGGGTCAGCCCGCGCTGGGCCGCGATCTGCATGACCTTCGGGTTGCCGATGAGCTTCACGAAGGCCCGGCCGAGCGAGTAGTAACCGCCGTAGGTGTCCTTGAGGACCTTCGGATACCGCTGCAGCGCCAGCTCCCGCTGTGCGTACGTGGCACGCGCCTGCGCCTGCACGATCACCTCCGCCGCGATCGCCCCCGACTCCATGGCGTACGCGATGCCTTCACCGTTGAACGGATTGACCAGGCCGCCCGCGTCACCGACCAGCAGCAGCCCCTTGGTGTAGTGCGGCTGGCGGTTGAAGGCCATCGGCAGCGCCGCGCCGCGGATCGGGCCGGTCATGTTCTCCGGCGTGTACCCCCACTCCTCCGGCATCGACGCACACCACGCCTTGAGGATCTCCCGCCAGTCCAGCTCCCGGAACGACGCGGAGGTGTTCAGCACGCCCAGCCCGACGTTGCTCGTCCCGTCGCCCATCCCGAAGATCCAGCCGTAACCCGGCAGCAGCCGGTCCTGCGCCCCGCGCCGGTCCCACAGCTCCAGCCAGGACTCCAGGTAGTCGTCGTCGTGCCGCGGCGACGTGAAGTACGTACGGACCGCGACGCCCATCGGACGGTCCTCACGGCGGTGCAGGCCCATCGCCAGCGAGAGCCGGGTGGAATTGCCGTCGGCCGCGACCACGAGCGGGGCGTGGAAGGTGACCGGGGTCTTCTCCTCACCGAGCTTGGCGTGCACACCGGTGATGTGGCCGGTCAGCTCGTTCACGATCGGCGCGCCCACGTTGCAGCGCTCGTACAGCCGCGCGCCCGCCTTCTGCGCCTGCCGCGCCAGCTGCTCGTCGAAATCGTCGCGCTTGCGGACGAGCCCGTAGTCCGGGAAGGAGGCGAGTTCCGGCCAGTCCAGCTGGAGCCGGGAGCCGCCACCGATGATCCGCAGCCCCTTGTTGCGCAGCCAGCCCGCTTCCTCCGAGATGTCGATGCCCATCGCCACCAGCTGCTTGGTCGCGCGCGGCGTCAGCCCGTCACCACAGACCTTCTCCCGCGGGAACGCGGTCTTCTCCAGCAGCAGTACGTCCAGACCGGACTTGGCGAGGTGATACGCGGTGGCCGAACCGGCCGGGCCGGCACCGACGACGATCACATCCGCGGTGTTCTCCGAGAAGGCGGTGTTCTCCGCGGGCGCGGTGTTCCCCCCGGGCGCGGTGTGCTCCGCGGGGGCCGTTTCTTCCGGGAGGGCGGTGGTCACGGAATCGGTCGCGGGCCCGGACGCGGACTCGGACTCGGGCGCGGGCTCGGACGCGGACTCGGTCACGGCGGTGTCTCCCGGAAGTCGATATCTGGATATCTGGGTGCCGACCGGCACCGGGCATGTGCAGTCTATGGGGGCCCTGGTGATCGACACCTGAAGGGTTGTCCCATGAAGCCGAAGGGTTGTGCCGTGACGTACCAGACCCCGCCGACCACCTCCCGGAACCCGTCGGCCGTGCCCGGGGGGCCGCGCCCGGACCGGCCGCTGCCCGCCCTCGAACTCCGCGTGCCCACCGACGAGGACGCGCTGCACTGGCACCGGGTCTTCAACGATCCGGAGGTCATGGAATTCCACGGCGGCGCCCCCGCCGAACTCTCCGCCTACGAAGAATTCACCGCCCGCCAACGCCGCCACCACGCCGAACTCGGCTTCTGCCTCTACACGTTGCTCGACCCGGCCGACGGCGCCGTCATGGGCTTCACCGGGGCCCAGCCCTGGCCCAGGGACTGGGGCCCGGTGGGCGAGATCGAGATCGGCTGGCGCCTCGGCCGCGCGTACTGGGGCAAGGGCTACGCCACCGCCGCGGCCACCACGGCCCTGGAGACCGTACGCGCAGCGGGCGTACGCCACGTCGTCGCCGTGGTCGACGCCCGCAACACCCGCTCGATCGCGGTCACCCGCCGCCTGGGCATGCACCACGCCGAAACCCTGCCCATCCCGGCGAGCGGGCGCACGGGGCACTGCTACCGGCTGGAGGTGTGAGGGGTCGGGGCGGAACAGGCGCGAGAGGAACGGCAGGGGCGGGCGCGGGGGCAGGGTGGGTGTGCCGGGCCCTGCCCCCATCCTCTTCACCGCTAGTCCACGTCCACGTCGCTGACGGACCACGTGCTGAGCGCCGTGCTGAAGACCTTGTCGTTCTCGGGGTCGTACAGCGCTTCCAGGCACTCGTAGTAGACGCTGTACTCGGTCCCGTCCTCGGCCACGTACGCCTGGTCGATGGCGTGCACGGTGTTCCCGGTCTCGTTGACGTACGTGAACTCCCAGCGGGCGCCCGGGCGGTGGGCGAAGGTGTTCTTCTTCAGCTCCACCCGCTGGTAGTTCGTCCGCTTCTTGGCACCCTTCTCCAGATTCATGAAGTTCTCGTACGACGAGGCCGGGGCGTGCGCGATGACCCCGATACGCAGGTACTGCTTGCCGACCGGGGCCGTGTAGTCGACCTGGGTGCCCTTCACCGAACGCGTCCAGTCGCTCTTCACGGCGAGCGAGAACCCGTACGGGTCGTACTTCTGGACAAACCCGTCGGGGAGACCGGCAGTCGGGCCGGGGGTGGGGCCTCCCGCGGGATCACCGGTGGCCGTGGGGGCGGGGGACGGCGACGGGGACGTCGATGCCGAGGCGCCACCGGCCTTGCCGGCGGTGTCCGACTTGGGGTTGCCGGCGCCCTTCTGGTTACTGCCGTCCTTCTGGTGGCTGCCGTCCTTCTGCTTTCCGGCGTCCTGGTGGTTGCCGGCGTCCCGATGAGCCAGGAAATACAGCGCTCCCGCCGTCGCACCCCCACCGACCAGGAACGCGGCCAACGCCAGCGCCACCCACTTCACGCCCCGAAACCGCGGCCGCGCCTGGGACGGGGCGTCGGTGGGTGGGGCGACGGATGGCGGGGCGGGGGCAGGGGCAGGGGCAGGGGCGGGAGCATCAGCCGCTGCCGGGGACGGGGCCGAGGCAGGCGCATCACCCGCTGCCGGGGCCGGCTCCGGCGCCGGTGCCGGCGCGAACGCCGCAGCCCCGGGAGCCGCATCCGACCCAGGCGCCGGCGGAAGCGTCGGCGGCATCAGGGGCGTCGGGGACATCAGGGGCTGCGCCCCCACGGCCCCGACCTCGACCCCGATGCCGGCCCCGACCCCGGTCCCGCCCCTGACCCCCGTCATCCTCCGCAGATACGGAACGACCAACACCGCCCCGAACACCCACAGCAGCGCGAACAGCAGCGTCTCCGCACCGCCCACGCCGATCTCGCCATGAGCACCCAGGGCCTCGCCACCGCCGTACCCACCGCCGTAACCGCCGTAGCCCTCGCCGTAGCCACCGCCATAACCACCGCCGTAGCCGTAGCCACCGCCCGCCCGGAACGCCGCGCTCGCGCTCGCCCCCGCGACCAGCACCAGCGCCATCAGAGAAGCCACGAAGAGGCCCGCGGACAGGAGCTGTTCACGACGGTCGGCACTGCGCCGTACGACCAGGAAACCGACCAGCAGCGCACAGACCAGCCCGCCGGCGATCACCCCGAACAGCACCCAGCCGCCGCCCTGGTCCGTCAACTCGCCGTAGCCGATCGACTGACGGCCGGAGGGATCGAGGAACGGGATGTCGGGCAGGGTCCACTCCGCGTTCAGCGGCGCACCCCAGGCCATCGCGAGAGCCAGCGCACCGATGTTGGGCAGCAGCACCAGCATCGCCACTACAGCGCCACCGCTGATGTCCTGCTTCGCCGTGGCAAGCAGCGTCACGACGGTGACGATGCCGGCCAGGGTGGCCACCATCAGCAGCGCGAGCAGCGCGGTACGCAGCGCGCCGACGGCCAGTTGCCACGCGGGCCGGGCAGCGAGCCACGCCCCCGCCTCGGCCCGGGCCGTCGCCACCCCGGCAACCACGGCGGCCAGCAGGAACGACCACAGCAGCGAGAGGAACGGCGCCGACGACACCTCCACACCGTCGTACGAAGGCTGTGCCAGCAACCCCAGCACAAAACTCCCCGCACCACACAGCACCGCAACCCGCAGCACCGCTTCCACCACACCGGTCATGCCGGCCACACCGGGCACACCGGCCGCACCGGTCACACCAACCGCACCGGCCCCACCAGCCACTCCGGCCCCCGGGACCCCTATGGAACTGCCCAGGGCCGTGGAACCACTGGTGGCACCACTGACCGACCGCAACAGAACCCGCCGAGCGGCGAACACCAAAACCCCGGCCCAGGCCGCCGTCACCACCAGCGGCACCAGCGACAGCGTCGCCTCACCCGCGAGCCGACCACCGAACGGCCCGAACGATTCAGACATGTTGCCCGATATCGTGAAGCCACCGCCCACGCTCTGCAGCAGCAACGCCAGCGCGATCCGCATCCGTACGCCCCACCCGGGCTCACCCGAGTGCGCATCGTGCGCATCGTCCGTGAAGAACATCGCCGCCACACCGGCGAGCACCAGCAACAACAGCGTCGGCCACACGGCAACCTTCACCGCCGCCAGCCAGTCCCCCTTGGCCACCCGAACCACCAGCCCCCCAAGACCCGAGGCGGCAGGTGATCCACCCGGAGCAGGCGGCGCCCCCGGTACGGGCGGCGCAGAAGGAACGGGCGGCGCGGCAGAAGACACAGACGGGGCAGCGGAAGGCACAGGTGGCACACCAGGCACAGCCGGCACGGAAACACCATCCGCCCCACCCGCACCAGCCCCCGCAGCTGACACCCCACCACCATCAGCCCCCACTCCAGGCGACGGCGACGAGGACGGCGACGGCGAGGATGACGATGACGGGGATGACGGGGATGACAGGGATGGCGGGGATGACGGGGAGGCCAATGCGGCGGCCCCCTGCCGCTCCCGCCCACAGCCCATACAAAAACGGGCTTCCGGCGGCGAGGCGGAACCACAATCCGGACAGAACGACGACAAGACGGACTCCGGGAAGGTCAAGGAAACATCGCCCGCGCCTACCGCGAGCGACCGTAACCTACAGACACCACCCCGCCACCCCCGGTTCCCCCGTCACACCTGAGGCATGGCACTACCAGCGCCGCCGCACCACTCAGAGGTGTGGCGTTGCCCTGAGAGCTCCCCTCAGACCAACCCACCAGGCGAACAGGCCAACACCCCAGGCGCGCAGACCACTACGCCCCCGCCCGGCAGGCCCATACGCCCCGGCAGGCTCGACGCCCCCACTGGCTCAACGCCCAAGCCGGCCCAACACCCAGGCTGACTCGACGCGCCTACGCCGGCTTGGCTGCCTACGCCGACTCGACACCCAGGCTGACTCACGCCTACGCCGGCTTGGTGCCCCGGTGCATCGCCACGATCCCGCCGGTCAGGTTCCGCCACGCCACCTTCGTCCACCCCGCACCCTGCAGCCGCGCGGCGAGCTCGGGCTGGTTGGGCCAGGTGCGGATGGACTCGGCCAGGTAGACGTACGCGTCCGGGTTGCTGCTGACCGCCCGCGCAACCGGCGGCAGCGCCCGCATCAGGTACTCGGTGTACACGGTCCGGAACGGCGCCCAGGTCGGCTCGCTGAACTCACAGATGACGACCCGCCCACCGGGCTTGGTGACCCGGTACAGCTCCGTCAGCGCCGCGTCGGTGTCCTGGATGTTGCGCAGCCCGAAGGAGATGGTGACCGCGTCGAACACCCCGTCCGCGAACGGCAGCCGAGTGCCGTCCCCCGCGGTGAACGGCAACCACGGGTGCCGCTTCTTGCCCTCGGTCAGCATGCCCACGGAGAAGTCGCACGGCACGACGAACGCACCGGTCCGGGCGAACGGCAGCGAGGAGGTGCCGGTCCCGGCCGCGAGGTCGAGCACCCGCTCGGCCGGCCGCGCGGCGACCGCGCGTTCCACTTCCTTGCGCCACAGCCGCGCCTGCCCCAGGGAAAGCACGTCGTTGGTGAGGTCGTACCGCGCCGCCACGTCGTCGAACATCGCGGCGACTTCGTGCGGCTGCTTGTCCAGGGATGCTCGGGTCACCCGGCCATTCTCCACCGTCCCCCACCCACGCCCCGCCCGGGGCACGCCCCTGGCCCCCGGAAGGCCCCACCCACCGGCCGCCCCTCCCCCAGCCCCTCGCCGGGGGCGGTGTTCTCCGGCGAGGGGCTGGAGGTGAGTTCTCCGGCGCGGAGGTCTCCGGCGGGAGGTTGCGGTCTCCGGCGGAAGTTGAAGTCTCCGGCGGGGGCCTCCGGCGGGAAGTTGAGGTCTCCGGCTGGCCCTCGGCGCCCCCTCCAGCCGCTAAAGCTCGTGGGGACCGCGGGGTCTCGTCCAGCCGCTAAAGCTCGTTGGCGCCCCGGCGTCTTGTCCGGCCGTGGGGGCTCGTTGGGGCCGCGGTGGGCTGCGCGGTTGGCTGGGTTGGTTGCGTTGATTGGGTTGAGTGGTGGGCCGGGGTGCCTGGGGCCTGGGTGCCTTGCCGCCTGCTTCCTTCCTTGTTCAGGCAACGATTACGGAGAGTTATTTGTTCCCCGTATCGTGACACAGAGTGAGGAGAGTTGGCTAGTGGCGAGAGTTGGCTAGTGGCGGCGGTGGAGTAGACGGCCGGCGAGGACGGTGGCCACGGCGGTGCCGTCGGGGGCGAAGATGGCGAAGGTGGCGGGGCCGCCGACGTGGAGGGTTCGGGGGCGGGGGGTGGGGAGTTCTTCGAGGCCGGAGCGTTGCACGGCGGTGCGGACCGCGGGGCGGGTGAAGGGGCCGGTCAGGGCCGTTGTGCCGGTGGCCAGGAGGCGTTGCAGGCCACGGCGGGCGCTGGCGCCCCAGCGGGCCTCGGTCATGGGGAGAGCCGCGAGGGCCTCACCCGTGAGGGGTTCGGTGCCGAGTTCGTCGGCCTCGCGCGGGTCCGGGTGGTAGGCCGCCTCAAGTAGGGCGGCGCCGTGGGGTTCGTAGCGGCCGGGGGTGAGGGTGCCGTTCCAATCGCGGAGGCGGGCGCGGTCGCCGTAGGTCGCGGAGAGTTCGTCGTACGGGCCGATGGCGGCGATGCGGGATCCGTCGACGACCACACCGCTGTCACCGAGGAGCACGCTGACGTCGCCGGCGACATCAACTATCCCACCATCAACTACCGCACCACTGCCGCCAACCGCCGCGCCGCTGACATCGACAACCCCACCACTACCGCCAACCGCCGCGCAGCTGGCGTCGGTCGGCATGCCGCTGTTGCCGAACGTCGCGTCGCCGGTGTCGGTGAAGTGGACACCTCGCCGGGCCCGGTGAAGTGTCAGCATGGGGTCCTACTTGGCTTCGATGAGCTTCAGTTCGGGGTGGGCGGTGCCGCCCTCGATGGCCGTCGAGGAGAGGTGGGAGACGACGCGTTCGTCGATCGGGTCGTTGTCGGGGTCGTCGTGGACGAGCAGGTGCTCGTAGGTCGTCGCGCGCTGCGCCGGGACCCGGCCCGCCTTGCGGATCAGGTCGATGATCTCCATGCGGTTGGAGCGGTGCTTCGCGCCGGCCGAGGAGACGACGTTCTCCTCCAGCATGATGGAGCCCAGGTCGTCCGCGCCGTAGTGGAGCGACAGCTGGCCGATCTCCTTGCCGGTGGTCAGCCAGGAGCCCTGGATGTGGGCGACGTTGTCGAAGAAGATCCGGGCGAGCGCGATCATCCGCAGGTACTCGAAGATCGTGGCCTGCGTCTGGCCCTTCAGGTGGTTGTTCTCGGGCTGGTAGGTGTACGGGATGAAGGCGCGGAAGCCGCCCGTACGGTCCTGGACGTCGCGGATCATCCGGAGGTGCTCGATCCGCTCGGCGTTGGTCTCGCCGGTGCCCATGAGCATCGTGGAGGTCGATTCGACGCCCAGGTTGTGGGCCGCCTCCATGATTTCCAGCCAGCGCTCGCCGGATTCCTTCAGGGGCGCGATGGCCTTACGGGGGCGGGCGGGGAGCAGTTCGGCACCGGCGCCGGCGAAGGAGTCGAGGCCGGCGGCGTGGATCCGCTGGATCGCCTCCTCGATCGACACCCCGGAAATACGGGCCATGTGCTCGACCTCGGAGGCGCCGAGGGAGTGGATGACCAGCTGCGGGAATTCCTTCTTGATGGCCGAGAAGTGCTTCTCGTAGTACTCGACGCCGTAGTCGGGGTGGTGGCCGCCCTGGAACATGATCTGGGTGCCGCCCAGCTCCACGGTCTCCGCGCAGCGCCGCAGGATGTCGTCCAGGTCCCGCGTCCACCCCTTGGCGGTGTCCTTGGGCGCGGCATAGAAGGCGCAGAACTTGCAGGCCGTCACGCACACGTTGGTGTAGTTGATGTTGCGTTCGATGATGTACGTCGCGATGTGCTCGGTGCCGGCGTAGCGGCGGCGGCGCACGGCGTCGGCGGCCCGGCCCAGCGCGTGCAGCGGCGCGGAGCGGTACAGGTCGAGCGCTTCCTCCGGCGTGATGCGACCGCCCTGCGCGGCGCGGTCGAGTACGGACTGGAGGTCGGCGTTCTCGGTCACCGGGGCTTCCCTTTCGCAGGCGGGCATCACGACGGACCCAGCGTACGTCAGCCCACCGACAGGCCCTTGGCAGCCCCTTGGCTGTCCCTGGCTGCCCCCTGACGACTGGCCTGGTCAACGAGCTGGCCTCTCAGGCCACCGAGCCGGCCACTCAGGCCACCGAGCTGGCCGCCGGCCTGGCCGCGGGCCTGACCACGCGGCGGCCCGGTGGCCTCGCCCCTCGCTTCTTCTCTTCGTCAGTGGTCAGTGGTCGGTGGTCAGTGGTGGCCGCACCCCCCGCTCACTTCTTCGTCAGTGTCGCCTTCGGTGTGCCGCCCCCCGGGTCGTCCGAGGTGAACGCGATCGTGGTGCCGTCCTTGGTGAGCGTGTACGTCACCCGGGATTTGTTGCCGGTGCAGCCGGGCCCCTGTTTGCCGTCGGGGCGCTCCAGGAGGGTCAGGCGCTGGTCGGTCGCGGATTCCAGCTTCGCCTTGGCCTCGCAGCGCACCAGGACCGCGTCGTAGGTGGTGTGGATGACGTAGTCGCCTTTGCCGCCGGCGGTGATGGTGCTGGTCATGGTGCCGTTGGGGATGCCGTGCGACGTGGTGATGCTGCCCGTCCAGGTGCCGAGGAACGGCTTGGTGACGGCGAGCGGGCCTTCGTAGCCACCGGGGTCGGTGGGGCGGCCGGACGGGGTGTGGCCGGTCGCCGGCGGCTTGGCACCGGCCTGGTTGCCGGCGGCGTCACCGCCCGTCCTGGGCAGCAGGGTGAAGACGAAGGCCGCGGTCGTCGCGGCGGCCACCGCACCGGCCACCGAGAGGACGAGCGTGCAGCTCACGCGGCGCGGACGGTCCGGGCCCTTGCCGCCGATCGCCCCGCCGACCGCCCCGGTCAGCGAGACCCTCCGCTCCTTCGGAACGGGCTGTGCCACGGGCTGCCCCGGGACGAGACCACCCACGCCACCGCCCGCGCCACTGCCCGTTCCACCGCCCCCGCTGTGGCCCGCGCCACCGCCCGTTCCGCCGCCCGTTCCACGGCCCATGCCGCCGCCCGTTCCGCCGCTCGTACCGTGGCCCGTGTCGGTCGGTAGGCCGGCGAGGTCGGGGGCGGTCGGGAGGTGGGTCCCGCCGGGGTGGCCGGCGCCCGGCCCCTGCGCCGGCAGGTCGAACGGCACCAGCCCGGACCCGGCTTCCCCAGCTCCGGCCTGCCCCGATGCGGCCTCCCCGGACACGGCCGCCCCCGCCCCGACCGTCCTGGCCCCATCGGGGCCATCGGGCCCCGCGTCAGAGTTCAGGTCGAGGTTCAGCAGTTCCACGGCCCGGCGGCTGACCTGTTCGACCAGGGGGCCGGGCAGCCAGCCGGCTCGTACGAGGTCGGCCGTGCCGCCGCTGCCCTCGCCCGTGAGGCGGGCCGCGAGGTCGGCCGGGGCGGGGCGGCCCGCCGGGTTCTTGGAGAGGCAGCGGGTGACCAACTCCCTCAGCTCCCCGTCCAGTTGGCGGCCGAGGTCGGGCTCCTCGTGGACGACCTTGTAGAGCAGGGCGGCCGAGGAGTCGCCGGGGAAGGGGCTGGCGCCGGTTGCCGCGTACGCGAGGACCGCGCCCAGCGAGAAGACGTCGGCGGCGCCCGCTGCGTCCTTCCCGAGGATCTGTTCCGGCGCCATGTAGCCGGGTGATCCCACCGAGACCCCGGTGGTGGTGAGGGATGCGGTGCCCTCCGTGGCCCGCGCGATGCCGAAGTCGATCAGTACCGGGCCGTCCAGCGTCAGCAGCACGTTGGACGGTTTGACGTCCCGGTGGACGAGGCCGAGCGCGTGGACGGCGGCCAGGGCCTCGGCCAGTCCGGCGCCCAGCACCCGTACGGAGCGTTCGGCCAGCGGCCCGTACTCGGTGACGGCCTGGGTGAGCGACGGGCCGGCGACGTAGCCGGTGGCGACCCAGGGGACGGCGGCGTCGGGGTCGGCGTCCAGTACGGGCGCGGTCCAGGCGCCGCCGACCCGCCGCGCCGACTCGATCTCCCGCCGGAAGCGGGCCCGGAACTGGTCGTCGACGGCGAAGTGGGCGTGCACGACCTTCACGGCGACCGTGCGCCCGCCGGCGCTGCGGCCCAGATAGACCCGCCCCATGCCGCCCGCGCCGAGCCGGCCGAGCAGCCGGTACCCGCCCAGTACCCGCGGATCGTCCCCTGACAGCGGCTCCATGGCCCCGCCTCCCCCTCGATACGGCGGCCCCAGCTTAGGACCCGGGACGGCCGGTCGGTGGGGCACGGAGCACGGGGAGCGCAGGCACCGGGGCGCGGGCACCGGGGCGCCGGCACCGGAGCGCGAGCCTCGGATCAGCGGGCACCGAGGCGGAGCCGCAGCTCAGCGGGCACCGGGACGGGAGCCGCAGATCAGCGAGCACCGAGACGGCAGCCGCGGACCAGCGGACACCGGAACGCGGGCCGCGGACCAGCGGGCACCAAGGCGGGAGCCCCGGCGCAGCGGGCACCGAGGCGGAAGCCTCGGATCAGCGGTTGCCCGCCGCTCCCAGCAGGTCCACCTTCACGTCCGCCGGGAATCCGGTCGTCGGGCCGACCCGGCGGGCGAATTCCTTGACGCCGCGCAGCTGGTCGGGGCCGAAGCGGAAGTCCAGGGTGGTGAAGTAGCGCTCCAGTACGGGCTCGTCGAAGGTCTCCCAGCGGGCGGCCTGTTCGGCGACCTTGCCGACCTCCTCCAGGGACAGGTCGCGGGAGGCGAGGAACGCCTCGTGCACCTTCTGCACGACGAGCGGTTCGCGCTCCAGGTAGGCGCGCCGCGTCGCCCATACGGCGAAGACGAACGGCAGGCCCGTCCAGTCCTTCCACATCTGGCCGAGGTCGTGGACCTCCAGGCCGAGCCGCGGGCCGTCGTGCAGGTTGGCGCGCAGTGCGGCGTCGCCGATCAGTACGGCGGCGTCGGCCTCCTGCATCATCAGGCCGAGGTCCGGCGGGCAGGTGTAGTAGTCGGGCCGTACGCCGATCTTCTCGGCGAGCAGCAGCTGCGCGAGGCGTACGGACGTCCGCGAGGTGGAGCCGAGGGCGATGCGGGCGCCGTCCAGCTGCTCCAGGGGCTTCTGCGTGACGATCACGCAGGACATCACCGGGCCGTCGCAGCCGACCGCGAGGTCGGGGAAGGCGACGAGGTCGTCGGCGGCGCGGAGGAATTCGACGAGGGTGACGGGGGCGATGTCGAGGTCGCCGCGGATCAGCTGCTCGCTGAGCTTCTCCGGCGTGTCCTTGCTGAGGTCCAGATCGAGGAGGGTGCCGGTGCGGGCGAGGCCCCAGTAGAGGGGCAGGCAGTTCAGGAACTGGATGTGGCCCACCCGCGGCCGGCTGCGACGGTGGTCGGCGTCGGCTCCTGCGGGTGCGTCTTCGAAGGTTGAATTGTCCACATGCGGAGGCTAGACCCGGTGGTTGTGGACCGGGGCGTCGGGGGCGGCGTATGGACGTTAGTGCTGACGGTTAAACGTGATCTTTGGCTCTTCCGCCTCACGAGTCCACCATGCTACGCTCAGCGCAAGTTGCAGTTTGGTTTCCCTTGCAGTACAGAGCCTGCGGAGCATGTGACCCGCGGGCTCTTGTAGTTTCAGACTTCTTTGCAGGTTCTGGAGCAGGGCAACCCTTTGGCCCAAGGAGGGCTTATGGCTACCGGAACCGTCAAGTGGTTCAACGCTGAAAAGGGCTTCGGCTTCATCGCCCAGGACGGCGGCGGCCCGGATGTCTTCGTCCACTACTCGGCGATCAACGCCTCTGGTTTCCGCTCCCTGGAGGAGAACCAGCAGGTGAACTTCGACGTCACGCAGGGCCCGAAGGGTCCGCAGGCGGAGAACGTTACGCCGGTCTAAGTTGCCCGGCCCGGAATTCTTCCAGGTCGCTTCAACGTAGTACCCAAGGAGCCCTGCTCCGCCACTCCGGTGGCGAAGCGGGGCTCCTGCCTTATGCACCACGCTTTTTCCTTACATTGCGCGCCGGGGTTCATGGCGCATACATGTCACCTCGGAATGCCGCCGCGCCCTTGAGTCTCGCCGCGCCCTTGAATGTCGGCGCGCGCCCGAATGTCGCCGCACGCCTCAATGCCCACGCACGCCCCAATGCCGCCGCGCCCCTGAATACGGCCGACCGCGCGTCCGAATGCGGTCGCCTGTGGCGCCTTTACCACAGTCGCCTCATGGCATGTTGATGAACTTTTCCCGGCGCGGGCATTACGCCTGGTGGCCCTGGCGCACCAGGCGGCGCGGCCCCTGGCGTGCCATCCGAGGGCAGCCGGGCGCGACAAACAAATGTGCGATAAATGCACGCCAAAGTGATCACGGAAAGTGGTCACATGACAACATGACGCGCCCTACCGTGGGCAGAATGAGCGAGCAGTTGCCCCCGCAGAAGCCCTGCCCCGACTGCTGCGGCAGAGGAACCGTGGACTGGGAAACACCGGCCGGCGACAAGGTCACCACGCAGTGCTCCGGATGCGGCGGCACCGGCACCGTCCTTGCATAGAGGAGACGAAGGCGACGTCATGCCAGCAGGATCATCAGCGGCCTTCGGCAGGAACGGGAAGCCGGTCGGACTGGACGCGCAGTACGTCGGCAGGCTGCCGTGCTGCCACTGCGGCATACGGTCGATGAAGCTGCCCGGGCGTCAGGGCGGGGTGTGCATCCCGTGTTACGCCGACGAGTGCGCCGCGGCCGGCCGGCGGGCGGCGACGGCCGGGGGCTGGGTCACCGCGAGTTTCGTGGGGGATCCGTGTCTGGCGTGCGGTTCGCGGGCCGTGGACGCGAACGGCTGGGCGTTCTGGTGCAACTCCTGCGAGATGCAGACGGCGGTGGCACTGCCGCCGCAGTGACCGGCCGTCGGCCGGCCGGCAGGCCCCGCTCGGGCGTCCCGCCCGGGACCCATTTGGTTGCCCTGTCTACCACCCGCTCCGCGGGTAGCGTGGGCCGTAAGGCATGACCTGAGCCTGACACGGACACCTGACACGGATGCCCTGCCACGGACGCCCGCCACGCGCGCAGACGTCCACGTCGCGCAGGCTCTTCGCACCCTCACGAGCCGTTGGCCGCCGCCATGTTCAACAGCCGAGCAGATTCCGAACGCAGCCTCTCGGCGCCGCTTCCGGCGCCCCGGTATGTGGGCTGGTGGTGGTGGAGCGGCCTCGGCTTCGCGGGGCTGACGGCCGCCCTGTGGCAGGCGGGAGAGCACCGGACGGCGTGGGACGGCGGCGGCCTCATCGGCTTCCTGGGCCAGGTCTTCGGTGGCGTCGGCGCGGTCTTCAAGCCGACGAAGCCCGGTGGCGCCTCGATCGGCTCGCGACTGGCGTTCCTGCTGATCCTGCTGGTGCTGCTGTATTTCCTGTGGCGGGCGACGCGCGCATGGCTGGCGTACAAGCCCGGTGCGGTGGACGTCCAGCAACTGGAGGACGCCACTCCGGAGGGCACGCCGAAGCCGAGCGATGTGGACCTCACCGCCAGACTGCGCCGCCGTCTCTCCGACAGCAGCATGTACCCGCCGGCCACGCTCCCCGCGCAGGCCCCCGCCGAGTCCTTCCTGGAGCTGCTCGGCGACGTCGAGATCGACCCGGAGAAGCTGGGCACCGCGCTGCCGAAGCTGCTCGGCCGGCTGCGCCCCAAGCTGGCCTACCGCGTCAGCGGCGTCCTCCAGTACCACGAAGGCCGGCCGGACCCGTACGGCATGACGGTGACGGTCACCGCGTTCCTCTTCGGCGGCTCACGGGCGAAGGACGTCTGGGGCAGCGACTGGGACGACGTCATCCGCAAGGCCGGCAGCTGGACCATCAGCACGCTGCTGCCGGTCACCCGCGCGGGCCGGCTGCCGCCCTGGCGCCGCTGGTGGGGTCAGGAGATCAAAGCCGAGCTGTACGAGGCGTACCAGGAGGCGAACGCGCTGAGCCGCGCGGGCCGCCACCACGAGGCGCTGGAGCAGTACTTCACCGCCGTACGACTGGATCCGGTCAATCCCTACCTGCGGGCCGAACTGGCCGAGACGCAGGAGAAGATGGGGCTGCACATCGATGCGCTGGACACCTGCCAGCGGGCGCTCACCCTCGACGGGCAGAGCGTACGCGGATACCGCAAACGGCTGTGGCTGAGCCACTGGAATCCGCATCCGCGGCGGCTGCGCTATTTCCTGCACCCGCGCCTGTACCGGGAACTGATCGGACTCCGGTACCGCAATTCGATCATCCTGGGAACGGCCGAGACGACCGCCCGGCAATGGGTCGCGGGAGCGGGCGCCCACGGCTGGCAGACCTGCGAGAACCTGATTCCGCTGTTCGTGGACCGCTACTGGCCGGCGGCCCTCGGGGTGGCTCCGCGCATTCCGCTGCGCCGGAAACGGCGGAAGGAGCGCAAAGAGGCGGCCCAAGATTCGCTGGAAAAGACATTGCGGAGAACGAATCCGACGGAAATCCGGGTCGTGATGCAGCGCATCGCGCTGCAGGAGACGGCGCGCCTCGCCGCGGATGACGCCTGGGCCCGCATCTGGCTGTACTGGCCCGCCCGGCTGTGGAGTTGGCTCCGGTTCTTCTGGCCGGCCTCCTACTACCAGAGCGTGCGCGGGACGCCCTCGCCCGTCACGCGCGGCGCCTTCCACATCAATCGCAGGGTGTGGGCTCCCCTGCAACTGACCTGGGCGACCCACGCGTACGACGCCTCCATCGGGCAGGGCCCTCGGACCACGCCGCCGTACAAGTGGCGGTGGCCCTACACCTGGCGTCTCCCGGTCAGCCGGCTCGACTGGGCGCAGCTGAAGATCTGGTCCCTCCGTTGGCGGCTCGGCGCCTCGGCGCTTCTCTGGGTGCGTCGCGACTGGCACACGCACTACAACGCCGCCTGCGTGTATGCCGTGGCCCTGAACGCGACCCACTGGGCCGCGGCCGACCAGGGGGAACTTGTCGCGCGGGCCATCGCCCGCCTCGACCATGCGGTACAGGCCACCCGGGGCAAGGCCGCCACCGTCGAGCGGTCCTGGCTGGTCGAGGAGGACCCGGACCTGGCGCTGCTGCGGGACCCGAAGAGCCCGGGGAATGCGCTCTTCACCAACTTCGTACGGACGATGTACCCGAGTGCGGAGACGTTCGAGCAGAGCGCGCCCAGCAGCCGTACCGAAGTGCAATTGCGGGCATACGACTACCGGCTTCTCGAAGAGATCGCCAAGCTCATGCAGGAGGTCTGGAACCGGCGCTTCGAGCAGGGTGCCGTGGATATTCAGCGCGCGACGGAATGGCTCCGGGCCGAGCGCAGCATCTGGAAGTCGGTATGGGAAATCGCCGATCCGGGCAGCAGGCGCAGATGGCAGGACCGGGTGAGTTTCATCCGCTATCTGCAGGCGAACTGCCAGCCCGTGGCGGCGTCCACGCTGGGTTTCCCGCCGCCGCTGGTTCGGGAGGAAACGGCCACGCAGAACGGTCACCCCGATTCGCACACGGTCGAGGCACGGTTGACCACGCTCCAGCACGACCTGGAATTGCGACGGCTGCTCGCCCGCGCGAAAGGTGCTCTCGACCGCCCGTACGTCAACTGCCAGGCCGGCCAACGGGTGTTGCGGGAAGCCGCGGCCAATGGGGTGACCTGCCTGGACGCGAAGGTGGTCCAGCGACTGTCCACGGGCTACGCGGCGGCCTGGCAGACCCTCGACGACTGGCTGGCGGGCGAGGCCGACCACCGGGCGTTCCACCAGGCGGTGAAGGACGTACCCCAACTGACGCGCCGCCGCGTCACCGCGCTCCACGAGGGGAAAACGTTGCGGATTTGACCGCCGCGACGAACGCGGACCAGGCGTCCGCCTGGATGAGCAGGGCGGGGCCGTGGGGGTTCTTGGAGTCCCTGACCGGGACGAGGCCGCCGGTTGCGGTGTCGGCGACCTCGATGCAGTTGCCGCCGTCCCCGTTGCTGTGGCTCGACTTACGCCACTGAGCAGCACCAACGAACCCCTCCGCGACCTCGACGCAGTCTCCCCCGCTGCCGTTGCTGTAGCTGGACTTGCGCCACTGGGCGGCACCCACGAACCCTTCAGCCACTTCGACGCAGTCGCCTCCGGATACGTTGCTGTAGCTGCTCTTGCGCCAGCGGGCAGCGCCCACGAACCCCTCCGCTACTTCAATGCAGTTCCCCCCGGAACCGTTGCTGTAGCTGCTCTTCCTCCAGTGTGCTGTGCGCAAGTCAGGCTGTTTGATGGCCATTTCGGAGATCCTCAGCCGCATCCTCGATAAGGGCGAGGGACGCCTCAGGCGGCAGTGCGGCGGCCCTGAGCCGATCGTACGACCTGCGGTACTCCTTCACGAGGGCCGGATCGTCGATGGTGTCACCGGTGTGGAGCGACTCGGTGTAGACCAGGGGCGGGGCATCAGAGAACGCCATGATCATGGCCGTACCCAGCATGAACGGATGCGCCCCGCAGTTCCACGGCAGCACCTGTGGAGTAATGCGGCATCGGCGCGCCAACCCGGAGATGTGGTCGAGCTGTTCGGCCATCGCGTCCGCCGGGAGGATCGGCAGTCGGAGCAGCGATTCGTGCAGGATCACCCAGTACTCGGGCCTGACCGGGTCGTCGAAGAGCCTGGCTCGCGCCAGTCGGGCATTGACCTTGGCGTCCGTCTCCTCAATCGGCTCCACGGGATGCGTGGCCCGGATGACCGCCCGCGCGTACGCGCCGGTCTGCAACAGGCCAGGGATGAGGCTGGGGCACCATTCCTCGATGAGGTCCGCGTGCTTCTCGGCCTCCAGGACCTTCTCGAAGTACTCCGCGTGCCCTCTCCGCCGCGCCTTCCGCGCGTCTTCGCAGCGCCGCTCGAAGAACCCGTCCGTGTCCAGTACGCGATCGACGTGCCGGGCCAGATCCAGCGGCATCCGCCGCGTACCGCGTTCGATCTCGCTGAGGTAGCTCGCCCCGTAGAAGCTGCCGTCGACCGTTTCCTGGAGCGTGCGGCCCGCCGCCTCGCGCTTCCAGCGCAGTTCGGCGCCGTAGAAGGCGGGGACGCTCGCCGAGCCGTCAACGTCTTTGCGTGCGGGCATGGTTCACCGTTCCACGGTTCGCGCAGTGGGGTCCGAACCCCTTCCACGTTACGCCGGGTGACGTCAGGCTGTGAGGAGTTCGTCACCATACGTACAGACCGGCACAGGAAGGCGTACGCCCATGCCCAGCCACCTCCACGACGAGGTCCACGACTGCACCGAGCTGCTGCGGAGCGCGCTGCGGGACAACGACATCACGTTGCCGTCGCTCGGCGTCGATCTGCCGGGGTTCGCGGGCAGTTACGCGCTGCCGCTCGTGGCGCTCGGCAACTGCAACACCGAGACCGCCCGCCGGCTGGCCGAGGCGCTGCGGAAGGCGGCCGGGCGGTGAGAGCGCCGGGCGAACCACCGGGCGGGCCGTTCACGCGGGAGCTGCTCGCCGTACCGAAGGAGGTGCCGGGGCTGCGCCGGGCGGTGCGGGCGCATCTGGGCGGGCCGTGTGCGGACGTGCAGCTGTGCGTGAGCGAGATAGTGGGGAACGTGATCCGGCACCTGGGGGAGGGCACGCCGGTGACGGTGCACATCAGGGGCGCGGCCGGGGGCCGTACCCGGGTGGAGGTGACCGATCCCGATCCGTGGACGCTGCCGGTGCTGGTCCGGGCGGCGGAGGACGCGGAGGCCGGGCGCGGGATGGCGCTGCTGGACGCGGTCGCGGTGCGGTGGGGCGTACGGCAGGGGGTGGGCCGGAAGACCGTGTGGTGCGAGGTCGGCGGCGAGGCCGGCGGGAGCGCCACCACCTAGCCGGGCCCGACGGATCCGGGCAGCCCGACGATTCCGGGCAGCACTAAGGCCCCGTGCCACCTCCCCCACAGAGGTGACACGGGGTTCCAGTTTGACGCGCGGACGGCCCTGGCTCCAGAGGGGGGTCACGTCCTTTCGTAAAGGGCTTCTATGTCTTTGGCGAAATCTCGCGCCACGGCGGCCCGCCGCAGCTTCAGGGAGGGGGTGAGATGTCCGGTTCGGTCGCTGAATTCCACCGGGAGGACCGCGAAGCGGCGGATGGACTCGGCGCGGGAGACGAGCGCGTTGGCGTCGTCGACGGCGCGCTGGAGGTCGGCGAGGAGCAGCGGGTCCCGAACGAGGTCCTCCAGCGGGACGTCCGTCTTCTTGTGCCTCTGGCGCCAGTGGGCGAGGCCGTCCGGTTCGAGGGTGAGCAGGGCGGTGATGTAGGGGCGGTTGTCGCCGATGACCATGCACTGGCCTACGAGGGGGTGGGACCGGAGGCGGTCCTCCAGGGGGGCGGGGGCGACGTTCTTGCCGCCCGTGGTCACGATGATCTCCTTCTTGCGGCCGGTGATAGTGAGGTAGCCGTCCGCGTCGAGGGCGCCCAGGTCGCCGGTGGGCAGCCAGCCGTCGGCGTCGGTGGCGGGGCGGGCGGCGCCGAGGGCGGCGTCCCAGTAGCCGGCGAAGACGTGGCCGCCGTGGAGGAGGATCTCGCCGTCGTCGGCGATCCGGACGGCGGTGCCGGGGAGCGGCCAGCCGACGGTGCCGATGCGGGGGCGCAGGGGCGGGGTGACGGTGGCGGCGGCGGTGGTCTCGGTGAGGCCGTAGCCCTCGAAGATCTCGATGCCGGCGCCGGAGTAGAAGGCGGCGAGGCGGTGGCCGAGGGGGGAGCCGCCGCAGATCACGTGGCGGACCCGGCCGCCGAGGGCGGCGCGGATGCGGCGGTAGACGAGGGGGTCGTAGAGCTTGCGGGCGGCCTTGAGGGCGACGCCGGGGCCGGGGCCCTTCCCGCTCCGCTTCGCTCCGCCTCGGCTCTTTGACCGGCCTTCGGAAGCCGAGCGTTCCTCGGCTTCGACGGCTTCGCCGTAGGCGCGGGCGATGCGGGCGGCGCGGTCGAAGGAGGCGGCGCGGCCCATCTTCTCGGCGGTGGCGCGGCCGGTGTTGAAGACCTTTTCCAGGACGTAGGGGATGGCGAGGAGGAAGGTCGGGCGGAAGCCGGCGAGGTCGGTGAGGAGGTCGTCGGTCTGGATGCTGGGGGCGTGGCCGAGGCGGACCCGGGCGCGGAGGCAGCCGACCGCGACCATCCGGCCGAAGACGTGGGAGAGGGGGAGGAAGAGGAGGGTGGCGGCGGGCTCCTGGCTGACGGATCTGAAGACCGGGTGGAGGAGTTCGACGGCGTTGTCGACCTCGGCGAAGAAGTTGCCGTGGGTGAGGGCGCAGCCCTTGGGGCGGCCGGTGGTGCCGGAGGTGTAGATGAGGGTGGCGAGGGCGTGCGGGCCGGTGGCAGCGCGGCGGGCGTCGACGGCTTCGTCGGGGAGGTCGCGGCCGGCGGCGACGAGTTGGGCGACGGCGCCGGTGTTGAACTGCCAGAGGTGGTCGAGGGCGGGCAGCCGGCCGCGGATGCCGCTGATCAGGCGGGTTTCGTCGACGTCCTCGACGACGCAGGCGCGGGCCCCGGAGTCGTTCAGGATCCATTCCGCCTGGTGGGCGGAGGAGGTCGGGTAAAGGGGGACGGTGACCAGGCCGGCGGCCCAGGCGGCGAAGTCGAGGAGGGTCCACTCGTAGGTGGTGCGGGCCATGATGGCGAGCCGGTCGCCGGGATTCAGGCCGTGGGCGAGCAGGCCCTTGGCGACGGCGCGGACCTCGGCGGCGAATTCGGCGGCGGTGATGTCGCGCCAGGTGCCGCTGGGCTGTTTGCGGGCCAGGACGACGTCGGCGGGGGCCTCGGCGGCGTTGACGAAGGGGAGATCGCCGAGGGATCCGTGGGTCACGGGCGGGACGAGCGGGGGGACGAAGACCTCGCGGACGGTGCCGTCGGGCAGGGTCGCCTTGTGGGGTTCGACGAGGGTGGGGGCGGGGGCGTGGACAGGGGCACTTACCTGGTGGGACACGAGCGGCTCCTCGGTTCTCCGGTGGAGTGCTGTTCTCCTGCGGAGTGCTGTTCTCCTGTGGAGTGCGGCAGCGTGGTCGGAACCGCGCCGGCCGCCTGGTCTCACGCCCGCGCGGTCCAACTGCCGTGTGTCATCGCGGAGTTGGGCCCCGTATTCCGTCCCCTGACCCGGCAGTAACCTTACTGCGAAGTAAATTTACGCGAGGAGTCCGGGCCGGCCAATGCTCGTACAGCGGGATCTTTGGCCGCCGCGGGGCGGGACCAACAGCCGCGGGAGCAGAAGGGGCAGGGCCGGGGAGCGCTCGTCCCTAGGCATCGGCCGGGTCGGCCGAGCCGTGCGGCGCCCAGCGCTCCCCCGCCATCATCCGGCCCAGGCCGGCCCAGGCGAAGTTCATCATCGTGGCTGCGGCGTCCTTCGCCGTCGGATGCACGCATTCCCCCGAAGGTCCTTCGTCGGTACGGACGTTGGCCCATTCCGCGAGCGACTCGGCCGCGCCGACCAGGGCGTGCGCGAGCCCGGCCACCTCGCGTTCGGCCAGTTCGCCGGCGCAGCCCGCCTCCTTCGCGGCGACGCCGATCAGATCCGTGACGAAGGAGACGATCTCCGCGCGCATGGCGGCGACCTCGCGCGCGAACGGCTCGCCGTGCGTCCGGGCCTGCTGATGGAGCACGGCCCAGCCGTCCGGGTGCTCGGCGGTGTGCGCGAAGAAGCCGCGCAGACCGCTGCACAGCTGGCGGTCGGCCGCGGCCCGGGGTTCCACGGCGTCGGTCACGGCCGTCACCAGCGCCGCCGCCTCACGCCGGATGACCGCGCTGAAGAGTTCTTCCTTCGAGTTCAGATAGAGGTAGACCAGCGGTTTCGAGACCCCGGCCACTTCGGCGATCTCGTCCATCGACGCCGCTCGGTAGCCGCGCCGGGCGAAGGTCCGCACCGCGGCATCGAGCATCTGCTGCTCCCGGACGGCTCTCGGCACCCGCTTGCTCTTCACAGCTCCCACCCTGAACAACCCTCCGTCCCGCCCCTTTACCGCAGAGTAAGTTTACGATCTTCACCTTCCGCGCCCGGCTTTCCGACGGCTTCCCGCCATCCGATGGGCAGCGCTGACAGCACTTTTCCCTCCTCGTTTTCCTGGTGGCCGCACGGGAGTTGACGGCCGGACGCGGGTTGCCGGCGGCCGGTGAGTTGACAGCTTCCGGCGCGTGACGAGACGATACGTCTCGTTCCGTCACGATCCACTGGCCGGACCGAAGGGCTACCCCTTCACCCCGCTCTTCCTGGAGGACATCACCGT
This sequence comes from Streptomyces sp. NPDC107765, assembly GCF_055657085.1. NCBI lineage: Bacteria > Bacillati > Actinomycetota > Actinomycetes > Kitasatosporales > Streptomycetaceae > Streptomyces > Streptomyces sp. NPDC107765. The sequence goes on along the minus strand of NZ_JBVKBL010000005.1, from coordinate 77,809 downwards.
GCAGCAGTTCCTCGACGTCGCCCCCGGCATCCGCCTGTGGACCGAGCAGCGCGGCCCCGCCGACGCACCCCCGCTGCTGCTGGTCATGGGGGCCCAGGCGACCGGCGTCGGCTGGCCGGACGAACTGGTCGACGCGCTGGCCGCACACCACCGGGTGATCCGCTACGACCACCGCGACACCGGCCGCTCCACCTGGTGCTTCGACGACCGGCCGTACCGGATCGCCGATCTCGCGGACGACGTGATCGCCGTCCTGGACGGGCTGGGCATCGAGCGTGCGCATCTCGTCGGCATGTCATTGGGCGGCATGCTGGCCCAGATGGTGCTCGCCGACCACCCCGACCGATGGATCGGCGCCACTCTCATCGGCACCATGGCCCTCAGCACCACCCCCTACACCGCGCCGGACGGCTCCGTCGTCCCGGTCGGCGAACTCCCCGGCATCAGGCCCGAGGTCCTGGAGCTGTGGGCCCGCCCGGTCGAGGACCACGGCCCGGAGGCGGAGGTGGCACGGCGGCTCGAACACTGGCGGGTACTCGCCGGTGGTCAACTGCCGTTCGACGCCGACCACTACGAGGCTCTGGAGCGGCGGGTCATCGAGCACACCGGGCACTACCGGGTGGGCACCGCGCACGGGCGGGCGGACGACAGCGGGATGCTGCGTACGGAGGAGCTGGCGCGGAACGAGGTGCCCACACTGGTGATCGCGGCGCCCGCCGAGCCGGTGTTCCCGCCGCCGCATCCGCAGCACCTCGCGCAGTGCCTCGGCGGCGCGCACGTCGTCGAGATCCCGGGGATGGGGCACGCGCTGCCGCCGGCCGTACAGGGGCCGCTGGCGGAGGCGATCCTGGCGCACACGGGGGCCGTGCCGGCGGGCTGACGCCTGACCGGCGGGCGCTCGCTGCGCCCTGATCCGGTCGGCGCGTGCTTCCCGCGCCCTGATCCGTTCCGGGAAGACGCCTGGCCCCTAGGAGCCTTCGGTCACGCGGGGCTTTCGGTGACGTCCAGAGCCGTGCCGTAGAGGCGGGACACCTTGAGGCGGAGGACGACGCGCCGTTCGGTGACGGCCTCCGCCAGGAAGGCGTCCTCGTCCAGCGGGGCGCCGCCCGCGACCGCCATGGCGAGCAGTTCGCGGCCGACCGCGTCGCCGGGGACGGTGGTCGGGGACGAGACCTCGACCTGGCCCTCGGCGACCGCGTAGGCCCACACATCGCGGCTGACGTGCAGGGCGGCGTGCGGGTCGGCGCGCAGGTGGCGGGGCTTGAGGCGGTCCTGCGTGCTGGAGATCCGCACGATCCGCTCCGCCGGGTCCCAGCGGTACAGGACGGTGGCGAGGTGCGGGTGGCCGGTCTTGCGGACGCTGGCGAGCACGCCGAACTGCTGCTCCTGAAGGATGTCGTCGAGTTCGGTCTCGGTGAGGACGCGCGGGGCGGGGCCGGGCATGAGGTGCTCCGTTTCGGTGGGTGGGGGTTCGGGTGTGTCCGGTGTCGGGAGTCGGGTCAGGCGGACGGAACCGCGTCCGGCGCGGGCTGCCTACCGGGCTTCTGAGCGCCCATGAGCTCCTCCGCCGTGGTCACGTCCGGCACCACGGACACCTCCGGCACCCGGGGCCGCCGTAGCAGCACCGTGGCGGCCAGCAGTGCCAGGACGAGCAGTCCGGCGCCGGCGGCGAAGGCCACGTGGTAGCCGGCGGTGAGGGCTTCGGCGCGGGGGCTGCCCTGCCGGACGAGGGTGTCGGTGCGGCCGGCCGCCAGGGTGGACAGCGCCGCGACGCCGAGCGCCGAGCCGAGCTGCTGGGTGGTGTTGAACAGGCCCGAGGCCAGTCCGGCGTCCTGGCTGTCGACGCCGGACATGCCGAGTGCGGTGAGCGCGGGCAGGGCCAGGCCGAAGCCGGCCACGAGCAGCATCACGGGCAGCAGATCGGTGACGTAGGCGGCGTGCACGGGCAGCCGGGTGAGCAGGGCGAGGGCGCCGATCAGCGGGACGAGGGCGGTCCGCAGGACGGCGCTCTCCCCGTAGCGGGCGATCAGCCGGGCGGAGACGACCAGTGAGGTGGCGCCGATGGCCAGGGCGGCGGGGAGCATCGCCAGTCCGGTACGGGCGGCGTCGTAGCCAAGTACGCCCTGGAGGTAGAGCGCGACCAGCACCTGGAAGGCGAACAGGGCGGCGATCATGAGCAGTTGGACGAGGTTGGCGGTGACCACGGCGCGCGAGCGCAGCATGCGCAGCGGCAGCAGCGGGGTGCGGGCCCGGGCCTGGCGCAGGAAGAAGGCGACGACCAGCGCCGCACCGACGGACGCCGGAACCAGCGCCTGCGGCGAAGTCCAGCCGTACGTCGCGGTGTTGACGATGCCGTAGAGCGCCGCCATGAGACCTGCGGTGATCAGGAGCGCGCCCCAGGCGTCGGCCCCGGCCCGCAGGCCGAGCCCCCGGCCGGCGGGCAGTGCGGGGCGGGCCAGGGCGAGGACGGCGGCCCCGATGGGCAGGTTGATCAGGAAGATCCCGTGCCAGTCCAGTGCGTCGGTCAGCACGCCGCCGAGCACCTGGCCGATCGAGGCGCCGGCGGCACCGGTGAAGCTGAACACCGCGAGGGCGCGGGCCCGTTCGCGTCCCTCGGGGTAGAGGGCGGCGAGGATGCCGAGACCCACGGCCGCCGTCATGGCGCTGCCGACGCCCTGCAGGAAGCGGGCGGCGAGCAGCACGGCGGGCCCGGTGGCGAGGCCCGCCAGAAGCGAGGAGGCGGTGAAGACGGCGGTGCCGGCGACGAACATCCGCTTGCGCCCGAGGAGGTCGCCGAGCCGCCCGGCGAGGAGCAGCAGGCTGCCGAAGGCGACGAGATAGGCATTGACGACCCAGCTCAGGCCCTCGGGGCTGAACCCGAGGTCGTGCTGGATGGCCGGCATGGCCACGGTGACGATGGAGCCGTCCAGCACGATCATCAGCGTGCTGGCGGCGATGACGCCGAGGGCGAGGCCGCGGCGCGGTGAACGCGGCGGCACGGAACGGGAGATGGGCACGGAACGGGACGTGGGCACGGTGGCCCTCCTGTCGCAGTACGTACGAAAGGCGCGCCGGACGGCGTGAGCAGACGGGTGCCGGCCGGCGACGGAGACAGAGGGACCGTAACAGATAGTTCCGTTGCAGACTATATTTCTCGGATCGATCGTGGCTTACGCTGGAGCCATGACCGCCATGTCGCCGCCCCCGACCCGCACCCAGCCGGACCTCTCCTACCTGCTGGACCACACCGGACATGTGCTGCGCACCCAGATGGCGGCGGCGCTCGCCGAGATCGGCCTCACCGCCCGCATGCACTGCGTCCTGGTGCACGCGCTGGAGGAGGAACGCACCCAGATCCAGCTCGCCGAGATCGGCGACATGGACAAGACCACGATGGTGGTCACCGTCGACGCCCTGGAGAAGGCCGGACTCGCCGAGCGCCGCCCCTCCAGCACCGACCGGCGGGCCCGGATCATCGCCGTCACGGAGGAGGGCGCACGCACCGCCGAGCGCAGCCAGCGGATCGTGGACGCGGTGCACGAACGGGCCCTCGCGGCACTGCCGGACGAGGACCGGGAGACGTTCCTCCGCCTGCTGACCCACCTGGCCACCGGCCCCCTCGGCACCCCCGCCCCCGGCCCGGGCCCCACCGCCCGCCGGGTCCGCCAGCGCAGCTAGGCGTCTTCCGGCTCCCTGATCCGGCGGCCCGGACTCCCCCGTTCGGCCCGGCAGCGATGGTGGGTTTCCCACGGGGCGACCAGAGTGAGGGCTGATAACCCGTCCGTCAGGAGGATGCACGTGGGGGTCAGCGAGGCGGACCTGCTCACGGCCGGTGATGCCCGGTTGAGGGAGCTCTTCCGCGAGAGCCCGCCCGGTGACATCCCCACGGGGCCGCTGGAGGGCACGGGCATCGTCCGGTGGGGAGGCAGCGCGGTCGCCCGGCCGCTCGCCCGGTTGGTGCGCCTGGCCGTGTGGCGGGGCAAGGTCTTCGAGCCGGGCTATGTGAGCAACCGGCTGACCACGTTCGACATCCTCGCCGTCGTCGCCCAGGTCTACCGGGGGCCGAGCCTGCTGGACGACCGGGAGTGCATCGTCGTCGACTACTCGAAGATCTCCCTGGCGGCTCGCGGTATTCGCGACGAGATCCGCGAAGTCGGCCCGGGGCTGTATCTGGGCGTGGTGTGGCTGTTCGGGTACCGGGCCGGCTGGTTCTCGCTGCGCGTGCCGGAAGCCGGCGAACCCCGACCGGCCGGCACCGCGAAGAGAGCCGGATGAACCGTTCTGCACACCCACCCGGACAGCTGGGTCCTTGCGGGCATGGGCGGGGAAAAAGGTTGAAGCGATGATCATCGGGCTGCTAGGTTCCAGCCGTCCGTGACACCGCCCGAGGAGGTGAGACCCATGAATGCTGCATCGACGTGGGTGCTCCCCCTTCCCGTCACGGCCGGCGATTGACCTAGGTGTCGCCGGGAGCGCCTCGACCACAAGGCACTCCCGAAGGGCAACACCTATGTACTCTCTGCGGTTCACCACCGAGTCGTCGTCGAACGGCATACGCGAACGCGACTTCACCGTGGGCGATGTCCCCGGTGTTCTCTGGTCGCCGGCCTCCGGCGCCGATCGCGCGCCCCTGATCCTGATGGCCCACGGCGGCGGCAATCACAAGAAGCACCCGGCGATGTCCGGCCGCGCCCGCCTTCTCGTGACCGGCTGCGGCTTCCACGTCGCCGTCATCGACGCGCCCGGTCACGGTGACCGGCCGCGCACCGCGCACGACGAGGCAGAAATCGCCGAGCTGTTCCGGGCGCGGGCGGCGGGCGAGCCGGAAGGACCGATCGTCGTCCGCTACAACGATCACCTGGCCGAGCTCGCCGTCCCCGAGTACCGGGCGACCCTCGACGCCCTCCAGGAACTCCCGGAGATCGGCACCGACGGGCCGGTCGGCTTCTGGGGCATCAACATGGGCACCGCGATCGGCATACCGTTCGTGGCGGTCGAACCGAGGATCACGGCCGCGGTCTTCGGTCAGCACTGGCCCGACGTCCTGGCCGAGAAGGCGAAGCAGATCACCATCCCGATCGAGTTCGACCTGCAGTGGGACGACGAGCACATCTCGCGCGAGGAGGGTCTCGCCCTGTTCGACGCCTTCGCCTCGAAGGAGAAGTCGTTGCACGTGAACTCGGGCAGGCACAAGGAGCTGCCCAGGTTCGAGGCCGACAGCGCGGTGCGGTTCTTCGCCCGCCACTTCGGCCACGCGGTCACCCCGCGGGCCTGACGCACCCGGTTGCGGCGTGGCCTGCCGGCCGGGCGCCGCCACCGCGGCCCGGGTTCGAGGCCGCGCATCGCCATGCCGCACACGCCTGCGCCCCGACCTCCAGGAGGCCGGGGCGCAGGCGGACGGCAACAGGCTCGGGCTATGCGGCAGCCGGCACGGGGAGCTTCTCCTCCGCGTCAGCAGCAGCAGCCGCGCCCAGGCTGATGCTCTTCGCGCTGTTGTACGCCTCGCGGTCCAGGATCTTCTCCTTGGCGGAGACCAGGATCGGGATGACCGACTGGCCGGCGACGTTGGTAACCGCCCACTGACTATGTACGTTAATCAGTGCGGGCGGCTGACGGAGGGGAGCCAGTCATCATGGCCAGGCCGAAACGCGTGGGGATCTACGTCCGCATCAGCAAGGACCGCAAGGGGCAGGAACTCGGCATCCAGCGCCAGGAGAAGGCGTGCCGCGACCTGTGCGAACGGCTCGGGTGGACGGTGCTCAAGGTCTACCCGGAGAACGACACGTCGGCATCCACCACGAGCCAGCGTAAGCGCAAGATCTACACCGAGATGCTTCGGGACGCCCGGGAGGGCGTGATTGACGGCATCGTCGTCTACTCGATCGACCGCCTCACGCGCCGCATTGCCGAGCTGACTCACTTCCTGGAGGAGCAGAAGGAACACGGCTTCGCATTCGCGACAACGGAAGGCGAGGACACCGCCACGGCCAACGGACGCATGATCCTCACGATCAAGGGCGCCGTGGCACAGCAGGAGACCGAGCGCATGTCAGAGCGCATCAACCTCTCACTGCTCCAGCGCCGCGAGAAGGGCAAGCCGCACGCGGGCGGAAGCCGGCTCTTCGGCTTCAAGGAGGGCTCCAACTTTCAGGAGCTGGAGCCTGAAGAGGTGGAGCTCATCCAGCTCGGCTACAAGATGCTCATGGACCAGCGGACGCCGGGAGATGTGGCCCGAGCCTGGAACGAGAAGGGCGCGCGAACCCCTGAGGCCAAAACGGTCTGGGACATCCAGAAGGTCAAGAGGGTCTACCGGTCCGAGCGCATCGGCGGCATCGTCACATATAAGGGCCAGGACCTCGGCGACAGCGTCTACCCCCACCCGCTCACCCGCGAGGAGTGGGAGAACGTGCAAGCCGTGCTCGACAGTCGCGCCACGCCGGCGAAGAAGGGGTCAGGAAAGCGCAAGCACGTTTACTCGGGCGTCCTGAAGTGTGGCCACTGCGGATCAACCATGCGCATCCAGTGGGCAACGATCCAGGGGCGCACCTTCCGCCGAACTTTCTGCCACTCCGCCCAGGTTGGCGCAAATGGTGAGCGGGGATGCGGCAAGGTCAACCGCCGCTACGACTGGATCGAGGCCCGGCTGAACGAAGTGGTTGAGGCCGCGCTGATGAAGCGCAGGCCGCAGCCCCAAGCCAGCTCTGACGATGGCCTGGCCGAGGAGATACAGGTCTTGGAAGAGCGAATCCGGGGACTCCGCAGCCGGTGGAAGGAAGGCGGATTGGACGACGAAGACTACTTCGACTCGTTGACGCATCTCCGTACCGACCTGCAGGCGCTCCGGGCCCGCGAGGCAGCATCGGTCGTCAAGCAGTCCCGCACCGAGACAGACGCCCTGGCCGTCTGGAGGGATGAGGACATGCAGAACCTCGAACGGCGCCGGGCCATCGTGGCAAGCGTGATCGCGGAATGCGAGGTCTTCAGTGTCGGCAGGGGGCGGAAGAAGCCCCCGGAGCTGGACTCAATCAAGGTGTGGCCGATCGGTGCTAAAGACACATCTCCCGCTTCTTGACTGGACCGAACCATGCCATCGCACCCAGTGAGCGGGATGGCGCCTGACCCCCTACCCACCCAAAGGCCCCTCGTATCCACGCGAATGGGGCCTTTGGGTCACTAGGTCGACACTCTAGGCCCGAACTCCGATGGTGCGCACACATGGCGATCGATAGTCACGCCTTATCTATTCTACCGAGGGCGGGGAATCATCGAGATCGAGTGACGGATCCACGCCTTTTCGAGATCTTTAGCAATCTCTGCCCATTTGAGACAGAGTTGAACGCGCAACCCAATTGGCCATGCGTCACCAATTTCCCGGTCAGGGTAGAACATTTCAAGAGCCTTGACGACCTGCTCTCGCGCCTGCAACTTCCCTTCCGGCGAGCCATAGTAACTGCCATCAAGGACATCCGAAACCTGCTGGGGCGAGCAGTTAGTGTAGTGCCAGAGCAAGAAAGGGGGCGGCACTGATGGCATGTCTGATACTAGATAATGGATCTGCGCAAGGAATTCTCGATTTGCCTGCATCTCGTGAATCGGCAGTTCATCAATACCCTCAAGCTCAGAGAATTTCGTGTAATCAGGCCCGTTCTTCAGTCTATGACTGAGGACAGTTTCGTCATCACACAGCACCCCGACTTCCACTTCTTCTAGCGGCGAGGCAGAGGGCACCATAAGGCACTCCAAAGCCTGTTCAGCCTGTCGACGGCGTTCTAGCCAATATGCGACATCACCGCCCCAGCTTTCGATCGTCAACTCCAGGAGGTCCCTGCCGGGCAGCTGCTTCCCCCCGAGCCACGCAAAGTATGTGCTGCGGCTAATGCCCACGCTGGCGCAAGTGGCCTTAGCAGTCCCATCCGAGCCTGCCGCGTCCCGTAAAGCCCTCAGCTCTATAGCGAAGGCTTGCAGTGGCTCGTCTGGATCAAGTGGGCTTGGTCGCCTTCCCATGCCGCCCCCCTCTGGTTCTGCATAGTCTTGAGAAGTATCGAGGTAGTCCCGAACTCTAGCCCCGACACGGCCCCCTCCCCGACGCTGAGGTTGTCCAACACGGCTGTTTGCAACGGAGGTTGTTCAGATGGGGCTGTCATTCAGCGTCAGGCTGCTGCTTGTTCTGGCGGCGGCGCTGGCGGCGATCATCGTCGGCATGACAGCAGGGCTGCTGGCTCGGTGGGACGGTGCGCGCGTGCCGGCCTGCATCGCCCGAGGTGGAGGAGCCTTCGGACTGAGTCTTACTTTGATGATGCTGGTACTTACCAGCCTCGGCGCCTTGGGCGGAGGCCCCTCATCATGAACGCCCACAGGCATGCAGAGGGTCAACTCATTCCGTTGAGGGTGGCAGAGACCTGACCTCCCACACGCGTGCAGCCAAATAGCCGTCCACCACGGCTGACATGCGGGCATCGTAATCCTCCGGGGGCACCCAACGGGCGAGGATGTCAGCGATCCAATCCGGGAGCGAAGCAGGCTGGGCATCTGTCATAGGCGCTCGCCCCGCTCCCGGAGCACCTCGCGAGTGATCTCGCGGTTAAGAGCAAGGTCATGGGCGACGCCAACGGCGATAAGGGCAGCGCCGGGGGAATGGCCGGAGCCGACGTAGCGCCAAGAAGCATCCGTGGCCGCGCCGGGCGCATCGTCGTGCCCCTCGTGTGCAGCCCGTTCCGCCCGCAGTGCCGCGAACGTTGCTGAGTACGCCCGGGACTTGGTGAGGACGTGCCCGCGGAATCCGAGGGAGTGCGCCCAGGAACGCAGTCGCAGCGGTTCGAACTCAGCCAGGCCGCCAAGCCGCCAGCAGGTCCGCATCAGGGCCCGAACATGCGGCGAGGCAGGCACCGCGTCGATGTCGTCCCATGACGAGAGCCGCCTATCGGCGCCGGACGCCGTTTCGCTCGCTCCCTTGGTGACGTACTTGGCCAAGTACGCAGCCACGGCGTCGTCCGACAGGCCGTAGTCCTCGGTACGAGCGCGGAGCGGCCGAACGTCGATCTGGCGGCCCCAGCGCAACGCGTGCTCGCCGACGGCTGGGCTGTAAGGCGTCCGCACGGCGACGGAGCGGGCCGCAGCTTGCACGGCGGCCGTGAGCCGATCGGCTGTGCCCCAGGGGGGCGGTGGGTCTGCCGGTCCGGCCGGGCCGTCGAGCCGAACGACGGCGTGGACGTGAACCGCCGGGCGCTTCTGGTACTCCGCGACCTTGGCGAAGGACAGCCGAGCGTGAGCGGGGAAGTGGCTCTGCGGCAGACCGGCCGTCACGGCGAGGCGTCGACGGACAGCACGAGTGAAGCGGTCCCAGAGCTCACCGGCGTGCGCGTGCCAGAGGACATGCGCCACGTAGTCGTAGCAGTCAGCGCAGAGCGGTTGGCCGACCAGGGGGTCAGCGGGGTCGTGGACGGAGGAGCAGCCGGTCGGGCGTTCGTGTGCGCAGTGGGCCGCATGACGTCGCGGCCGGCAGCGTTCCCCGGTGGTTGATACGCGATGAACCGGGCCGAAGGACGGGGCGGTCAGGGTGACGAAGAGCCGGGGGTGTTCGCGTACGTCGTCCGGGACGTTCTTGCCGCCGATGAGCCCGGCGCGGACGAGGTGGAACGTGTCTCCGGCGTGGAGGCGGGAGCAGGGTGCACAGACGGTGGCGCGGCGGTTGCGACAGCGGACGAGGAGGCGTTCGCCGGGTTCGTTTCGGGTGTCGTAGCTGTGCAGGATCTCGCCGGTCGTGGCGTCGCGCGTGGTGGTCGAGCCGGCCAGGTGGACCGGGTGGGCGCAGCCGCCGGTGGCGGTGATCTGCTCAAGCCAGCGGGGGAATTGCGGGTCTTGTGCGAGTCGGATCGCGTCGCGGTCGATTTCGGAGAGCTGACGCAGGCGCGCCGCGCGGTTGAGGGTGGCGCGCCTGTCAGCCGAGGTGATCTCGGCGGGGATGGTGGTGACCTCCGGGGGTGGGCCGCCAAAGCGGCACGGTGGCTAGGTGGTGGCGTGGTGTCGTCCATGGCGTTCGCTCCTTGAGTGGTGAGGTGCTGGGCGGAGAGTCAGCGGATGGTTCCCGCGCCCCGGCAGATCCGGCACTTGCGCCGGCGACCGGTCCAGGTGGTACGAGACCCTTCGCCCTTGCAGTGAGGGCAGCGCACACGGCGCATGGGCATGTGTCTCTCCTGTTCCTAGGTGTGTTGGAAGCCGGAGAAGACCCAGGTCACGAGACCGTTGATGGTGAAGATGACCGGGGTCTGGCCGATGTAGACGCCGAAGAGTGCGATGAGTACGGGCTTCCAGGCCCGGACGTCGCGGGAGCGCACCAGAAGCACGGTGATGATTCCGAAGGCCACCGCGAACGGGATGGCTGCTACCTCGCTCATGCGTCTGCCTCCGCATCCAGGGATTCCAGGGCACGTACGAGGCCCGGGAGTTCGGGAGCCAGCTCGGCGTACTTCACCGCGGCTTCCCTGGCCTCTTCAGCCCGCGTGAGGTGCGAGCGGGCTCGGCCCCAGCCGCAGTCCGTGCCGGTGCAGACGGCTACGCCCTTCTCCTCCGCGCTGATCGACTGAGCTACGGCCACGGCGTCCTTGTTGAGGTCGCCGAGGGTCATCTCCGCCGTGCCGGGGTCGTTCACCCGGTGGCAGATCCGACCGCCGAGTTGGGCCCGCAAGGCAGTGACGCCGGAGCCGAGTTCAGAGCCGACCCGCTGCCCGGCGACCACCAGGTGGAGTCCGAGTGCGCCGCCGAGCTGAGCCAGCCGCAGGAGGTACGTGGAGCACTGCTCAGCCTCTGCCCGATCTCCCCGCGTTCCGTTGGACAGGTACAACTCGGCCAGTTCGTCGACGATGAGGACGACCGGAGCCGGCCGCTGTTTCTCGGGCAGCTCCCAGATCGAGCGCGCGCCCGCCGCCCGGCAGATGCGCATCCGGTCCTGCATCTCCACCACGAGCGCGCCGAGTACGGCGGCAGCCTCGCGGCGGCAGGTGGCCAGAGCAGTGAGCCGGCTGCCGAAGAGCCCCAGTTCCATGCCTCCCTTGCAGTCGGTGCCGACGAGGGCGACCGGTTGCGGCGCGAGCTGGGTGATGAGGCGCGCCAGGAGCGTGGACTTGCCCGATCGGGTTGCCCCCGTGATTAGCCAGTGCGGTTCCTTCCGCAGGTTCATCACCCATGCGCCGCCGCTCTCCAGCGCCCCGAGCAGGACCGAGAGGAGGGCGGCGGGAGCTGAGGCAATGCCGGGACGCTCCAGGGGGTCGCTGGCAGTGGTGACCAGGCGGACGATGCCGCGCTCCGGCGAGGAGACGCGGACCGCGTGCATGCGCCAGGCGTGCGCCAAGGCGTCCGCAGCCGCGATGAACGGTGCCGGGGTCTGGCCCGCGTGCAGCCGTACCTCCATGCGCAATCCCGTCCGGGTCGCCGTGGGGAAGGAGATCCGCGGAGCGATGGGCCGCAGCGCCTCTCCCTTGACGACCAGGTCGCCGACGCGTCCGCGCGTGGGTCGGCGTGAGACGGTCAGGTCGTTGATCAGGGCGACCTTCCGCGAGCTTCCAAGGACCCGGACAGCGGCCACCGGGTAGCCGGTGAGGTACCAGGAGCTGACCGGGTACCGCTCCCGCATGTAGTTGCCTACGACTAGGACCCAGGCCAGCGCTGCCAGGAGGAAGGCGATCGTGATCGGTCCCATCACGCATCACCGGCCTTGCGCTGAGCGGCGCCGGTCGGAACGGCCGGCACGGGCGTGATGGCGGCGGCGCGGAAGCTGATCCCGTGCCGGTCGCCCATCGCCCACGCGAAGGCTTCGAGGCCAGTGACCTTGATTTCGTGGCCCTCTTCGACGCCCTTCGGCTCTCCGGTGACCGAGATCTCGATCACCGAGACCCGCCGGCCTTCCTGTCGGACCGTGACGCCGACGGTGTAGATCGTGTTGCCGTCCCGGTCCTTCTTCACCTCCTTGCTTTCGAAGTCCGCGATCTTCGGTTCCGGCGCGACGGCGCAACGGAGCACGCCGAGCCGGGTCGTGTCCACAGGGATGGACTGCATGTTGTTTGGCCTCCTTGGCCACTGAAGTGTCAGCCATATCGGCTGACGTCACTTGTCCTGACGAGTTACGACTATGAGCCTCTATGCGGCTTGCGCGCAAGTACTTATGCTGACGAGTGATGTGCGACGACTGACGTCATGCGCACCCTCGCCTATCCGACCGAGACGAAGGCCCCGTAATGGCAGAGATTCAGCGCCCGGGAGCGCTCTATCAGCAGGTCGCCGCCGCTATCCGCGAAGCGATCTTGTCCGGAGAGTTCGAGCCCGGAGCGCCGCTCCCCTCGGAAGCCCAGCTCATCGAGCGCTACAAGGTCTCCCGCCCCACCGTGCGCAACGCGATTGCCGCGGTCCGGGCCGAAGGGCTGATCGAGGTCAAGCACGGCAAGGGCAGTTTCGTCCGGTCCTCCGGTCTGCCGGTGCTCACCGTCGAGCGCCGCGTCAGCCGCAACGGAGCGGGCCAGTTCACCACCGCTGACGGCGAGACCTGGAAGATCGTCGACGGCCCGAGTGTCTACCGCACGCAGACCACCGCGGCCACCGGATCGCTTCTCCAGCTGGGAGAGGGGGAGGAGGAGTTCGGCTGCGACCGCACGCTCCTCGACCAGGCTACCGGCGCCCGAGCTTTGCACCGCACCTTGATCCCGTTCGCCACCGCTGACCAGGTGCCGGGCCTCGCCGACAGCCCCGACGCCGAGCCGGAGGCGATCTACGGAATGCTCGCCAATGCTGGCCACGAGCTGTGGTGGCACGAGACCGTACGCGCGCGCATGCCCCTCCCCGACGAGCGGTCTGCCCTGCACCTCCCCGACGCCACCCCGGTCCTGCACACCACCCGCACCGCACACGGCCTCGACGACCAGGCCCTCATTCTGGAAGAGCTGTGCCTCGGCGCCGACCGCGCCCAACTCGGCTATCGGATCACCGCCGACGAGGACGGCAACGCGCGCACCGCGACGGCCTGACGGCTGACGATCGGTCGAAACCTTCTTTACTTCCTCAAGGGCGCGCCCCTGGCGCGCCGGCGGCCGGGCCGCCCCGGCGGGCTGCGGCCTGGCGGCCGGTCCCGCCGGACGCCCCGCCGCCCACACCAGCACGCCCATTGGCGTTCGAAGGCGCCCTCCCCACCCCGGGAACGGCGGAAGCACTGAGCGGCTCACATGGCGGGTGCTCTGCCGAGTGCCACTCTCGTCGTTGCGCACGTCAAGGAGGCTGGCTACGGGAGGAGAGGTGGGGGGCGTGGGCCCGGAGACCGGACTGCCACGGCCGTGGAAGCTGGGCGCCGTACTCCCGCCGTCACAGATGCGGGTGCGTGAGGAGATCGAACTGCCCGGCTGCGGCTGAGGGGGAGCTGGCAGCTGCCGCGCTGTGGCAGGGCCCGTCGTGGGCGCTCCGCTCAGCGCGGCGCCGTCGTGGTGGCGCGTCCGGCTGCGGGCAGTGGGTAGCAGGGTGCATTGGGGCAACGGTGACTTCGTCACGCCTCCCGCCGTCGAGAATGTGTGCTGCGCTGCCTCAGCAGCTCTGCCAGCTCATCGGCGGCGGGCAGGGACGCTGCGAGTCGTACGACCCCGCGCCCATCGGCATCGACATTGGGTACCGCCCAGACGGTCGACGAATCCAGGCCCGCGGCCCTCAGCGCGTCATTCAGCCGGCCCGCCGACTCCCTGGCCTGCCGCCAGCCGGACAGGTAATCGACGTTGGGGCTCCACACCCAGGCATCGGGCCCCACGTCGTTCAGGTCGCCCATCAGCCCATCTCCGTCATCGCGCATCACGTGCGCCGCCTCCGTCCCGGTGCGCTAACGCTTCATCAACTTCTTTTTGGCCGGGGCGGAATGGCAGCACAGCGGCCCCGGTACCATCAGGCACCGGGGGCCGCTGCGCCCCCTGCCGGGCCACCCTTCGCTTTCCACGGCTGACGGGGTGGCCCGGTCTCGGTCTTCGGTTGTTTTGCGCGAGGGTCAGCGAGGGCCCTCTACGAGCGAGGCGCGGTAGAAGGTCGTCACCACACTCCGGAACCCGGTGTGTCCGGTACGACCCGCATGCCGCAGGCACCACGCGTCCGGTCCCTCGGCTTCGTCCGCCGCACCTGAGTCGTCACCGCAGGACATGCACTCCTGCACGTAGATCGGGCCACTCCCCGAGGAGTCGGCCTTCAGGACCCAGTCCGCGAACCGCCAGACCGACTGCGCCGCCATCACCGAAGCTCCCGATCACCGCGCCAGACCGCGAGCTCATCCGCGGCGTTCACGCGCAGCGGTCGCCCCGTCTTGAAGACCAGCGTCAAGCCCGGCTTACTCGCCCCTCGCTGGTCGGAGCGCACCGCTTTCACCTCTCGCATTTCGCCGCGCAGGCTCACCACGTCGCCGCGCCGTACGCGGCCCGCCAAAATCCGTGCCATGCCGCACATCACCCTTCATCGGAGGCCGCGCCCAGGCCGGCACGCCTCATTGCTCAGTGGAGGTGGACGCGACCCCTCAACCCTCAAGGGGGCGTGAGCCGAGGGGCCGCGCCCGGCCAGGCGTGGTGGTCGCTCCACGCCTGGCAGTGGCCCGCCGCGGCCTCCCTGATCGCAGAAGGGAGTCCCGCCGCCGGCGACGGGCCACGTTTCTCTATGTCCGGCCGTCGGGGGCGCGGCCTACGAGGTCGAAGCGGCAGAACACCGTCTTTCCGCCCAGTTCATCCAGGGACCACCACAGGCCATCCGCCAGCCGCTGCACGATCATCAGGCCTCGTCCGGCGTCCGGCAGCACAGCCTCGGGAAGGTCACCCACCAGCTCCGGGGAGAACGCCTCCCCGAGCGGGAACATAGGCGGGGAGGAATCCTCATCAGCCACCCCGAGGAAAAGCCACTTGGGCCACTTCCGCAGAGCGACGTCAATACGCCGAGCAGCCCCTGACACCGCCAGGCCGTCGTCCGGAAACGCATGATGGACCACGTTGCCCACCAGCTCGGACACGCAGAGCTCGGCATCGTCAACGAGAGTGTCCAGCGCCCAGTCTTCGAGAGCTGAGCGAACCATCTTCCGTGCAGCCTGCGACGTGTGCCGTGATTCCGCGAACAGAGTCAGCTCTCGGAACTGCTCCAACTGCGTCGCTTCGCACAAAGGATCAATGACCCGTGAGGTCAAGACCGAGCGGCCCATCCTCCGAACGCTCATCGCATTCCCTCTCCCATTGCTGGCAGGGCGACCCCTCTGCCGTGAGAACAGTGAAGGGCAGGCAAGGCGGAGGCGGGAGCGTTCACCAGGGGGTTCACGTGAACACCGCTGAGTACGAGGGGGGTTCACGAATGAACCCCCTATGTCAGTGACCTGTGCCACGATGAACATTCGCCGTCATTCTCGGGTTGGCAGGGGAGCATGAGCCGAGAGCCGAACGCGCAGTTGATCGCAGTCATGGACGAAGCGAAGGTCTCGAACAAGGGCCTCGCAAAACGCATGAAGGACGCTGCCGAGCAGCGCGGGACCAGCCTCGGTACGACCCATGTCTCCGTACAGCGGTGGCGGGACGGTGCGGGGATCCAGCCGAGCACAGCCGCAATCATGGCGGACGTACTCAGCGCCAAACTCAACCGGCGGATCACACCCGGCGATCTCGGATTCTTCGCTCAGCCGGAGCCCACCGCACCACCGCCGGCCGCATACCCGCGCACCGTGCCCGACGTCCTGTCGACGCTGGACGGTCTCGCCGAGGAACGGGCAGAGACCCCGTCAAACAGCCAGCTGATCGTCCCCGATGCCGACCTCAGCTCCGCGGTCCTCTCATGGATCGTGGCCCGCCCAGACGGAATTCAGGCCGACCGGCCCGCCTCCCAACGCGTCGGCATGCGCGATGTCAAGGCGATCAGGGCCGCCGCCGAGATGTTCATGCAACTTGACTTCAAATTCGGCGGTGGCCACGGCCACAAGGCCCTACGCCACTACTTCCGCCACGAGGTCCTGCCACTACTCAGCGCCAGCTACAGCGAACGGGTCGGCACAGCACTCTTCGGCGCCGCTTCCGAGATCTCACAGCTGCTCGGATGGACCGCGTACGACTCCGGGAACCACGCCCTCGCGCACCGCTACCTGACCGCGACGTTACGCCTGTCCCAGGTCATCGACGACCGGATGTTCGGCGCCCGCATCCTCGGCAACCTCAGCCACCAGGCGAACTACCTCGGCAACCACGCCCAGGCGATTCAGCTCGCTCGTGCGGCCGTCGAGGGAGCCAAAGGCCGAGCGACCCCACGCGCCATGGCATTGAACTCGGCGATGGAGGCTCGCGCCTGCTCGAACGCGGGCGACCCCACCGGCGCCGGCCGAGCCATGAACGAGGCAGAACGCCACTTCGAGCGAGCCGACGCAGGCGAGGACCCGGAATGGCTCGGCTACTTCGACTCGGCAGAGCTCATGGGCAAACTCTGCCACTGCTTCCGTGACCTGAAGATGCGCCGCGAGTCGATCGAGGCCGCACAACGGGCAGTCAACGACACCGACCCGAAGTACGCCCGCACCTTGGGCTTCTGCCGGATGGTCCTCGCCCAAAGCCAGCTATTGAACGGCGAACTGGAAGCCGCCGTTGAAACCGCAAGCCTCGCCGTCGACAGCGGCGACACCCTCCAGTCGTCCCGCTTCCAGCGCTACATCACCGACTTCCAGCAGGAGGTCAGCATCCACGCGGGAAACCCCTCTGTGACTGCCTTCCACGACCAGGTACGGGAGGCCCTTGCCCGCCTGGACGACAACTAGCAGTCCTCACTGCGTGCCTGGATACTGCTCCTGCGCAGCGGCATGTCCTCAGAAGCCTGAAGAGTCCTACTCCTCAGGCTCACATACGAGTTGTCCCCCGGGGCCATTGACGCAGACTCCGTCGCCAGGACGGACCGAGTACCACTTGCTGGCGTAGGAATTGGCGGTAGTCAGGAGGTGACGTCCTTTGGTGGCATCGTCGGGCGAACTATCGGTGATCCAAGCCTCGCACCACTTGGAGCCGCCGCGGGTGTACCAGCGGATCTGCCCATGTGCCTTCTGCGTGTAGATCTGGCAACCTTCTACCTGTAGGAGCAACGAGCCATCGCTGCTCCGGGTGGCTGCGGCGTGCGGCTTGCTGCTGCTCGTTCCAGGTGTCTCCTGAGCCTGCCCAGATGCCGAGGGCGAGTCTTTCTGGGGCGAATCGTGCTCAGAGCACGCGGTCAGGAAGCAGACCGCAGCCGCCAAAGCTATCCAGCCGCGCCGTCGACGGCTCATTGCAAGCATCGCTGTCCTTGTAGCAGGGGAAGTCTGGTCGGGCAACGTGTCTGACAACCGATCACGCCAGGGAAGCAAATCCTAACGTCACAACGAACCTGCAGAGCAGTTCGGGGCACCAGGATCATCCTTGGTGCCCCGAAAAGCAGGAGTAGCCGATTCAGGCTAGTTTACTCGGCCGCAGGCCATCTGCCCCTCGCCGTTGCGGCCACAAACCTGCATCTGGTGCCCCGGACCGTCGTAGTACCAGCCGCTGTAGTAGGAACCACTGGTGTCCACGACGTGGCGCCCCTTGTCCGAGTTGTCCTTCTGGTCGAAGATCCACGCCTCGCACCCCTTGGAGCCTCCGCTGGTGTACCAGCGCATGTGGTCGTGCCCGTCTCGCAGTTGCACCTGCTCGTAGACCTTGCAGCCAGGAATGTCTACCTTCCAAGTGCCCTGCGCAGCCTGAGCCGGCGCACCGAGCGCCAGTACTGCTGCGCTCGCAAAGCCTGCGATCGTGGCATACCTGCGAACATTCTTCACTTGCGTCCCCCAGACGAATGAAACACATAGGACGCCCCGAAGGGGAATTTCGCCCCTCAGGACTACAACATGATCATATTAGTGGGGTGATTGCGTTCGATTCCAGGTGCTCATGGTCGAAAATGAGCCAAATCGGGTCTGCTAGGCCAACTCCACACCCACACTCGCCAGTTAGGCCCTCGTTTACCCAGCGGTCGGGCATGTCAGAGGCGGTTGACCGGTAGGTGTCAACACTCGGGGATCATGCGCCGGATCTGCCGTCATCACAGGTGCCGGTCCTGCATGAGCCGTATCCCTTGTCGCCCACGAGTGCTCCAGTTGCACCCTCGGGCGCCCGACGGCCAGGCGCGGTACGCCGACGGACGAGCCACGCAACTCATGAGTCATTCCTGAGCAACTACCGGGGGCTCCAGTCCCTAGGCCCGGCGTCATCACGAAGGCCGGCGATGCGCCGCCGGTACTCCTCCGCAGTCGCCTCGTCCTCCTGCACGTTCTGCATGAGCCACGTCGTCATGCCGAACTCCTGGAGCCCGCGCAGCGTCTCGTACCCGGGCCAGTCGTACAGGTCCCGCCCGTACGCCCTCACGAAGTCACCGTACTGCTCATCGGTCTGCCACCCAAGGCTGTGATGCTCCACGGCCGTGACCATCAGATCCCACTCCGGGTGATCGAAGCAGAAGGCTTCGAAGTCGATCAGGATCACTTGTCCTTGATCGTCCACCATGAGGTTCTGCACGTGGGCGTCACCGTGAACGGGCCCCTTCGGCGTCTCGAACCTCAGGTCATTGAACTTGTCCCGCAGCTCCCGCCACCGCTTCCGCAGGAAGAGCTTGTCGTCCTGGGTGATCACGGCGCGGTCCAGGCGCAGTTCCTGCTTGTCGAAGGGGTCGAACGACGGCAACTCAAGGCCGGCTGGGACGGTCAGAGCGTGAAGGTCGCGTAGCACACCGCCCAGCTCCCCGTACGTAGCCTTCCGGTCCCCCTCAACGATCAGGTGCCAGAAGGTCACAGGGTGGCCGTCTATCAGGAACGGTTGCTCCAGCCCCTCGACGATGCGAGCAGCCGGGAACCCTTCAGCCTGCAACCACTGCGAAACAGCCACCTCAGTTCGGGCCTTGGGCATCCACTCTTCACCGCGGGCCACGCGCACGATCACCGGCGCCGACGCCAGGCGAAACAGTCCGTTCTCCCCGAAGCGGATCAACTCCGCCCCTCTGCCATCGAGTCCCGCAGCCCGACACGCGGCAGCCATCACCCGCGCCGCCCCCGCCGACGTGAACCCCTCTTCCGAACCCCGAGCAGCGTCAACCGCCATGCCCGAACCAGCTCCCCTAGTCGCGCGCGATCAACCGGCACACGCCATGGCGACCAACCCACGCGCGCCGGACACGACCACGACCGTACAGACTCGCCACCGCCACGGACGAGAGCACAGCGCAGTTGAGGCAAGCGGTAGCAGCGACGAGGAACCGCGCTCGACGAGCTACTGGCAGCCTAATCAGGTCAATACAAGAAATTTCCCCTGCCGGAGGCTAGCCAAATAGTGACAGCGGGCACCTCCCCACTCGGGGACAGATGGGGCGAGCAGTAACCAGCCACCGTAGCTAATTCTTCAACTCCAGGGAAGACAACAGCTTTACCGATCGACCCGGGAAAGGAAATCCTGCAATTCTTGGTGCCGGAACTGATATGCCGCTCCAGCAGTGCGCATCAGCCCCACCTCGCAGCACCGTTCCAAAAATCTTCCCAGCCGCCACGGTAGCCACTGATCCGACCACCAGCGACGCACAGTCAAGAGCAAGGAAACGTACCGCAGACTAACACGACCAGCCGCACCTCCAAAGGAAGTAGCGAGGCCAATAACGAGACCGCCCATGAGAGCCATCCCAGCACCTTCTTCCGGGATGAAAATCAGCCCCACTGAGAGCCCGAATATTAGGCAGCAGACCAGACCGACAAGAGAATCAGTGCGCAATACATCCCTTGGCCCAGAAGACTCCACGGCACCGGAAGATTCAATGCCTAGGAACGAGTCGAGAGTCCCGCTGAAGACCGCCGTCAACAACAGCACAGAAACCGCCGCAATCATCCCGAATCCCAACCCGGTCCAGCAGCCTACCGCGGCCCCCACCGCGAAACCTGTTAGGAGTCCAGCAAAAAGTCCGAGAAATGACAGAAACACCAACCTGCGACGGGCACTTGATGCTAAGTTGCGCATTTTTACACGAATCGGAGGAGGCCAAAACATCCACCATGATGTCAGCGCCGCGGACATCAAAATAAGGGTCGTCACCAGCAGTTTAGCAGCCGTCGCTAGTGAAACTTCATGCATGCGCGACAGTACGATTGCGCCGCGAATAAGCCCTAGCGTCGCGAAGAAAGCAGCTGGAATTGCCCGAGGGGCGCGTAGCCCTGCAAGCGGCCAAAGCTCATGCAGGACAATGTCAGCCCCTGGCAATGGCTTTCCGTAGATCCTGCGTTGCCTGACGGAGTTGATGTGCAAATATCGAGCCAGGACAGACAACCAGCTATGAACTTGCTCGGCGCTGTACGAAAAACGAGGATACTTCACCACTGTTGGAATAAGCATTCCGAGCAAGTGGTCTCGCACCTTCTCGGGGGTGTCGAGCCCCAGGTTGAGGAGTTCGCCAGGGTCGTAGCTGTAGGGCCCAGCAGGATGGTCACCGTCGCGCTGTTCGTAGACAGTGGCTGCCAGCGTTAAGCGCCAAGGCGTAGAGAGGCCTCTCGCGAGCGGCCCGGTCGGGTCTGCTTCCAAGACTTGCAGCACAGGTTGCCACCGTTCCTCATCGACGGCACGCGAAGTCAAGAAAGTTCGAGCTGCCCCCGCGCTGACCGGGGCGATATCGATGTGGGCGGCGTCATGCGCCCACACCTTCAGTTCCTCCAGGGCGGAGTATGCGGTACTACGACAAGTGATCACTACCTGCGCTTTGTTCGTCCCGTGATGCCAGTCGTTCAGTGCATGAAGTGCCCGGGCCGCTCGGGAGGTGTAGCCCGGTTCCGGGCTAGGTTCCATTTCGTCCAACCCGTCCAGGACGGGCAGGATGCGCCGCGAGAGGACGAGGGACCGAGCAGCGACTGACCGCAGAGCGTAGTCCTCTACAAGTCGACTAATAAGCCACTCCTCCAAGTCTTGCCGATCAGTATCAAAGGAGGTAAAGGACAGTCGCACGGGCACAGGGTCGCCTGGCGCGCGGTTCTTGAGGAGCAGCAACATCAGATGCAGGGCCAGGACCGTCTTGCCCGCGCCGGGTGCACCGGTGATGACGAGTCGTCGCGAATCGAGCCGGCAGTAGTAGGCGGCCACCTCGGAAAGAGTTCCACGGTCTTGAGCACCTTCGGCGTTGCGCTTGGGAGCGGGCACTAACCCGAAGCCCACGTTAATCGTCTGGTCACTCGTACCCAGCAGTCGCTTCCACTCCTTGTTCTCCCGGCTGGCGACCTCATCGGCCAGGCGGTCCGCCAGCCCCGGTACATCCGTGTCCTGCCAGCGCAGCTGGTGCAGAGCCAACTGGCCGGCCCACAGTGCGACTGCCAAGGACACAAGGCCGACCACCAGCCCGGCGGGGTCCGCATCTCCCATCCCGGCCCTCACCGCTACCGCGACTACGACCGCGCTCGCCAGGATTCCAACTGCAGTCAGAGCCCAGCCAGTTATCCGCCCCATAGATCCTCCGGTCACTTTCCTCTCCAGCCAGCGTAGGCATCGCACAACATGGCCGGACCGAGATGCAGTAACTGCCACCTCAGAGAGGCACGCTGATCGAAGGTGACCGCGTTCTCGCGAGGCTGGCTGACCGAGCCCCGGCGTCGAGTCGGCGTGACCGGGCCCTAGGGAGCATCCGCGAATCGGTCCGTGTCACATGACATGAGGCTGACTGCACAGCTCAGCTCTCGCCTGGGACGTTCCACATGCGGACGATCGGCGGCCCAAGAGCCCAGCACAAGCGCTTCTGCCTCAAAGTCGTCCATGCAAGTGGTAAACACCCCGGTCGTGACCGGGCACGAGCAACTGCGCCCCGACCTCAGGGAGATCGGGGCGCAGGCGGAAGAAAAGCTCAGGCTACGCAGCAGCCGGCACTGAGACCTTCTCCTCCGCGCCATCCGCAGCGGCCGCGCCCAGGCTGATGCTCTTGGCGCTGTTGAACTTGTCGCGATCGAGGATTCCCTCACGCGCGGCCACGAGCAACGTGCATACTGATTGTCCAGCAACGTTGGTGGCCGTCCGCATCATGTCCAGGATCGGGTCGATGGCCATCAGCAGACCGACGCCCTCCAGGGGCAGGCCCAGGGTGGAGAGGGTCAGGGTCAGCATGACCGTCGCGCCGGTGAGGCCGGCGGTGGCGGCCGAGCCGATGACGGAGACGAACGCGATCAGGATGTAGTCGCCGACGGCGAGGTGGACGTCGAAGATCTGGGCGATGAAGATCGCGGCGATCGCCGGGTAGATCGAGGCGCAGCCGTCCATCTTGGTCGTCGAGCCGAACGGCACCGCGAAGGAGGCGTACTCGCGCGGCACTCCGAGGCGCTCGGTGACCTGCTGGGTGACCGGCATGGTGCCGACCGAGGAGCGGGAGACGAAGGCCAGCTGGATGGCGGGCCAGGCACCGCGGAAGAACTGCAGCGGGTTGGCCTTGGCGACGGTCGCCAGCAGCAGCGGGTAGACGCCGAAGAGGACGATCGCGCAGCCGACGTAGATGTCGACGGTGAAGGTCGCGTACTTGCCGATCAGGTTCCAGCCGTACGTCGCGATGGCGTTGCCGATGAGGCCGACGGTGCCGATCGGGGCGAGGCGGATGACCCACCACAGGGCCTTCTGCAGCAGTTCGAGGACCGAGCGGCTGAGCCGCAGGACCGGCTCGGCCTTCTCGCCGAGCTGGAGCGCCGCGATACCGGCGACGGCCGCCATGAAGACGATCTGCAGGACGTTCAGCTCGGTGAACGGGGTGATGACGTCCGTCGGGACGATGCCGGTCAGGAAGTCGATCCAGGAGCCGGCGTGCTCGGGGAGCTTGCCGTCCTTCGGGGTGAGGCCGGTGCCCGCGCCGGGGTGGGTGAGCAGGCCGATGGCCAGGCCGATCGCCACCGCGATCAGCGACGTGGCCATGAACCACAGCAGGGTGCGGGTGGCGAGCCGCGCGGCGTTGTTGACCTGCCGCAGGTTGGTGATCGACACCAGGATCGCGAAGAACACCAGCGGGGCGACGGCCAGCTTCAGCAGCTGGACGAAGAGGTCGCCGATGTGCTGGAGCGTCGAGGTGAGCCAGCCGAGGTCATTGCTCTTGGCCACCCAGCCGAGCAGTACACCCAGGGCGAGACCCGCCAGGATCTGGGCCCAGAACGGGACCTTGGGTATGCGGGAGGACTTCGGCGTCTTCGTGGGCGATGTGGATGACGCAGACGGCGCGGACGACGGGGACAACGGACACACTCCGGGGACAGATGAGAAGTCGGGAAAAGGCGTGAAAAAGCGCCAGGAGGTCCGTACGGAAGAGGCAGGATCTCCGGCCGCTGCGGCGAGGTCGGTCAGCGGCGACGACAGGCCGCGGACATACAGCGGCAAAGATCGACGTGCAGGCGCACCACGAGCGGAACGCTCATGGGGGACGAGGGCGCAGCTGCTGTCTTCATGGCAGGTACGTTAACACTCGAACTTTGAGGAACCCAAAGAAAATCTTTGGGTTCCATGGAGGTTCCCCGGGGAGCCGGCAACGGAACGGGCGTCAACAACGCGGCAGGCGCCGGTCCGTGGAGGGGAGCTCCACGGACCGGCGCCTGCCGGACGGATGAGGGGGCGTGAGGTGTCTCACTGCCGCGGGATGTCCTACGGCCGCGGGCGCCGGTGAGGGGGCGCCGGGCGGCGGGGTCAGACGAGGTCGTCCTCCTGGCCCGCGTTGGCCGCGATGCGCTCGCGCTGGCGGTCGACCTTGGCGACGATCTGCTCGGACATCGCGTCCCGCTGCTTGCGCAGCAGCACGAAGCTGAGCGGCGCGGAGATCACGATGGCGAGCAGCAGCATCCAGACGGTGTTCGACGCGCCGACCGCGAGCGGGATGATCCGGAAGTAGGCCAGCGCCCACACCACCGCGAAGCAGGCGACGAACAGGCCGAGGCGAAGGGCGGTGTAGCGGAGCGTGGCGAACTTGTGGCTACTCACGGACGGGACCTTCTTCTCAACGGCAACCGAAAGGGTCGCCTCCAGTCAAGCACAACGGCAGGGGCGATCTTCCGGGCCCCTGCCGCCTGCCATCGGGCGCTTGCCTGCGCCTCTCGTGCTCAGACGCGCATCGGCTGGGGCGACTCGCGGCGGTCCGGGTCCGGGCCCGGGTACTCGCGGATCGCCTCGTAGCGGGTGTTGCGCTCGACGGGACGGAAACCGGCGTCGCGGATCAGCTCCAGCAGGTCCTCGCGGGTCAGCTTGTTCGGCGTGCCGTAGTTGTCCGCGTCGTGCGTGATCTTGTACTCGACGACCGAGCCGTCCATGTCGTCGGCACCGTGCTGCAGCGCGAGCTGGGTGGTCTGCAGACCGTGCATCACCCAGAAGCACTTGACGTGCGGGACGTTGTCGAACAGCAGCCGGGAGACCGCGAAGACCTTGAGCGCCTCCGCGCCGGTCGCCATCGTCGTCCGCGCCTGGAGGCGGTTGCGGACCTTGCCGTCCTGCATGTCGACGAAGTCGTGCTGGTAGCGCAGCGGGATGAAGACCTGGAAACCGCCGGTCTCGTCCTGGAGTTCACGCAGCCGCAGCACGTGGTCGACGCGGTGCCGGGGCTCCTCGATGTGCCCGTAGAGCATCGTCGAGGGGGTCTTGAGTCCCTTCTCGTGCGCCAGGCGGTGGATCCGCGACCAGTCCTCCCAGTGGGTGCGGTGGTCGACGATGTGCTGCCGGACCTCCCAGTCGAAGATCTCGGCGCCGCCGCCGGTGAGCGACTCCAGCCCGGCGTCGATCAGTTCGTCGAGGATCTCCGAGGCGGACAGGCCCGAGATGGTCTCGAAGTGGTGGATCTCCGTCGCCGTGAACGCCTTGAGGGAGACGTTCGGCAGCGCCTTCTTCAACTCGCGCAGCGAGCGCGGGTAGTAGCGCCACGGCAGGGTCGGGTGCAGGCCGTTGACGATGTGCAGCTCGGTGAGGTTCTCGTTCTCCATCGCCTTGGCGAGGCGGACGGCCTCCTCGATGCGCATCGTGTACGCGTCCTTCTCGCCCGGCTTGCGCTGGAAGGAGCAGTACGCGCAGGAGGCGGTGCACACGTTCGTCATGTTGAGGTGACGGTTGACGTTGAAGTGGACGACGTCACCGTTCTTGCGGGTGCGCACCTCATGGGCGAGACCGCCCAGCCAGGCCAGGTCGTCGCACTCGTAGAGGGCGATACCGTCCTCGCGGGTCAGCCGCTCCCCGGCGTGGACCTTCGCCTCCAGCTCACGCTTGAGGCCCACATCCATCGACGCAGCCATCCGGTCGCCTCCCAGTCTCTGCCGTATCTGTGCCGACCCGCGGCACGGTCTCGGTGCCGGAAACGGGCTTCGTCGAGCGTACTCCCCCGTAATCGGCGCGGACGGGGCGCCCTTGGCGAGTCCGGGGCCGGGGTGGCCCCGAGTGGCCCGCTCGGCCCCGTCCTGCCCGCCCCGTCCTACTCGGCCTCTTCGGGCAGTTCCCCGACGCGGTTCTCCCACTTGGTGGACAGCACGATCGTGGTGCGCGTACGGGAGACGCCCTTGGTGCCGGACAGCCGCCGGATGGTGCGCTCCAGCCCGTCGACGTCCCCGACCCGCACCTTGAGCATGTACGAGTCGTCGCCCGCGATGAACCAGCAGTCCTCGATCTCTTCGAGGTCGCGCAGCCGGCGGGCGACGTCCTCGTGGTCGGCCGCGTCCGACAGCGAGATGCCCACCAGGGCGGTGACGCCGAGGCCGAGCGAGGCGGCGTCGACCGTCGCGCGGTAACCGGTGATCACCCCGGCCGCTTCGAGGCGGTTGATCCGGTCGGTGACGCTGGGCCCGGAGAGGCCGACGAGCCGGCCGAGCTCCGCGTACGAGGCCCGGCCGTTCTCGCGCAGTGCCTGGATGAGCTGCCTATCCACCGCGTCCATGCCCTCAAGCCTTCCAATCTTTACGCATTTTCGAGTTCTGCATGTAGAATCTAAGGCACACAGGGCCTAGTCCCTGCGATTTTCAAGCGATCAAAGACGATCTCACAGGAGTTGTCACCGTGTACTCGATCGAGATGGCCTACGCCCGCATGCGCGAGCTGCAGGACCAGGCCAATCGTTCACGTGCCCACAAGCCCTCCGAGCCGCGGGCCCGGCGCCGCTTCGGGCGCGCCGCCACGGCGAAGAAGCGCTAAGGAGCGTCCGGGGCCTCCTCCTCGTCCTTGGAGCCACCCCGAAGCTCCCCCTCCCAACGCCGGTACAACCCGTGCGGCACCTCCGCCGCATCGAGCACCCGGCCCGCGACGAAATCCACCAGATCCTGGATGTGCGTCGCTCCCGCGTAGAACGCCGGCGAGGCGGGCAGCACGATCGCGCCCGCCTCGTCGAGCGTCACCAGATGCTTCAGCGTCGGACCGTTCAGCGG
The DNA here is from genome assembly GCF_055657085.1 of Streptomyces sp. NPDC107765. Lineage (NCBI taxonomy): Bacteria > Bacillati > Actinomycetota > Actinomycetes > Kitasatosporales > Streptomycetaceae > Streptomyces > Streptomyces sp. NPDC107765. The sequence goes on along the minus strand of NZ_JBVKBL010000005.1, from coordinate 51,414 downwards.
AGTCTCCCGGACCGCCACCACCAGCCGACGCCGCTCCTTGAGCGTCACGCTCGCCACCCGCTGCAGCAGGTCCTTCGACAGCCCCAGCGCCACCCCGGCCACGCACGCCGTACTGGCGGGGACGATCAGCATCCCCTTCACCGGGTACGAACCCGACGACGGTCCGGCCGCCAGGTCTCCGGCCGCCCAGTAGCGCACCCGCGCCAGCTCCGCGTCCGTCACAGGAAACGTCCCCGGCTTCCCGTCCGCCCCGCGCGCCAGCCATTCCCGCAGGTCAGCACGCCAATGCGCGTCCCGGAACGCGATCCCGGTCTCATCCAGCAACGTCAACCGCGACGCCCGGCTCACGACCAGGTCGACCGCCTCACCGGCAGCGAGCAGCCCCCGCAACACGGAGGCCGCATACGGCGTCCCGGACGCCCCGGAAACCCCGACGACCCAGGGCCGACGGCGCTCGGCGGCCGGCGGGCTCGTGTCGTGGCGAGCGTCCTGAGGGACGTGGCGACTCGTGTCGTGACTGGTGTTGTTGTGCGGCGGCTCCACGCATCGAGCCTATCCGGCGGAACCAGGAACCCGGTCACGGCCGTTCTTAGCTGTGAGGTGCGGGCCGAGCGGGCGCAGAACGGGCAACCGTGACGGCCACCGGACGACTGACGGGCGGGCAGGGATGACAGCGACAGGGCGAAGCGGGACGCGACAAGGACGGGCCAAGCCGGCGGCGTGCCTGGTGCTGATGCTGGGCTGGGTCGCACTGCTCTGGCTGCTGGAAGGCGTCGACGTCGTCACCGGCGGCGCGCTGGACACCTTCGGCATAGAGCCGCGCGAGCCCTCCGAGCTCGTCGACGTCGTACCGGCCGCCTTCCTCCACTTCGGCTTCGGCCACCTGGCCGCCAACACCCTGCCGTTGCTGCTGCTCGGCTTCCTCGCCGCCCTGCGCAGCGGCATCCGCCGCTTCCTGGCCGTCGTGCTCCTGATCACCCTGGCCAGCGGCCTGGGCGTCTGGCTCACCGCCGCCACCGGCAGCAACACCGCGGGCGCCTCCGGCGTGATCTTCGGCCTCTTCGGCTACCTCCTGGTGCGCGGCTTCATCGAGCGCTCCCCCCTCGACATCGTCATCGGCCTCGCCGTCGGCGCGGTCTACGGCTCGATCCTCTGGGGCGCTCTGCCCATGACCGCCGGCCAGGTCAGCTGGCAGGCCCACCTCTTCGGCCTCCTGGGCGGCATCACCGCAGCCTTCACCCTCCGCACCCGCTCCCAGCCCGCCCTTTCGAGCCCCTCGCTCCCCACGAGCATCTAGGCCGCGACCTGGGCGGGTCCTTCGGATCGTGCCGCGGCCCCGCCCAGGCGCCCGAGCCTCCCGTCGGGCAGGCCCTGTTCGCGTCTCAGGTGAACGGGCCGTCGAGCGCGAAGCGGCGCAGGTGGCGGGCGAAGTCCTGGGCCTCGCCCGGTGGCCACGAGGAGAGGCTCGCCATGATGTGGGCGGCCAGCCGTGCGCGCAGCTCGGCCACGGCCTGCTGGCCCTGCTCGGTGAGGACGAGGAGATGTGCGCGCCGGTCGGCGGGGTCCGGTTCGCGTCGGATGAGGCCGGCGTCCTCCAGCCGGGAGGCCCGGCGCGTGACGCCGGAGCGGTCGAGCCCCACGTCGGGCGCCAGGTCGGCCGCGCTGCACGGCCCGGTCCGGGCGAGCGTGCTGAGCACGGGGTAGGTCAGTTCGTCCACCGCCTCGCCCATGCCTTCGGTCAGCTTCCGGTGCAGCTGCGTACGGGTGGTGCGCCGCAGCAGGATGCCCAGCGCCTCGGCGATCTCGTGTCCTACTTCCTTCTCCACACCTCAACAATAGCGTGCGCGACGCACGCATCTGGTGCTACGGTCGAGGAGAAGCGTGCGCCGCGCACGCTTCTTGATTCCTCTCGGAAGGAAGTTCCATGACCCGTACCGGCATCGAGGCCGCCCTGACCGACCTGCTCCTCAACGGCGACCTCACGCTGCAGGAGGCGGCCGACCGCCACTTCACCCCGGAGTACCGTCAGCGCACCGATGGGGAGTGGGCGGACCGCACCCAGTTCCTGGAGCACATCGCCCACCTGCGCACCCTCGTCGCCGACGGCCACGTCGAGGTCCACGAGGAGCTGCACGACGGCAGCAAGTACGCCGACCGGCACACCGCCCACCTCACGAAGAAGGACGGCACGACCGTGCAGATGGAGGTGTACGTGTTCGCCGACCTGGCACCGGACGGCCGCTTCCACCGCATCGAGGAGACCACCCTGATGCTCCAGGGCTCCGCCTCCGACCGCACCATGGGCAGCGCCCGCTGAGGCCCGCGCGGGGGCCGTTCAGACCGACAGCCCCCGCACCACCAGGTCCAGCAGCGCGCACACGAACAGTGCGATGCCGATGAAGCCGTTGACCTGGAAGAAGGCCCGGTTGAGGCGGGTGAGGTCGTGCGGGCGGACGATGCTGTGCTCGTAGAGGAAGGCCGCCGCCACGATCAGCAGGCCGAGCCAGAAGAACGGGCCGGCACCGGTGGCCAGTGCGTACCAGGCGAAGAGCGCCGTGGTGACGAGGTGGCAGCCGCGGGCGCCCCGGATGGCGGCGGGGATGCCGAAGCGGGCCGGGACGGACCGGACGCCGATCTCGCGGTCGGTGTCGACGTCCTGGCAGGCGTAGATCAGGTCGAAGCCGCCGATCCAGACGCCGACCGCGAGGCCGAGGATCACGGCGTCCCAGGACCAGGTGCCGGTGATGGCGATCCAGGCGCCGATCGGGCCCATGGCCTGGGCGAGGCCGAGGATGGCCTGGGGGAAGTGGGTGAAGCGCTTGCCGTACGGATAGACCACCATCGGCACGACGGCGACCGGGGCGAGGGCCAGGCAGAGGGGGTTGAGCAGGGCGGCCGCGCCGAGGAAGACGACGAGGGCGATCAGGGCGCCGGTCCAGGCGGACTTCACGGAGACCGCACCGGTGACGAGTTCGCGGTGGGCGGTGCGGGGGTTACGGGCGTCGATCTCGCGGTCGATGATCCGGTTGGCGGCCATCGCGAAGGTGCGCAGGCCGACCATGCAGACGGTGACGAGGAGCAGCAGGAGCCAGTCGATGCGCTTGTCGCGCTGGTACATCGCGGTCAGGGACGCGATGTAGGCGAAGGGGAGCGCGAAGACCGAGTGCTCGATCATGACGAGGCGCAGGAAGGCCCTGGTGCGGCCGGGCTGCGGGAGGGCGGCGGAGGCGCTGGTCATCAGAGGCCGTACTCCTTCCAGCGGCGGTCGACGAGGGCCGCCGTGCGGGGGTCGGACTCGACCATGTCGGGCCAGCCGCCGTCGCGGGTGTAGCCCTCCTCGGGCCACTTCTTCGTCGCGTCGATGCCTGCCTTGCCGCCCCAGAACTGCTGGTAGGAGGCGTGGTCGAGGTGGTCGACGGGGCCTTCGACGACGGTCAGGTCGCGGGCGTAGTCGGTGTTGCCGAGGGCGCGCCAGGAGACCTCGTGGAGGTCGTGGACGTCGCAGTCGGCGTCGACGACGACGATGAGTTTGGTGAGGGACATCATGTGGGCGCCCCAGATGGCGTGCATCACCTTTTGCGCGTGCTTGGGGTACTTCTTGTCGATCGAGACGATCGCGCAGTTGTGGAAGCCGCCGGACTCGGGGAGGTGGTAGTCCACGATGTCCGGGACGATGATCTTGAGCAGCGGGAGGAAGAAGCGTTCCGTCGCGCGGCCGAGGGGGCCGTCCTCCGTCGGCGGGCGGCCCACCACGATCGACTGGAGGAGCGGGCGCTTCCGCATCGTCACGCAGTCGATCTTCAGGGCGGGGAACGGCTCCTGCGGCGTGTAGAAGCCGGTGTGGTCGCCGAACGGGCCCTCCGGCAGCATCTCGCCGGGCTCCAGCCAGCCCTCGATGACGACCTCGGCGTGCGCCGGGACCTGCAGCGGGACGGTCTTGCAGTCGACCATCTCGATCCGCTTGCCCTGGAGGAAGCCGGCGAAGAGGTATTCGTCGATGTCGCCCGGGAGCGGGGCGGTGGAGGCGTAGGTGACGGCCGGCGGGCAGCCGAAGGCGATGGCGACCGGCAGCTTCTCGCCGCGCTTGGCGGCCACCTGGTAGTGGTTGCGGCTGTCCTTGTGGATCTGCCAGTGCATCCCGATGGTGCGCTTGTCGTGGCGCTGGAGGCGGTAGAGGCCGAGGTTGCGGACGCCGGTTTCGGGGTGCTTGGTGTGGGTGAGGCCGAGGTTGAAGAACGAGCCGCCGTCCTTGGGCCAGGTGAAGAGGGCGGGCAGCTGGTCCAGGTCGACGTCGTCGCCGGTGAGCACGACCTCCTGGACGGGGGCGCTCTCGCCCTTGACCTTCTTGGGCGGGACGTGCGTCATGCCGGCGAGCTTGCCGAACGCCTCGCGGACGCCCACGAACCCGTGCGGCAGTTCGGGCTTGAGCAGGCCGCCGATCTTGGCGCTGATGTCCTCGTACGCCTTGAGGCCGAGGGCCTTGAGGAGGCGGCGGTCGGTGCCGTAGACGTTCATGGCGAGGGGCATCGCCGAGCCCTTGACGTTCTCGAAGAGCAGCGCGGGGCCGCCGGCCTTCTGCACCCGGTCCACGATCTCGCCGACTTCGAGATACGGGTCGACCTCGGCCTTGATGCGCTTGAGGTCGCCTTCCCGCTCAAGAGCGCGCAGGAACGAGCGGAGATCGTCGTAAGCCATGCGTTCCAGTATCGGGTACGCACTACCCTGAGCGGGTCACCGGGCCCTGCCGAGGGCCCGCCGTCGTTTGCAGGGGGCTCGTTCCGCAATGCTCAGGTATCTGCCGTTCCTTCTGGTGCTGGCACTGTGGATCTACGCGTTCATCGACTGCCTCAACACTCCCGAATCGCAGGTGCGCGGCCTGCCGAAGGTGGTCTGGGTGATCGTCATCCTGCTCTTCGGCGAGGTGCTGATCGGCCCGATCGCGTGGCTGGTGGCCGGCAAGCAGCGGTACCCGGTGGCGGGCGGGGGCGGCAGTACGCCCGCCGAGTGGCACCGCAACCACAGCACGGCGAAGTGGGTGGCGCCGGACGACAATCCGGAGTTCCTGCGTTCCCTCAAGGAGGAGAACAAGAAGGACGAGGCGCTGCTGAAGGACTGGGAGGCGGACCTGCGGCGCCGCGAGGAGGAACTGCGACGCAAGAGCCGCGAGGCGTCCGAGGGCAACGACGGCACCAACGGGGACACGCCGCCGGCGAAGGACCACTAGGACGCTGCCAGGGCCTCCCGGGCCGTCAATTCGGTGGCTCCGCCGCGTCGGCGTCGGCCAGGATGACCGCCCATGAGCACCGTCCCGCACCACAGCGTCGAGCCCGTCCGCCGTATCCGCGCCCGTTACACCGAACGGACCGTCACGGTCTATCAGGCGTACGCGCCCGAGCTGGGCCTGCCGGCGGCGCGGGACGGGCGGTTCCCGGTGGCGTGGAAGCGGGAGCGGATGACGTGGATCAAGCCGTCGTTCCTGTGGATGATGTACCGCTGCGGCTGGGCGTCCAAGGCCGGGCAGGAGACGGTGCTGGCGGTCGAGATCGACCGGGCGGGCTTCGACTGGGCGCTGCGGCATGCGTGTCTGTCGCACTACGACCGGGACGAGCACGCGGACCGGGATTCCTGGCGGCGGCAGTTGCGGGAGTCGCCGGCGCGGGTGCAGTGGGATCCGGAGCGCGATCTGGGGTTGCGGGCACTGCCGTACCGTTCGCTGCAGCTCGGACTGGCCGGGGAGGCGTCGCGGCGGTACGCGGACGAGTGGACGGTGGGGATCACGGACGTGACCGAGCTGGCGCATGAGGTGCGGGCGCGCATGGCCGCGGGGGACGTGACGGGGGCGGCCGGGTTGCTGCCCGAGGAGCGTCCGTACCCTGCACCCGAGGGAACTCCGGGGCTCGGCCGCGTGTCCTGAGGCGGCCCGGTAAACGCGTAATTCCGGCCACCGCGCGGTCCGTGGGGGACTGCTTCGGGTGGCGTACGGGACGTAGTGCGGTTTGGCCAACTCCCGGCAGTTCATGGCCAATTGACGGATCGTTCAGATGCCTCCCCCTGCCCGGGAAACTCCCCCGCCGCCACAGTCATGTCGGCCCACTGAGGGCTCACGCGACTCAGGGAGAGTGGCACATATGCCCGACATGACCCGACGCAGACTCCTCGGCTCCGCGGCCGGCGCGGTCGGTGGCGCCGCCGCGCTGACTCTGCTGCCGCCCAGCGTCCAAAAGGCCGTCGCCGCCGGACCCGCACGTCACGGTTCGCTGCACGACGTCGAGCACGTCGTCATGCTCATGCAGGAAAACCGGTCGTTCGACCACTACTTCGGCACGCTGCGCGGAGTCCGTGGTTTCGCCGACCCGGACGCGCTGGTGCTCCCGGACGGCCGTGACGTCTTCCACCAGCCGGACGCGGAGAATCCGGACGGCTATCTGCTGCCGTTCCGGCTCAACACCCACACGTCCAGCGCCCAGGCCATTCCCTCCACGAGTCATGCCTGGTCGGTGCAGCACGAGGCGTGGAACGGCGGCAAGATGGACCGCTGGCTGCCGGCGCACCGCAAGGCGGACGGGGTCAACGGCCCGTATGTGATGGGCTATCACACGCGGGAGGACATCCCGTTCCAGTTCGCGCTGGCGGAGGCGTTCACGCTGTGCGACAACTACTTCTGCTCGGTCTTCGGGCCGACCTGGCCGAACCGGCTGTACTGGATGACCGGCACGCTGGACCCGGGCGGCACGCGGGGCGGGCCGGTGCTGAACAACACCGCGCCGAAGCCGTACCGCTGGACGACGTACGCGGAGCGGTTGGAGGCGGCGGGGATCAGCTGGAAGGTGTACCAGGAGGAGGACGACTACGGCTGCAACCTGCTGGAGCAGTTCCAGACGTTCCGGGACGCCCAGCCGGGTGATCCGCTGTACGAGCGGGGGGTGCGGCCGCAGCCGGCCGGCACGTTCGAGGAGGACGCCCGCAACGACCGGCTGCCGGCGGTGTCGTGGCTGATCCCGACGAGTCACCAGTCGGAGCACCCGGACTATCTGCCGGCGGCCGGCGCGGATTATGTGGCGCAGAAGCTGGAGGCGATCGCGTCGAATCCGCGGGTGTGGGCGAAGACGGTCTTCATCCTCAACTACGACGAGAACGACGGGCTCTTCGACCATGTGCCGCCGCCGGTGCCGCCGCCGGGAACGAAGGACGAGTTCGTCCGGGGACTGCCGATCGGTGGTGGCTTCCGGGTGCCGTGTCTGATCGTGTCGCCGTGGACGGTGGGCGGCTGGGCGGCCGGTGATCCGTTCGACCACACGTCGGTGCTGCAGTTCCTGGAGCGCTGGACGGGTGTGGCGGAGCCGAACATCAGTGACTGGCGGCGGGCGACCTTCGGCGATCTGACGTCGGCGTTCGGCTTCCGGCACGCGGCGCGCCGGCCGCCGTGGCTGCCGGACGACACGGCGCAGAAGCTGGCGGAGGCGCAGTGGGAGGTGGCGCATCTGCCGAAGCCGACGCTGCCGGGGGCGGGGCAGGTGCCGCCGCGGCAGGAGCGGGGGCGGCGCAGGCGGCGGTGAGGTCGCGGGCCGGGTCGGGCGCCTTCACGGACGACGGTGCCGTACGGGCCCCGGGCGGGGCTTTCCGTACGGCACCGTGGTGGGGTCGAAGTGGTTCAGACGCCGGCGTAGGAGTGCAGGCCGGTGACGAAGATGTTCACGCCGTAGTAGTTGAAGAGGTAGCAGGCGAAGGCGATCAGGCCGAGCCAGGCGGCCTTGCGGCCCTTCCAGCCGGCAGTGGCGCGGGCGTGCAGGTAGCCGGCGTAGGCGACCCAGGTGATGAAGGACCAGACCTCCTTGGGGTCCCAGCCCCAGTAGCGGCCCCAGGCGGCCTCGGCCCAGATGGCGCCCGCGATGATCGTGAACGTCCACAGGGGGAAGACGGTGGCGTTGACGCGGTAGGCGAACTTGTCGAGGGACGCGGCGGAGGGCAGCCGCTCCAGGACGGAGGCGGCGAAGGCGCCGGGCTGCTTGCCGGCGGGGTCGGCGAGCTTGGCCTCGTAGCGGTCGCGGAAGAGGAACAGCAAGGTGGCGACGGCACCGAGGTAGAGGACGGCGCCGGAGAGGATCGCGCAGCTGACGTGGATCCACAGCCAGTAGGAGTGCAGCGCGGGGACGAGCTGGTCGCTGGCGGTGTAGAGCACCGAGACGGCGAGGCCGAGGTCGAGCAGGACGGTGGTGACCAGGGGCAGGCCGATCCACCGGACGTTCTTGCCCAGGACGAGCAGCAGCAGGTAGATGCCGGTGGCGACGGCGGCGAACGTGGTGGAGAACTCGTACATGTTGCCCCAGGGGGCACGCTGTACGGACAGGGCGCGGGTGACGACGCCGCCGACGTGGAGCGCCCAGGCGAGGACGGTCAGCGAGATGGCGATGCGGCCGTACAGGTCGCCCTTCTCGGTGCCGCCGGCGGCACCGGGGCCGTCGGGGACGTCGCGGCTGCCGGCCGCGGCCTTGGTGATGACCTTGGGCCGTTCCAGTACGGCGGTGCCGCCGCTCTGCCGGGCCGTGACGGTGGCGGGCGCCGACGCGGTGGCGTTCGGGGTGAGGGCGGCGGCGGTGCGGCCGACCTTGCTGCGGCTGCCGAACACCCACTCGGCCATGTGCGCGACGAAGGCGAGGGTGTAGATCGCCATGGCCGAATAGACCAGGACATTGCTGTTGTGCGCCAGTGTCTCGTTGGCTGCGGCGGCGAGGTTCACGCGCGCGCTCCTTCGGAGGGATCAGCAGGACCGTCAGAGTCGGTGGGCTCCGCGGGGTCTTCGGAGGGGGTGGCGGGGGCAGTCCCGGGCTCCGGGGCGGGGTCGGCGTCCGGGTCGGGGTGCGGGGCGAGCGGGGCCTCGGGCTCCAGGGCCGCGGCGAGGTCGCCGAGTTCCTCGGGGAGGCGGGCGGACTCGCTGCGGCCGAGTCCGGCCAGCTCGACGACGGTGACGCCGTTCTCCTCGCTGCGTTCGGCGCGTACCCAGACGCGGCGCCGCTGGATGAAGAGGGAGCCGGCCAGGCCGAGCAGGGCGGCGACCGCGCCGGTGAGGGCGAGGCCGTTGCCGGGCTGATGGCTGATCTTGAAGCTGGCCCAGGTCTTGACGCCGTTGAAGGTGATGCTGCCGTCGCCGCCGGGGAGCTTCATGGTCTCGCCGGGCTTCATCATCCGGGCGACCGCCCGGCCGTCGACCTTGTACTGCTTCAGGTCCTTCTTGTCGAGCTGGTAGACGCTCTGCGGCAGCCCGGAGGCGACGCCCAGGTCGCCGTGGTACGCGGTGAGCACCAGGCGCGGGTTGTCGAGCGCCGGGAAGGTGGAGAACATCGAGCCGGAGCCCTTGCCGCCGAAGGTGGGGACGAAGAAGCCCTGGAAGCCGAGCTGGTTGGGCCTGTCGTCCTTGGTGCGGGCACCGGGGACCTTGACGACACCGGTGGAGGTGAAGTTCTTCGGGTCCTGGGGGAGGAAGGGCACGGCGCCGTTGTAGACGGTCTTGCCGCGGCCGTCCTTGACGGTGACGTCGGGCGAGTAGCCGTGGGAGAGCAGGTAGACCTTGGAGCCGGCGATGTCGAGGGGGGTGTTCACCTCGACGGTGGTCTTGTGTTCCTGGCCGTCGGCGCCGGAGAAGTACCGGATGTGGGCGCGGAAGACCCGAGGGGTGCCCTTCTGCGGGCCGGTGCGTTCGTAGGTCGCGTCGAACTTGTCGAGGGTGAAGCCGAACGGCTCCATGGTGTCGGTGTCGAAGAAGACACCGGACTTGAAGTCGTCGTACTGGGTCAGGTTGTTGGCGAAGCCGTCGCCCTCGGTGATCAGCTTGCCGCCTTCGGACTTCCACAGGCTGCCGACGGCGAACGCGACGAGCATCACGATCAGCGCGACGTGGAAGACGAGGTTGCCGACCTCGCGCAGGTAGCCCTTCTCGGCGGCGACCGCGGTGCCGGTGCGGTGGGCGCGAAAGCGGCGCTTCTTCAGCATCCGCTCGGCGGCGGCGAGCACGTCGTCGGGCGCGGCGTCGGTGCGCCAGGTGGTGTACGCGGGCAGCCGGGTCAGCCGGCGGGGGGCGGCCGGGGGGCGGCCGCGGAGCTGGCCGACGAACTGCCAGCTGCGCGGCACGATGCAGCCGATCAGGGAGATGAACAGCAGCAGGTAGATCGCGGAGAACCACACCGAGCTGTAGACGTGGAACATCCCCAGCTTGTCGTAGACGTCGCCGAGGGCGGGGTGGTCGGCCTTGAACTGGTCGACCTTGACGGGGTCGATGCTGGACTGCGGGATGAGCGAGCCGGGGATGGCGCCGATCGACAGCAGGAAGAGCAGCAGCAGCGCGACCCGCATGGAGGTCAGCTGCCGCCAGAACCAGCGGGCCCAGCCGACCGGGCCGAGCGAGGGCAGGGTGACGTCTTCGCGGGGGGCGGTGGAGAGCTGGGACCCGGCCGCGCCGAGGTCGGCGCCCGCGTCGTCGGCGCCGGGCGTGCCGGGGTCGCGGGGGGTGTCGGTCTTGGTGGACATCGATCAGATCCCAACGGTGGAGCTTTGGGTCCAGCTCTGGAGCTCGGACATCATGCTGTCCCAGATGCCGGTGACGAGGAGGACGCCGAGGGCGACCATCATGCCGCCGCCGATCCGCATCACCCACTGGTAGTGGAGTTTGACCCAGCCGAAGGCGCCGAGGACGCGGCGGAAGGCCAGCGCGACGGCGATGAACGGCACGCCGAGGCCGAGGCAGTAGGCGACGGTGAGGAGGGCGCCGCGGGCGGCGCTGGCGTCGTACAAGGTCAGGGCCTGGACGGCGGCGAAGGTGGGGCCCAGGCAGGGCGTCCAGCCGAGGCCGAAGAGCACGCCGAGGAACGGCGCGCCGGCCAGGCCCATGGCGGGCTTCTTGTGGAAGCGGAATTCGCGCTGCCCGAAGCGTTGCAGGACGCCGGCGAAGGTCAGGCCGAAGAGGATCAGCAGGGCGCCGAGGACGCGGGAGATGACGTCCTTGTAGTCGAGCAGGGTCCGGCCGAAGAAGCCGAAGAGGGCGCCGCCGGAGACGAAGACGGCGGTGAAGCCGAGGATGAAGAGGCCGGCGCCGGCCAGCATCCGGCCGCGCCGGGCCTCGCCGAGGTCGGTGCCGGTGACGCCCGTCACGTACGACATGTAGCCGGGGACCAGCGGCAGGACGCAGGGGGAGAAGAAGGAGACGAGGCCGGCGAGGAGCGCGAGGGGGACGGCGGCGAGGAGGGTGCCGGAGACGACGGTGTGGTCGGCGGCGACGGCGAGCTGGGTGAGTTCCATCTCTGGCGGGATCACTTCTCGGCGATCAGCGGCTTGACCATGCTGCGCAGTTCGTCCTCGGTGAGCGGGCCGATCGAGCGGGCGGCGATCTTGCCGTGCCGGTCGATGGCGATCGTGGAGGGGATGGACTGCGGGTTGAGGCTGCCTTTGGGGAAGCGCAGCATGAGCCGGCCGGTGGGGTCGAACAGGCTCGGGTAGGGCACCTTGTGCTCTTCCTCGAAGCTGGTGGCCTGGGACTTCTGGGAGTCGCGGGTGTTGATGCCGAGGAACTGGACGCCCTTGCCCTCGGTCTCCTTGGCGACCTTGGCGAAGTTGGGCGCCTCGGCGATGCAGGGGCCGCACCACGAGCCCCAGACATTGAGGATGACGACCTTGCCCTTGTAGTCGGCGACGTCGAGCTGCTTGCCGGTGGTGGTCTCGCCGGACAGGTCGGGGGCGGGCTGCCGGTCGGCCTTCTTGACGGTGTCGACGCCGTCCTTGCCCTGGACGAAACGGGTCTGGGCCGAGCCTCCGGAGGCACCGTCCCCGCAGGCGCTCAAGCACAGCGAGGCGGCCGCGGCCCCTGCGGCGAGCAGGAGGATCCGGCGGCGGCGCGTGCGGCGGCGTGGGGCGTCAGCACTCATGTGAAAAGTTTCGCATGGGCCGATTCCGGATCTTCCACGCCCCCCTCGCCCGACCCGCCCCCGTCCGAAGGGGCATGTCAGGCGGCGGGGCGGCGGGCACACGGGGCCGGAGCGGTACGTCACCCGGTCACGCGGCCGAGAGGTCACGCGGCCGAGAGGTACTCCTTCCAGCCCTCGGCGGGCCGCTCGCCGACCGGGACCTCCTGGAGCCTGCGCACCACCTCGGGGTCCTGGGCGTCGAGCCAGTCGGTGAGCTGCCGGAACGACACCAGCCGGACATCGCGGTTCTGCTCGTTGGCGATGTACTTGAGGGCCTCCTCGACGGCGTCCATATAGATGCCGCCGTTCCACTCCTCGAAGTGGTTGCCGATGAAGAGGGGGGCGCGGTTGGTCTCGTAGGCGCGGCGGAATCCGGAGATGTACGCGTCGGTGGCCTGCTGCCGCCAGCCGGGATAGTTGGCCGGCGGTGCCTTGGTGGAGTTCTTGGACTGGTTGGCGAGGAGGTTGTAGTCCATCGAGAGCACCTCGAAAGAGTGCCCCGGGAAGGGAATCTGCTGGAGCGGGAAGTCCCAGAGGCCGAACTTCTTCTTCGGCCACGTCTGGAGGCCGCCGGGCGAGCTGGCGTCGTAGCGCCAGCCGAGTGCCCGGGCGGCGGGCAGCAGATTTCTCTGGCCGAGCAGACAGGGCGTGCGGCCACCGACCAATTCCTGCCGGTAATCGAACGGCAGCGGGTCGACTTCGGCGAAACCGGTATGGGTCCGCCATTTGGTGACGAAGTCCATCGCCTGGTCGATCTCGGAGTACCACTGGCGGGGGGTCCAGTGTTTGACGGAGGTCGGGGCGTCGCCGCAGAAGTGGCCGTTGAAGTGGGTGCCGATCTCGTGGCCGTCCAGCCAGGCCTGGCGGACGTACGTGAGCGTCTCCCTGATGTGCTCGTCGGCGAGGTAGCCGATGGCGGAGGCACCGGGCGGATTGTTCGGCGGCTCGTAGAGGTGCTTTTGATCTTCCGGCAGGAGATAGAGGCCGGAGAGGAAGAAGGTCATGGCCGCGCCGTGGTCCTTGGCGAGCTGGAGAAAGCGGGGGAAGAGGCCGTTTCCGACCTCTCCCGCGCCGTCCCAGGAAAAGACCACGAACTGCGGCGGGGTCTGTCCGGGCTCCATCCGTTCGGGTGCTTTCGGCTGGTTCGGCTGCGCGCCGTAATACGCCGTCGAGCCGTCACCGATGAGCTTGGGGCGGGCCCGGACGGAGCTCTTGACCTTCCGCTTGTCGACGTCGACCTGCGGACCGGGCGTGGTGCAGCCGGCGACGCCCAGCGCCGCGGCTGCACCAACTCCCAGGCCCAGCAGGTTTCGCCGACTGATCGCGCACATGACCTCGTCCCCATCCGTGCTCGCCGAACTCAATATCCATATAAACGGACAATTGAGGACTGGGCATGTTGAGCACCGGGGCTACGAGTTAATCGCCCGGATATTCCATTTTTGCTTGGCTTTGACGTTCCGCCACCTGATGCAGAGTCAGGCCCCGTAGGCCTTGCTCTTCCCCTTCGCCGGTTTGGCGCCGGCCAGGAGGTGGGAGGGAACCAGGTCGCGCGCCGGTTCGCTGTACCCCACCGAAATGATCTTGTCGCCGTGGAACGTGAACGACGTCAGCGAGGCCAGCGTGCACTGCCGCTTCCGCGGGTCGTGCCACAGCCGCCGCCGCTCCACGAAGCTGCGGACGATCCAGATCGGCAGCTGGTGGCTGACCGCCACCGCCTCGTGCCCGCGCGCCGCGTCCCGTGCCGCGCCGAGCGCCGCCATCATCCGTACGACCTGTTCGAGGTACGGCTCGCCCCACGAGGGCCGGAACGGATTCGTCAGGTACTTCCAGTTGCCGGGCTTCTTGAGCGCCCCGTCACCGACCCCGAAGGTCTTGCCCTCGAAGACGTTGGCCGCCTCGATCAGCCGCTCGTCGGTGGCCAGGTCGAGACCGTGCGCCGCGGCGATCGGTGTCGCGGTCTCCTGTGCCCGCTCCAGCGGCGAGGCGACGACATGGGTGATGTCCCGGTCCGCGAGGTGCTCGGCGACCCGGTCGGCCATCTTCCGCCCCAGCTCGGAGAGGTGGTAGCCGGCCCGGCGCCCGTACAGCACGCCCTCCGGATTGTGCACCTCGCCGTGCCGCATGAGGTGGACGACGGTGATGTCGTCACCGTTGTTGCCGGCGGAGACGTCGTTGCTGCTCTGGTTCATTTCCCCCTCATTCCGTCGCTTCGGCGGCGGCCCGGGCGGCGGCCGGCAGGGCGGCCGCGATCCGCTCGACGGCCGCGGTGTCGTGCGCGGTCGAGACGAACCACGACTCGAACGCGGACGGCGGGAGGTAGACGCCCTGGGACAGCATCGAGTGGAAGAACGCGGTGAAGCGGAAGGACTCCTGCGCCTTGGCCTCGTCGTAGTTGGTGACGTCCCGCTCCGTGAAGAAGACGGAGAACATGTTGCCCGCCACCTGGAGCCGGTGCGCCACGCCCTCCTTGGCCAGCGCCCCGCCGACCAGCGAGCGCAGCTCGGCGGAGACCGCGTCGACCTTCTCGTACGCGGCGTCGTCCAGCAGCCGCAGCTGCGCGACACCGGCGGCGGTGGCGATCGGGTTCCCGGACAGGGTGCCCGCCTGATAGACCGGGCCGGCCGGGGCGAGATGCGCCATGACATCGGCGCGGCCGCCGAACGCCGCCGCCGGGAAGCCACCGCCCATGACCTTGCCGAAGGTCATCAGATCCGGACGAACCCCATCAATTCCGTACCAACCGGCCTTGCTGACGCGGAAGCCGGTCATCACCTCGTCGGAGATGTACAGCGCGCCGTTGGCCGAGCACAGGTCCGCAAGGCCCTGGTTGAAGCCGGGCAGCGGCGGCACCACGCCCATGTTGCCGGGCGACGCCTCGGTGATCACACAGGCGATCTCGCCCGGGTGCGCGGCGAACGCGGCCCGCACCGCTTCCAGGTCGTTGTACGGCAGCACGATCGTGTCGCCGGCCTGCGCGCCGGTCACGCCGGGCGTGTCGGGCAGCCCGAAGGTCGCCACGCCCGAGCCGGCCGCGGCCAGCAGCGCGTCCACGTGCCCGTGGTAGCAGCCGGCGAACTTGACCACCTTGGGGCGGCCGGTGAACCCGCGCGCCAGACGGATCGCCGACATCGTCGCCTCGGTGCCGGACGACACCAGGCGCACCTGCTCGACCGGCTCGATCCGGGCCACGATCTCCTCGGCCAGCTCGACCTCGCCCGCGCCCGGCGTACCGAAGGACGTGCCGCGCGCGACCGCCTCCTGGACCGCCGCGATCACCTCGGGGTGCGAGTGCCCGAGGATCATCGGCCCCCACGAGCACACGAGGTCGACGTACTCACGGCCGTCCGCGTCGGTGAGGTACGGACCGGTACCGGACACCATGAAACGGGGCGTACCGCCGACGGCGCGGAACGCCCGCACCGGTGAATTGACGCCGCCGGGCGTCACCACGGAGGCGCGCTCGAACAGCGACTGCGAAACAGGGGCTTCATACGGAAAAGACACTGTGATCCTGACCTGCATAAACGGGGAGGGCGGCGGCGCACGGGCACGGCCCCGGCTGACAACGGCATGGGAATCCCCGCTTGGACCACCTAAGGCGCCGCGCGGTTCCCACTCGATCCTTTTTTGATTCCTCTCGCTTCCGACCGGGCGTCAGCCCCCGCTTGTCTGCGAAACTGGGGCGACGGACGAGTGAGTCACGCAAGCAATGGTCTCAGAGGCGCACGGGGGCGTGCGGCCGGGCGTTTCGCGCGCCGGTGACGGGGGAGGTCTCTGAGACGATGATCGGGTTGCGCGGCTGGGGCTGCGAGTGGTCGGGTGGAGATATGCATCGCGGTGGCGAACTGGGCGAAGGAACCGATGACCGGGGTTCCGGGCGCGCCCAGCGCGGCCGTCACCGGCGCGAGACCGAAGGCATCAAGGGTGGGGACATCAGGGGCGGCCGCATGGGGGTGACCTACAAGTACTTCGGCGCGCCCAACGGCGCGACCGCGGCCCGGGTCCCGATCTCCATGCGCCCTGAGGAACTCGGCGGTGACGAGCTCGGCATGGGCGGGATGTTCACCAAGATCAAGCCGGAGACCATGGCCGCCATGGTCCTCACCGGTATAGAGGGCATACCCCTCCATAAGGTTCCGCCGCTCGAACTCGTCGTTCTCCACCCCGACTACGCCGTCGTCAAGCTCCCCATGACCGTGGTCGACCCGCTGCGCGGCATCGGCGAGGAATCGGTCGGCGCGGCCGCCTTCATCTGGTCCACGGTCCCCGACCGCGGCGGCCCCCGCGACGCCTTCGCCGTCTACCAGCTCCTCCACGAATGGCAGGACTTCAGCCACCGCCTCCACGAGGCGGGACACCAGGCTTACTGCTTGGTGTGGCCGTAACGGTTCGGCTTGTTGCTTGGTGTGCCGGTAACGGGTCGGCGGCGTCTTGTTGGTTCGGCGGCTGTTGCTTGGTGCGGGCGTAACGGTTCGGCGGGGGGCCGGTGGCGGGTGGCTAGTGGCCGGTGGCGTCCGGGGGGGGCGGGACCGGCCGGTGGGCTGATGAGCCGGCGGGCTGGTGAGCCGGCGGGTCGGCGGACTGGTGAGCTGATCGGACGGTGAGCTGGCGGGTGGCCAGGTCTCGTAGGGCGAGGGGCTCACCAGGGGCTGGGGCTGGGGCTCACCAGGTAGGACGGGCGGAGACTCCGCCGTCCACCACGAGGTTCTGTCCGCTGATCCAGGACGCCATCGGTGAGGCGAGGAACACACAGGCGTCGCCCACGTCCTCCGGCCGCCCCAACCGCCCGGTGGGCGCCGCCGCGTGCCAGCGCCGTACTCCGTCGGGCCAGTCCTCGGCCAGCCCGGGCCGGTCGATCAGGCCCGGCGAGACGCTGTTGACGCGGATGCCGTACCGGCCGTACTCCAGCGCGGCGGCGCGGGCGTGCATCACCACCGACGCCTTCGACGCGCAGTAGTGGGCGTGCTGCGGCGCCGGACGGTCCGCCTCGATCGACGCGATATGCGTCACCGACCCGCCGCCGCCCTCCCGCATCACGGCCGCCGCGGCCTGGGTGCAGGCGAACACCGAGTGCACGTTGAGGTCCGCCACCGCCCGCCAGTCGGCGAGCGACATCCCCGCCAGCTCCTGCGTCGGCTGCACCCCGGCGTTGTTCACCAGCGCGGTGAGCCGCCCGCGCCAGCCGGCCGCCTCGGCCACCAGCCGGTGGCACTCCTCCTCGACGGCCAGATCGGCCGCCACCGCCAGCGCACTCCCGCCGCCGTCCTCGATCCGCCCCACCAGCGCCCGCGCTGCCTCCGCCCCGGTCCGGTAATGCACCACCACCGCCGCGCCGGCCTCCGCGAACCGCACCGCAATCCCCTGCCCGACCCCACCCGCGGCCCCGGTAACGAGCACCACTTGCCCCGAAAGATCGGGGAGGTGGCGCTGGCTCTGGGGATGAGTATGGGGATGGGTGTGGCCCTGGGGATGGGGGTGAGGGTGGTTCTGGGGCTGGCGACGGGACTGGGGCTGGGGGTGAGGCTGCGGCTGGGGCTCCGGCTGGGGCTGCCCCGCGGCCATGCTCAATGCGTGCGCCGCGTCGTTCTCGTTGACCTGGCTGTCCGGGCCATCCGCTCTGACCTGAGCGCCCGGACCATCGCTGGCCTGACCGTCCGTGCCGTTGCTGAGATGACCGTCCGGGCCGTTGCTGGTGTGACCGTCCGGGCCGTCCGCGCCGGCCTGACCGTTCGGGCCATTCAGCCTGTCCCGGCCGCCCAGCCTGTCCCGACCATCCAGGCTGGCCGGGCCGCCCCGCCTATCCGGAGTGTTCGGACTGCCCTGGCTGCCCGGACTGCCCGCGCCGCCCCGACCGTCCGAGCCGTCCGAGCCGTCCCAGCCAGCCTGGCCGTACGAGACGGCCTGACCATCCGACCCTGCCTGGCCGGATCCGACCGGTCCACCGTCGTCACTGGGAGTAACCGCCGCCCCACCACCGTTCAGGCTGAAAGGGGCCCACTCCCCTGTCATGGCCGGCTCAGCGCGACGATCCGCGCTGCCTCCCGGGGAAACCGCGCGGCCAATTCGGCGGCGTCCCCGTGTTCGTAGTCCTCGAAGGTGAAACCGGGCGCCATCGTGCAGCCGAACAGTGTCCAGGAGCCGCCGTCGGCGACCTCGGCGGCCATCCACGTCCCGGCCGGAACGGTGAACTGAACGTGCTGCCCGCCCAGGACGTCCGGCCCGAGGACGACCGTACGGGCCGCGCGGCCATCCGGAGTGCTCGCCTCGCGCCCCTCGGCCCCCTGGGGCTGCCCGTCTTCTTCGGGCCCTTCGGTGAGCAGGAAGAGGGTGAGCGGATCGCCCCGGTAGAAGTGCCAGATCTCGTCGGTGGGCAGCCGGTGCAGGGCGCTGTAGTCGCCCGGCTCGGCGGTCAGCAGCATCACGATCGCCGTGCCCTCGGGCCGTCCGTCGGACCGGGGCGGACCCGCCCACGTAGGCCGGAACCGCCCGCCCTCACGCGGCAACGGCACCAGGCCGTAGAAGTCGACCAGCTCCTCGGGGAGCGGATCGCGGGACGTGCGGTGCTCGGCCATCTGCGGCGTGCCCCTTCCCACCAGCCAGCAGCAATACGGGCGTTGTGCACGGCGAGTTCGTGCACGGCAGTACGTACGCGGAGCGATTCGTAGTCGGCGTGTCACCTATGGCGGTGCACATACCGGGCTTCACATACGGCGGTTCCTCCACACTAGGCGCGTACGCCGCCGGACACGGGCACAATCGGGCCATGTCCGATACGCCTCCGCCCGTCGAGACCTCGTCCGCGCCTCCGGCCGACGCCCCGTCAGCCGTCTGGGAAACCGTCGACCACCTGGTGCGCTGGCTCGACGGCGAGAGCACGCTGCCCGCGGAACAGGAGCGGCTGCTGCGCATCCTGAAGCTCTCCGAGGAGGCGGGCGAGGTCGCGCAGGCGGTGATCGGCGCCACCGGCCAGAACCCGCGCAAGGGTCACAGCCACACCTGGGACGACGTGCAGAGCGAGCTGTGCGATGTGATCCTCACGGCGATGGTGGCGCTCCGGACGCTGACCCCGGAGGCGCGGCAGGTCTTCGAAGGACAGATGAGGCGGGTCGCCGGACGGGTGCCGCGGCCGCTGTCCGCGGACTGAACACCCCCTGGCAACCGCCCGCTCTACGGCTGCTCCGCCGTCAGATAGCGCTGGATCGTGGGCGCCAGCCAGGCGATGACCTCCTCATGGCTGAGGGCGACGGCCGGCGCGAGGTGCAGGACGTAACGGCACAGCGCCATGCCGAGTATCTGGGAGGCGATCAACGCCGCGCGCTTCGGGGCCTCCTCGGGGACCGGGCAGAGCGCCGTGAGCACCGGCCTGATCTGCTCGGCGAACACCCCTCGCATCCGCTCCGCGCCTGCTTCGTTCGTCGCACCGACGCGCAACATGCCGGTCATTACCTCGTCGCCCTCCCACCGCTCGAGGAAGTGGCGTACGAGCCGGGCGCCGGCTTCTTCTCGCGGTACGTGGCTCAGGTCGGGCGCGTGCACCTCGATCTCGGAGGCTGCCGCGAAAAGACCGGCCTTGTTGCCGTAGTAGCGCATGACCATCGACGGGTCGATGCCCGCTTCGCGCGCGATGGCGCGGATCGTGGCGCGCTCATAGCCGTCCGCGGCGAAGCGGTCGCGGGCGGCGGCCAGGATCGCCGCCCGGGTCGCGGCGGACCGGCGGGGCGGGGCCGCGGGACCGGCGGACGGGACGCCGGCAGCGGCTTCAGCGCCGGTGTCGGAGGCCACCGATTCGGCGGGGGCGTCGGGCTCAGCAGTAGTAGGAGGGCGCTCGTGCGGCATGTCAACAACAGTAGGCCAACGACTGTTGACATGCCAAGCCGACGCGACTTACGCTTGCCAACATGCGTTGACCAACATGCGTTGGCGTAGGCCCAGGCGCACGCAGAGGAGGCGGAAGCCATGGACGCCATGAACCGCACACCGGACCAGTCCGGCACCCCGGAGCAGGGACTCAGCACGGCCCGCGAGGCCGAGGTCAGAGACGCCCCGGAAGCCGCCGGACACCTCGCACCCGGCGCGGAGAGTGCGGAGGCCGCAGACATGACGGACACCGCGGACGTCTTCGTCGTCGGCGCCGGGCCCACCGGTCTGCTGCTGGCCGGGGACCTCGCCGAGGCCGGCCTGTCCGTCACGCTTCTCGAACGCCGCACCGACACCACCAGCAACCTCAGCCGCGCCCTCGCCGTCCATGCGCGCACGCTGGAGCAGCTCGACGCCCGTGGTCTCGCCGATGAGTTGGTCGCCGGCGGCCATCCGATCTCCCGCCTCCGGCTCTTCGGGAAGGCCACTCTCGACCCGACCCAGCTCGCCAGCCGCTTCCCGTTCGTCCTGATCACTCCCCAGTTCGAGGTCGAACGGCTGCTGGAGCAGCGGGCGCGGAAGGCCGGTGTGGTGTTCCGGTACGACTCGGAGGTGCTCGGTCTCGACCAGGACGAGGAGGGGGTCACGGTGAAGCTGCGCACCCCCGACGGCATCGGCAGCGCCCGCGCCGCCTACCTCGTCGGCACCGACGGCGTGCGCAGCACGATCCGGCAGGCCGTGGGCCTGCCCTTCCCCGGGAAGTCCGTGATCCGCTCGGTGATCCTCGCCGACGTCCGGCTGGCCGAGGCGCCGCCGTCCCCCTTCACCTTCAACGCCACGGGGGAGGCGTTCGCGCTGATCGGCTCGTTCGGGGACGGCTGGTACCGCGTCATCGGCTGGAACCGCCACCGCCAGGACGACGACAGCGCGCCCGCCGATCTCGACGAGGCCCGCGAGGTCACCCGGCTCGCGCTCGGTACGGACTACGGCATGCGGGACGCCCGCTGGATCTCCCGCTTCCACAGCGACGAGCGCCAGGCCCCGCAGTACCGCGTCGGGCGGGTCTTCCTCGCCGGGGACGCCGCGCATGTCCACTCCCCCGCGGGCGGTCAGGGCATGAACACCGGCCTTCAGGACGCCGCCAACCTCAGCTGGAAGCTGGCCGCCGTGATACGCGGCCACTCCCCCGAGTCCCTGCTGGACAGCTATCAGGCCGAGCGGCATCCCGTCGGCAAGTCGGTGCTGCGCAGCAGCGGCGCCATCCTGCGGGTGGCCCTGCTGCACTCCTCTCCCGGGCGTGCGGTCCGGGGAGTCGCCGCGCGGCTCATCAACCATCTGCGGCCGGTGTCCCGCCGCGCGATACGCACGCTGTCCGGTATCGGCATCAGCTATCCGGCCGGGCCGGGTGCCCATCGGCTCGCCGGCCACCGCGCTCCGGACATCCGCCTGGCCGGCGGCGACCGGCTCTATGAACTCCTGCGTCAGGGGAAGTTCGTCCTCGTCACCGCCGCCGACGAGCCCACCGGCCTGCGTCCGGACGACGACCGCGTCATCCCGGCCGCCTGGGACAGCGACCGCCGCACCGCCCTGCTGGTACGGCCCGACGGCTATATCGCCTGGGCCACCGACTCCACGGCCCCCGCCGTACGTGCCGCGGCACTGCGCAGCGCACTCATACGGTGGACCGGCGCCGCACCGGCGAATGGTTGAGCGGGGCGGACGGTTAAGCGGGGCGGACGGCTGCGGGGGGACGGGCGGCCACGCAGGGGCGGATGGCTGCGCGGTGAGCGTCGGACCGCGGTTGGCGTCGGAGCGCGCTTGGCGTCGAAGCGTGCTTGGCGTCGGCGTTCGCCTCGGCTCAGCCCGAGGCCAGCACATGCCGCAGATACGCCCGCGGGTCGTTGAGGTAACGCCGCCAGTGATCGACGAGGCCCAGCTCCGCCCACTCCACCGACCGCATGCCGTGCTCGCCGACCTCCACGATGTCCGCGCCGGGCAGAGCCGTCAGCAGCGGTGAGTGGGTGGCGCACACGACCTGAGCGCCTATCCGCGCCAACTCGTCCATCAGCCCGACCAGTTCCAGACAGGAGGAGAAGGACAGTGCCGCCTCCGGCTCGTCCATCACATACAGCCCGCGCTCGGCGAACCGTTCGCGGAAGGCCAGCAGGAAGCTCTCGCCGTGGCTCATCTCGTCGGGGCCCTGGGAGAGCCGCCGGGTATTCCGCTCGCCGTTCAGTGCTTCCAGCGCCGTTTCGGCCCGGAGGAAGAAGCCGCGGCGACGCGTGCGCGGCCCCCGCACCATCCGCCGCCCCTCCCGCGTCGGATCGAACCGCAGCAGACCGCCCAACAGCGAAGCCTCACGAGAGGAGGCGTACTTGTAGCCGGCCGACCCGCCGTACGAATCCAGGCCGAAGCCTTCCGCCAGCGCCTCCGCCAGCGTGGACTTCCCCGAACCGTTCTCGCCCACCAGGAAGGTGACGGGCGCACGGAAGGCAAGCCCCTCGGCGGCCAACTGCCGGACACAGGGCACCGTCCACGGCCAGCCGTCCTCGGCAGCCCCTGCCCCTACCCCTGCCCCCGTCCCCGTCGGAAGGTCCAGATAAGCCCGTTCAATCAGCATGACTCGAAGCTCTCATGCACCACTGACAGCCCCGGGGTGGCATGCCTGGGCGGGCGTTCGCCTGCGGCACCGCCGGAGAGGCTCTCGCGCACCGGCGGGGTCGCCCGGGCTTACGCTCGCCGCATGCTTATCGCGCGTTCCGTTGCCCTGTTCGTCGTTGCCGCGCTGTTCGAGATCGGCGGGGCGTGGCTGGTGTGGCAGGGGATCCGCGAACACCGCGGCTGGGCGTGGATCGGGGCCGGCGTGATCGCCCTCGGGGTGTACGGCTTCGTGGCCACGCTCCAGCCCGACGCCCACTTCGGGCGCATCCTTGCCGCGTACGGCGGGGTCTTCGTCGCCGGGTCACTGGCCTGGGGAATGGTGGCCGACGGCTACCGACCCGACCGGTGGGACGTCATCGGCGCGCTGATCTGCCTGGCCGGGATGGCAGTGATCATGTACGCCCCCAGGAGCCGCTGACCGTTCCGACAACGGGTCACCTGCATCTCCCCCATTCCGTCCGCCTCGTCCAATGTCGCTGGTCTCGCCCGGCTCCACCCGTCTCCCTCGACTCCTCGATCAGCCGTTGATCAGGTGCTCACCAGTAATTGATCAACAGTTGTTCAGGCGCTGCATATCCTGGCCACACCGCGACCGCGGCCAGACCGCACAACGGTCACGCCGACGCGCGCTGATCCGTCGTCCCGCCGTCCCGCCGTCCCACCGGCTCCGAGGAGAGCGTCATGACCGCCGATGCCCGTAGCGCTGATGCCCGTAGCGCCGAAACGCCCAGCGCCGAGGCCCGTACCGCCGTTGTCACCGGAGCGAGCAGCGGCATCGGGGCCGCGACCGCGCGGGCGCTGGCTGCCGCCGGCTACCGCGTCGTGCTCACCGCCCGCCGCAAGGACCGCATCGAGGCGCTCGCCGCCGAGCTGCCGAATGCCCAGGCCCATGCGCTGGACGTCACCGACCGTTCCGCCGTCGACGCCTTCGTGGCCTCGCTCGACGAGCTGCCGTCCGTCGACGTCCTGGTCAACAACGCCGGTGGCGCGTTCGGTGCGGAACCGGTGGCCACCGGAGACCCCGCCGACTGGCGCGCCATGTACGAGGTCAATGTGCTGGGCGTGCTCCACATGACCCAGGCGCTGCTGCCCAGGCTGACCGCTTCCGGGGACGGCACCGTCGTCGTCCTGTCCTCCACCGCAGGTCATGGCACGTACGAGGGCGGCGGCGGATATGTCGCGGCCAAGCACGGTGCGCATGTGATCGCCGAGACGCTGCGGCTGGAGCTGTGCGGTGAGCCGGTGCGCGTCATCGAGGTCGCGCCGGGCATGGTGAAGACCGACGAGTTCGCCACCACCCGCTTCCGCGGGGACACCGAAAAGGCCGCCAAGGTCTACGAGGGCGTGGAGCAGCCGCTCAGCGCGGAGGACGTCGCCGACACCATCGCCTGGGCGATCACCCGCCCCTCCCACGTCAACATCGACCTCCTGGTGGTCCGGCCCCGCGCCCAGGCTTCCAACACGAAGGTGCACCGCACCCGGACCCCCTGAGCCGGCCCGGCCGGACCGCGTCACGCAAGGCAGCGCGGAGTAACGCAGAGCGGCGTGGCGCACCACGCGCCACGCCGCCCCTCAACCAAGCCAACGAACCACCGGGCCATGGCCCCATGGCCCATCGAAGCACCGGACCACCAGGCCACCAGGCCACCAGGCCACGGACCCGCTGAGCCACTGCCCCAGCGAGCCAGTCCCAGCCCTCGCCCCTCAGCCCTTCACGCACCTCAGCCCTTCACGCACCTCAGCCCTTCACGCACACCACCTGCTTGAGGTGTGCGACGACCTCCACCAGGTCGCGCTGCTGGTCGATGACCTTCTCGATCGGCTTGTAGGCGCCCGGGATCTCGTCGATCACCCCGGAGTCCTTGCGGCACTCCACGCCCCGCGTCTGCTCCGCCAGGTCGCGCGTGGTGAAGCGCTTCTTGGCGGCGTTCCGGCTCATCTTGCGGCCGGCGCCGTGCGAGGCGGAGTTGAAGGACGCCGGGTTCCCGAGGCCGCGGACGATGTACGAGCCGGTGCCCATCGAGCCGGGGATGATGCCGTACTCCCCGCCGCCGGCCCGGATCGCGCCCTTACGGGTCACCAGCAGGTCCATGCCGTCGTACCGCTCCTCCGCCACGTAGTTGTGGTGGCAGGAGATGACCTCGCCGAAGGTCACCCTGGCCTTCTTGAACTCCCGGCGGACGACGTCCTGGGTGAGCGCCATCATGATCTCGCGGTTGTGCTTGGCGTACTCCTGCGCCCAGAAGAGGTCGTTGCGGTACGCCGCCATCTGCGGGGTGTCCGCGATGAAGACGGCGAGGTCGCGGTCGACCAGGCCCTGGTTCTGCGGCAGCTTCTGGGCCACGCCCATGTGGTGGTCGGCGAGTTCCTTGCCGATGTTGCGCGACCCGGAGTGCAGCATGATCCACACGGACTGGTCCTCGTCGATGCAGATCTCGTGGAAGTGGTTGCCGCTACCGAGCGTTCCCATCTGCTTGACGGCCCGCTCGCGACGGAACTTGACGGCATCCGCCACCCCGTCGAACCGCGCCCAGAAGTCCTCCCAGCCGGCCGTCGGGAAGCCGTGCAGCCGGCCGGGATCGACGGGGTCGTCGTGCATGCCCCGGCCCACCGGAATGGCCTGCTCGATCTTCGAGCGCAGCCGGGACAGGTCGCCGGGCAGGTCGTTGGCGGTGAGCGAGGTCTTCACCGCGCTCATGCCGCAGCCGATGTCGACGCCGACCGCCGCCGGGCAGACCGCCCCGCGCATCGCGATCACCGAACCGACCGTGGCGCCCTTGCCGTAGTGCACGTCGGGCATCACGGCCAGGCCCTTGATCCACGGGAGGGTGGCGACGTTGCGCAGTTGCTGCATCGCCACGTCCTCGACCGTGGCCGGGTCGGTCCACATCCGGATGGGCACCTGGGCGCCGGGTACCTCGACGTACGACATAACTTCCTCATTCCCCCGAAAAACTGAAAAACGCAAAAGCCGGACAAAATACCTGATCTTGGACGGTGAACCGGCGTGCGCGGCAAGACGTGCGATAGACATTGTGTCCATCGGCCGCCGCCCGGCGGCAACCGCATTTCTTGAGGGAAGGAGCCGCGAACGATGCCCCGCAAACCGTTCGCACCCGGTGCCGCACTGGTGGCCGTCGCGGCGCTGGCCGTCGGCCTCGCCGGCTGCACCGGCGGCCCCGGCACCGACGGTGACGCCGCCGACGCCAAGGGCGGCGACCCCGCCGCGACGAGCCAGTCCGCCGAACCGGGCCGCTACCAGACCCTCCCGGAGGCGTGCGGGCTGCCGTCGCGCAGCACCGTCCGCGGCATGCTGCCCGGCGACGGTCAGCACCTCTCCAGCGCCGAGGCCGACAAGCTCTACGGCGGCCAGGCCGACATCACGTACGACACGGACCGCCGGGTCGGCTGCCACTGGACCCGCGAGACCGACACGGGCACCCGCCATCTGAGCCTCGACATCCAGCGCGTGGTCTCGTACGAGGCCGCCGTCAGCGATGACGACAAGGCGCAGGGGATCTACGACAGCAAGGAACAGGCCGCCCAGATCCCGTCCGGCGGCAGCACCGGCTCCTCCCCCACCGCGCCCCCGTCGAAGGACACAAAGAGCACAAAGGGAACAAAGGCCGCCAGCAGCACAGGGGATCCGAAGGACACCGGGGGCTCGAAGGGCGGGACGGCCGCCGCCGGGAAGGACCCCGCAAAGGCCCTCGCCGGAAAGGCCGGCGCCTCGGGCAAGCCCGGCAGCGACGCGAGCACGGACCCGAGCGGGGATGCGGGCGGAGACAAGAGCACCGCCTCGACCACGCCGCCGACCACGGACCCGAGTGCGAGCGCCGGCGCCTCCACCGCACCGCGCGTGCTCGACGGCCTGGCGGACGCGGCGTTCCTCAACGACAAGTTGATCACCGCGGACTCCGGTGTGCACCGCGACGTCACTGTGGTCTTTCGCACGTCGAACGTGATCGTGACGATCACCTACGACCAGTGGTCCACGGACAAGTCGATGTTGCCGGAGAGCCAGGAACTGCAGGACAAGGCACGTTCGCTGGCCGATGAGCTGGCCGACCGCCTCGCCGAATAGCCCGAGTTGAGCAACTCGGGCTGATCGTCCGGACAGAGCCGAATGCCCGTTTCGCACCTCGTACTCACCGGTACGAAACGGTCACCCACCTCGCGTCGCCGCGTACCGTGCCCTCTAGCGAACCGACGACGCACGACGACTGACCACGCCGAACGCCGCACGACGCCGACCACACGACGCCGACGCACGACGACGCACGACGACGAACAGCGAAGGAACCATGCACCGTTCAGCCAAGCGCCTCGCCAGCCTCCTCACCTGCGCAGCAGTACCGGTGCTGCTCGTCGCCGGCTGCTCCGGCTCGGACGGCGGCAGCTCGGACTCCGGTTCCGGTGACGCCTCCTCCGCCGCGCCCAGCCGCTCCGCCCAGCCGTCGCCGACCGTGGAGCCCGCGAAGTACAAGAAGCTGCCGAACCCCTGCTCGGCGTTCTCCAAGGACACCATCAAGAAGCTGCTGCCCAAGGTGAAGGACGCCGCCGGGGACCAGGGCCAGTCCACGGACAACGCCTCGCACGGCACCTGCTCCTGGAACAGCTCCGACGAGCACGGCGTCGACGGCACCCAGTTCCGCTGGCTGGACATCGGCTACCAGCGCTACGACTCGGACCCGGGCATCGGCTCCGGCGAGAAGCGCGCCACCGACTTCTACACCAAGCAGGTCAGCGACGCGAAGGCCACCAAGGGCGCCAAGAAGCTCAAGGCCGCCCAGACCGGCGGCACCGGCGACGAGGCGACCGCGATCACCTACGACGTGAAGAAGGAGGGCAACGACTTCAAGAACACCACGATCGTCGCCCGCGCCTCCAACATCGTCGTGACGATCAACTACAACGGCGCGGGCCTGGCCGGCGCCGACACCCCCAAGGGCGCCGACCTGCTGAAGAAGGCCCAGGCCGCCGCGAAGGAAGCGGTCGCCGCCGCCCTCAAGGCGAACCACTGACGTCGAGCGGACGTCGATCCGACGCGAGCCTGACGGCGGTCCGATGGCGACCTGACGGCGGCGTGACGCTCCCCGCCGGCCCGGCGTACACCGACCCGACCGGCCCCGCCCCCGCCCCTCCGGGCACCTCCCGGTGGGGCCCGGCGGGCGGTGTGCCAGGCTAGGCGCGCCATTTCGCCGAGCCGGGGAGGGACCGCGGGTGTCCGCGACGAAGACGGCGCAGTTGACTCGTACCCACCGCATCCTCATCGGTGTGGTCATCGCCGGTGCCGCAGTGATCGCAGGCATCGGCTTCACCGGCTCCTACGCGGCGGTGCGCGCGCTGGCCGAGAAGAAGGGCTTCGGGGCCTTCTCGGTCGTCTTCCCGATCGGCATCGACGCCGGCATCGTCGTCCTGCTGGCGCTGGACCTGCTGCTGACCTGGATCCGGATCCCGTTCCCGCTGCTGCGGCAGACCGCCTGGCTGCTGACCGCCGCCACCATCGCCTTCAACGGCGCGGCGGCCTGGCCGGACGCGCTGGGCGTGGGGATGCACGCGGTGATCCCGGTGCTGTTCGTGGTGGCCGTCGAGGCGGCCCGGCACGCGGTGGGCCGGATCGCCGACATCACGGCCGACCGGCACATGGAGGGTGTGCGCATCACGCGGTGGCTGTTGTCGCCGATCCCGACGTTCCTGTTGTGGCGGCGGATGAAGCTGTGGGAACTGCGGTCGTACGACGCGGTGATCAAGCTGGAGCAGGAACGGCTGGTCTACCAGGCACGCCTGCGTTCGCGCTTCGGGCGCGCCTGGCGTCGCAAGGCTCCGGTGGAGTCCCTGATGCCGCTGCGGCTCGCCCGGTACGGGGTGCCGCTGGCCCGGACCGCTCCCGCGGGGCTCGCCGCGGCGGGCATCGAGCCGCAGTTGCTGCCGGCGCCGCAGCAGTCGGTGAATCCCGCTCCGGCGCCGCGAGCCCAGGAGCCGGGCGGGCAGCTGGCCACCGAGCCGCTGCCCGACGAGCCACTGCCCAACCAGTGGTTCGCGGCGTCGCCGCAGGTGGCGTACCAGGGGGACTACGACCCGGCGTACGTCCCTGAGCCGGAACCCCAGCCCCCGTACGACGAGCAGCAGCAGGTGACGACGGCCGAGCAGGTCCCGGTGCCGGCGCCGCGCGCGCCGGAGCCCGAGCCGGCGCCGCAGGTCCCGGTGCCGAACGGGGCAGGCGGAACGCGTCCGCTCGGCAAGGGCGTCGCGGAGGCGGACCCGCAGCCCGCTCAGGTTCCGGCCGCGACTCCTCACGACGAGGACGTCTACCAGGTGTTCCGGCGCTCGATCGAGGGCGAGGGCATGCCGACGCCGGGCGCGTTCGCCGCGAACATGGAGGCGCAGTACGGGATCCGCCTGCGGTCGCGCGAACTGAACCGCTACATGGACCAGTTCACCGACCGCCTCAACGCCGAGCTGATGGACGAGCACATCGCGTAACGCGCCGGGGAGGCAGCCCGCCCGGCCCTACACCCGCTGCGCCTTCCGCTTCTTGTCCGTGTCGCCCCATACGGCCAGCGCCGCGCCGACCAGGAACAGGCCGAGGTAGGCGACCGACGGCAGGTCGAACCAGTGGGCCAGCAGCCCCCAGGCACCGTCGAAGAACGTCTTGCCGATGAAGCCGAGCGCTCCTTGCAGCATGGCGATGAAGCCGATGATTCCCCTCATGGCACCAGCGTGACGGGTTCGGCCCCGGGGATCCTCCTCCCCGGGGCCGAACCCGTTCTCACCCTTGAGTCGCAGAGCCGGCGCGGCGTCTACGACCAGGCGGCGGTGCGTGGACGACCCGGCGGCGGAACGCCGTCAGCCGCCGAGCAGCTCACGCCCGCTCGCCGCCGTCAGCCGCCGAGCAGCTTGCGCACCCGGTCGGCGCCGACCGCCAGCAGCAGCGTGGGCAGCCGCGGCCCGGTGTCCCGGCCGACCAGCAGGTGGTAGAGCAGCGCGAAGAAGGCACGCTGGGCGACCTTCAGCTCGGGCGTCGGCTTGGCGTCCGGGGCCAGGCCCGCCTGGACCTTCGGCACGCCGTAGACGAGCGTGGTCAGGCCGTCCAGCGACCAGTGCTCGTCCAGGCCGTCGAGCAGCAGCCGCAGCGATTCGCGGGCCTGGTCGTCCAGCGAGGCCAGCAGCTCGGCGTCCGGCTCCTCGCGCACGATGGTGCGCTGGTCGGCCGGGACCTGGGTGTTGATCCAGTGCTCGGCCTTGTCGAGCCGGGGCCGGGTCTCGTCCAGGGACGTGACGGGGTTGGCCGGGTCCAGCTCGCCGAGGATCCGCAGGGTCTGCTCGTCGTGGCCGGCGGTGATGTCCGCGACGGAGGCGAGGGTGCGGTACGGCAGCGGGCGGGGGGTGCGGGGCAGCTCGCCGGCGGCGGTGCGGACCGCCCGGGAGTGGGCGGCCGCGTCGGCGGGCAGCGCGGTGCCGTCGGCGACCTTGCCCTCCAGCTTGTCCCACTCGTCGTAGAGCCGCTGGATCTCCTGGTCGAAGGCGATCTTGAAGGACTGGTTGGGCTTGCGGCGGGCGTACAGCCAGCGCAGCAGCGGCGCCTCCATGATCTGCAGCGCGTCACCCGGGGTCGGCACGCCGCCGCGCGACGAGGACATCTTGGCCATGCCGCTGATGCCGACGAAGGCGTACATCGGGCCGATCGGCTGGGCGCCGCCGAAGATCTCCCGGACGATCTGCCCGCCGACGACGAAGGACGAGCCGGGCGAGGAGTGGTCGACACCGGACGGCTCGAAGATCACGCCCTCGTACGCCCAGCGCATCGGCCAGTCGACCTTCCAGACCAGCTTGCCGCGGTGGAACTCGCTCAGCCGGACCGTTTCCCCGAAGCCGCAGGCGGTGCAGGTGTAGGTCAGCTCGGTGGTCTCGTCGTCGTACGAGGTGACGGTGGTGAGGTCCTTCTCGCACCCGCCGCAGTACGGCTTGTACGGGAAGTAGCCCGCCGAACCGCCGCTGCCGTCGTCCTCGCTGGCCGCGCCGGACCCCTCGGCCGCCTCCAGCTCCGCCTCGTCGACGGGCTTCTGGGACTTCTTCGCGGGGGCCTTCTTGGTGCGGTACTGGGCGAGGATCGCGTCGATGTCCGCGCGGTGCTTCATCGCGTGCAGGACCTGGTCGCGGTACACGCCGGAGGTGTACTGCTCGGTCTGGCTGATGCCGTCGTACTCGACGCCCAGCTCGGCCAGTGCCTCGGTCATGGCGGCCTTGAAGTGCTCCGCCCAGTTCGGGTACGCCGAGCCGGCCGGCGCCGGAACCG
Organism: Streptomyces sp. NPDC107765; assembly: GCF_055657085.1. Classification (NCBI taxonomy): domain Bacteria; kingdom Bacillati; phylum Actinomycetota; class Actinomycetes; order Kitasatosporales; family Streptomycetaceae; genus Streptomyces; species Streptomyces sp. NPDC107765. The sequence goes on along the minus strand of NZ_JBVKBL010000005.1, from coordinate 20,643 downwards.
AGGTCAGCGGCTTGCCGATGTGCTCGGCCCAGGACTTGTCGACGCCCTCGACGCCCTCCGGGACCTTGCGGTACCGGTCGTAGTCGTCCCAGGAGATGAGGTGCCGGACCTCGTGGCCACGACGGCGGATCTCGTCGGCGACCAGGTGCGGGGTCATGACCTCGCGGAGGTTGCCGAGGTGGATCGGGCCGGAGGGGCTCAGGCCCGAGGCGCAGACGATCACCGGTGCGGAAGCACCCGATGCCAGTTTGCCGGGGGCACGGCGCTCCGCCTCGGCAATGACCTCGTCCGCGAACCTGGAGACCCAGTCGGTCTCGGTGCTCTGCTGAGCCACGATCGGCCCTTCCTCTTCCTGGTGCTTCCTCGGTTGCGCCGTCTTGCGCGTGCGACGCACAAAAGCCTGACGGTGCCATTGTCCCAGACGCCTGCCGTCCGGAAATTCAGTGGTAACGGCGTGGGATACTCAGTGGCAAACCCTTTCCCCTTCAAAGACACCTTCGTCTAGAAGAGAGCGCAGCTTCATGGCCTCGGTCCCTTCCCTCGCAGCTTCGGTTCACCAGCGCGTCGCGGACGCCCTCTCGGCAGCCCTGCCGGAGGCCGGCGCCGCGGACCCGCTGCTGCGACGTAGCGACCGGGCCGACTTCCAGGCCAACGGCCTGCTGGCACTGGCGAAGAAGCTGAAGGGCAACCCGCGGGAGCTGGCCACCAAGGTCGTCGACGCGATCGGCGACAGCGACCTCCTCCAGGACGTCGAGGTCTCCGGGCCCGGCTTCCTGAACATCACGATCACCGACAAGGCGATCACCGAGACGCTCGCCGCCCGCGCCGCCGACGGCGACCGGCTCGGCGTGCCCCTCAAGGACAATCCGGGCCTCACGGTCATCGACTACGCCCAGCCGAACGTGGCGAAGGAGATGCACGTCGGGCACCTGCGCTCGGCGGTCATCGGCGACGCGCTCCGCCACATGCTGGACTTCACCGGCGAGCGGACGATCGGCCGGCACCACATCGGCGACTGGGGCACCCAGTTCGGCATGCTCATCCAGTACCTGATCGAGAACCCCGGCGAGCTGGCCCCGGCGGCCGACGTCGACGGCGAGCAGGCGATGAGCAACCTCAACCGGGTCTACAAGGCGTCGCGCGCGGTCTTCGACTCCGACGAGGAGTTCAAGGAGCGGGCCCGCAAGCGGGTCGTCGCCCTCCAGTCCGGCGACAAGGAGACCCTGGACCTGTGGCAGCGGTTCGTGGACGAGTCGAAGGTCTACTTCTACTCGGTCTTCGAGAAGCTGGACATGGAGATCCGCGACGACGAGATCGTCGGCGAGTCCGCGTACAACGACATGATGGCCGAGACGGCCCGCCTCCTGGAGGAGTCGGGCGTGGCTGTCCGCTCCGAGGGCGCCCTCGTCGTCTTCTTCGACGAGATCCGCGGCAAGGACGACCAGCCGGTGCCGCTGATCGTGCAGAAGGCGGACGGCGGCTTCGGCTACGCGGCCTCCGACCTCTCCGCGATCCGCAACCGCGTCTTCGACCTGCAGGCGACGACGCTCCTCTACGTCGTCGACGTCCGCCAGTCCCTCCACTTCCGGATGGTCTTCGAGACGGCCCGCCGGGCGGGCTGGCTGAACGACGGCGTCACCGCGCACAACATGGGCTACGGCACGGTGCTGGGCGCGGACGGCAAGCCGTTCAAGACCCGCGCGGGCGAGACGGTCCGCCTGGAGGACCTCCTCGACGAGGCGGCCGAGCGGGCGACGGCGGTGGTGCGGGGCAAGGCCGAGAAGGTGGGTCTGTCCGAGGACGAGATCGTCGAGAACGGACGGTACGTCGGCATCGGCGCCGTGAAGTACGCGGACCTGTCGACCTCGCCGAGCCGGGACTACAAGTTCGACCTGGACCAGATGGTGTCGCTGAACGGCGACACGTCGGTGTACCTCCAGTACGCCTACGCCCGCATCCAGTCGATCAAGCGCAAGGCCGGCGAGACCCGTCCCGTCGCCCACCCGGAGCTGGCACTGGCCCCGGCAGAGCGGGCGCTGGGCCTGCACCTCGACCAGTTCGGTGAGGTGCTGGCCGAGGCCGCGGCGTCGTACGAGCCGCACCGGCTGGCCGCCTACCTGTACCAGCTCGCCTCGCACCTGACCACGTTCTACGAGAAGTGCCAGGTGATCAGCGAGGAGAACCCGGCCGAGGTGGTCGAGAACCGTCTGTTCCTCGTCGACCTGACCGGCCGCACCCTCCACCAGGGCATGGCCCTCTTGGGCATCCGCACCCCCGAGCGCCTCTGACGGCCTGCCCGCGCTGTCGCCTGCGGCGCCGCGGTGGTGTCACACCGTGGCGCCCGGCGCCGGGCGGGGCACCGCGAAGCGACAGGAATACCTCCCCAGCCCGCGGAGTTGAGCCCTGCAGGGGGCGCTCGCAACCCTTACGGGATCTGTTCGACCCTCCCCTAGGGGTTCCCAGGTCCCCTTGCATGCCTCAACGCCCACCCCCACGGACCGCATTCCCCTCCCAACGGGAGGGGACGGGCCGGAGGGGCCTTGTTCGTGGACGTAAAGCGTCAGCAGTCCACGAACAAGGCCCCGGAGGCCCGTCACCGCACCCAACACCCACCCAGCCCGCCGCAGGCGCAACGGCGAGAAACACCCGCGGCGCAGCAGACGGCTACGTGCGGGGCGCCGCAAAGCGCAACCGCGAGCAACCCCCGCGGCGCCGCAGACAGGTACGTGGGGCGTCAATGCCTGCGCAGCCGATGCGTCGCCTTCTCCTTCGCGTCCAGCCCGTGCCCGGCCGCCTTCTCGGCCTTGCCCTCGGCCTGCAGCTTGCGGTTGTGGGTCGCCTTGCCGACGACCTCCTTCATGGTGCCGATGACCTGGGCGCCCTTGGCCCGCATGGTGTCCTTGGCAGTCACGGTGACCCGCTCCTCGCTCAGTCGCGGTCTTCGTCAACATCGAGTCCGTGCCCCGCGTACGGCAGTCAAAACCTGGCAAGTAGGACAAAGCTCCCGCACCGGAACCCGGGGCGGGAGCTTGTTCTCAGGAAGGGGAGGCGCCGGGCAGCTCAGAGCCCCCGCGCGACCTCCGTCGCCCAGTACGTGAGGATCATGTTCGCGCCGGCCCGCTTGATGCCCGTGAGGGTCTCCAGGATCGCCCGGTCGCGGTCGATCCAGCCCTTCTCGGCGGCCGCCTCGACCATCGCGTACTCGCCGGAGATCTGGTACGCGGCCACCGGCACGTCCACCGCGTCGGCGATCTTCGCCAGGACGTCCAGGTAGGGCAGCGCCGGCTTGACCATGACCATGTCGGCGCCCTCGTCCAGGTCGAGCGCCAGCTCGCGCAGCGACTCGCGGAGGTTGGCCGGGTCCTGCTGGTACGTCTTGCGGTCGCCCTGCAGCGACGAGCCCACCGCCTCGCGGAACGGGCCGTAGAACGCCGAGGAGTACTTCACCGTGTAGGCGAGGATCGACACGTCCTCGTGGCCGGTCTGGTCCAGGGCATCCCGGATGACACCGACCTGGCCGTCCATCATGCCGCTGGGGCCCACGACGTGGACGCCCGCGTCGGCCTGGACCTGCGCCATCTCCGCGTAGCGCTCCAGCGTCGCGTCGTTGTCGACCCGCCCGTCGGCGTCCAGGACACCGCAGTGACCGTGGTCGGTGTACTCGTCCAGGCACAGGTCCGACATGATCACCAGGTCGTCGCCGACCTCGGCGCGGACGTCCCTGATGGCGACCTGCAGGATGCCGTCGGGGTCGGTGCCGGCGGTGCCCGCGGCGTCCTTCTTCTCGTCCAGCGGCACGCCGAACAGCATGATCCCGGCGACCCCCGCCTCCACCGCCTCGACGGCGGCCTTGCGCAGGGTGTCGCGGGTGTGCTGGACGACGCCCGGCATCGCGGAGATCGGCGCCGGCTCAGCGATGCCCTCCCGGACGAACGCCGGGAGGATCAGGTCGGCCGGGTGCAGCCGGTACTCGGCGACCATCCGGCGCATCGCCGGGGTGGTGCGCAGCCGCCGCGGCCGCGCACCGGGGAAGCTTCCGTACTTCGTCATGCCCACCACGCTACGCCCGCCCCGCACCCGCCTTTGCCGACGCGTCGTCGGCAGCCGCCCGGCGGCCGGGACACCCCTCCCGGGCCCCAACGCGCCGCGCCCCGCGCCCGGATGACCGGGCGCGGGGCGCGAAACGCTGTCGGACCGCTACTGTCCGCTGCCGTAGCGCTGACGTACCGCCGTCAGCTGCGGGCCCGGCGGCGGGAGCCCGGCCGGCGCTCGCTGGGGCGGGTGACCGGGTCGCCGGCCTCGATCGCGGCGTCCCGGCGCGCCGCGCCGAAGTCCGCGAGGGCCTCGGCCAGCTTGTGCACGGACGGCTCCGGCGACATCACGTCGACGCGCAGCCCGTGCTCCTCGGCCGTCTTGGCGGTGGCCGGACCGATGCAGGCGATCACGGTCACGTTGTGCGGCTTGCCGGCGATGCCGACGAGGTTCCGCACGGTCGACGAGGAGGTGAAGAGCACCGCGTCGAAGCCGCCGCCCTTGATCGCCTCGCGGGTCTCGGCCGGCGGCGGCGAGGCCCGAACGGTCCGGTAGGCGGTGACGTCGTCGACCTCCCAGCCCAGCTCGATCAGGCCGGCCACCAGGGTCTCGGTGGCGATGTCGGCCCGGGGCAGGAAGACCCGGTCGATCGGGTCGAAGACGGGGTCGTACGGCGGCCAGTCCTCCAGCAGCCCGGCGGCGGACTGCTCGCCGGACGGGACCAGGTCGGGCTTCACGCCGAAGGCGACCAGCGCCTTGGCGGTCTGCTCGCCCACCGCGGCGACCTTGATGCCCGCGAAGGCCCGGGCGTCGAGGCCGTACTCCTCGAACTTCTCACGGACGGCCTTGACGGCGTTGACCGACGTGAAGGCGATCCACTCGTAGCGGCCGGTGACCAGGCCCTTGACCGCGCGCTCCATCTGCTGCGGGGTGCGCGGCGGTTCGACGGCGATGGTCGGGACCTCGTGCGGCACCGCGCCGTACGAGACGAGCTGGTCGGAGAGCGACGCGGCCTGCTCCTTCGTCCGCGGTACGAGCACCCGCCAGCCGAACAGCGGCTTGGACTCGAACCACGAGAGCTGGTCGCGCTGCGCGGCGGCACTGCGCTCACCGACCACGGCTATGACCGGCTGGCCGCCGTCCGCCGACGGCAGCACCTTGGCGGCCTTGAGCACCTGGGCGACCGACCCGAGGGTGGCGGTCCAGGTGCGCTGGCGGGTGGTGGTGCCGGCGACGGTGACGGTCATCGGGGTGTCGGGCTTGCGGCCCGCGGTGACCAGCTCGCCGGCGGCCGCGGCCACCGCGTCGAGGGTGGTGGAGACGACCGCGGTGGCGTCGCTGGTGCCCAGCTCCGACCAGCAGCGGTCATCGGCGCTGCGGGCATCGACGAAACGCACGTCGGTGCCCTCGGCGTCACGCAGCGGCACACCGGCGTACGCGGGTACACCGACGGCCGCGGCGATGCCGGGCACGACCTCGAAGACGATGCCCTCGGCGGCACAGGCCAGCATCTCCTCGGCGACGTTCCCGTCCAGACCGGGGTCGCCGGTGACCGCACGGACGACCCGCTTGCCCGCCCGTGCGGCCGCCATGACAAGATTGCCGGAGTCCCTAAGGGTGGGGACGTCGGCGGGGATTGACGCCTCGTCAGCCGACGCCTGCAGCGGTGTGTCCACCTGCGCGCGGGTATGCACTCGCACGACGTCGAGCACCTGCGGGTCGGCGATCAGTACGTCCGCGGAGGCCAGCGCCTCCACGGCACGCAACGTCAGCAGACCCGGGTCACCCGGCCCGGCACCCAGGAAGGTGACCTGACCGGAGGCGGAATGGTTAGGGGCGGTGGGGTTCAAAGTGCTCGCTCCCCCATAAGACCGGCCGCACCCTTGGCGAGCATCTCGGCGGCGAGTTCGCGGCCCAGCTGCTGCGGAACCGACGACTCGTCGGGAGAGGCGGGTACGTGCGCGGTGGTGGACAGCTGCACCAGCGTGCTGCCGTCGGTCGTGCCGACGACACCACGCAGGTGCAATTCGTTGACAGCCTGCTCGTCGGCCTTGGGGCCTCCCCTGCTCGAGCGAAGTCGAGAGCTTGGGGAAAGGTCGGCCAGCGCCCCGACGGGTGCGGAGCAGCCGGCCTCCAGGGCGGCGAGCAGGGAACGCTCGGCGGTCACGGCGGCCCGGGTGTCCGGGTCGTCGAGCTCGGCGAGCGCGGCGACGAGGGCAGCGTCTTGGGCGGTGTGCCCCGCCCTGCACTCGATCGCCAGTGCCCCCTGGCCGGGGGCGGGCAGAACCACGTCGGGCGACAGCAGTTGCGCCGCCTCGTCGATCCGGCCGATGCGGGTGAGGCCGGCCGCGGCCAGCACGACCGCGTCCAGTTCGCCCTTCTCGACGAAACCGATGCGGGTGTCGATGTTCCCGCGTATCGGCACCGCCTCGATGTGCCGGCCCAGCGCGCGGGCCCACGCGTTGAGCTGCGCCATCCGCCGGGGGGAGCCGGTGCCGATGCGGGCGACGCGGTCCGGGTCGGCGGTGAGCTCCTCGAAGGTGAGCCGGTCCCGGGCGATCAGCGCGTCACGGGGGTCTTCCCGGACGGGGATCGCGGCCAGGACGAGCGACTCGGGCTGCGTGGTGGGCAGGTCCTTGAGCGAGTGGACGGCGAAGTCGATGTCCCCGGCGAGCAGCGCGTCGCGCAGCGCGGAGACGAAGACGCCGGTGCCGCCGATCTGCGCGAGGTGCTCGCGGGAGGTGTCGCCGTACGTGGTGATCTCCACCAGTTCGACGGGGCGGCCGGTGAGCTCGCGCACCGCCTCGGCGACCTGCCCGGACTGGGCCATGGCGAGCGCACTGCGGCGGGTGCCCAGCCGCAGTGGCCTGTTGGTGCTGTCTTTCATGCCCGCTCCCGTGCTTCATGACTGCCGCCGCGGGTATCGGCCCGGCTGACGGCGGCGACAGTCTGGGGGTCGAGATCGAAGAGTTCGCGCAGCGCGTCCGCGTACCCGGCGCCGCCGGGTTCGCTGGCGAGCTGCTTGACCCGCACGGTGGGCGCGTGCAGGAGCTTGTCGACGACGCGGCGCACGGTCTGGGTGATCTCGGCGCGCTGCTTGTCGTCCAGGTCGGGGAGGCGGCCGTCGAGCCGGGCGATCTCGCTCGTGACGACGTCCGCGGCCATGGTGCGCAGGGCGACCACGGTGGGGGTGATGTGCGCGGCCCGCTGGGCGGCACCGAAGGCGGCGACCTCGTCGGAGACGATGCCGCGCACCTTGTCCACGTCGGCCGCCATCGGGGCGTCCGCGGAGGCGTCGGCGAGCGACTCGATGTCGACGAGGTGGGCGCCTTCGATGCGGTGGACCGCGGCGTCGATGTCGCGCGGCATGGCGAGGTCGAGCAGCGCCAGCGGCGCGGTGCGGCCGGCGCGGGCGGCGGCGACCGTCCCGCCCGTGAGGACCAGGCCGGTCGCGCCGGTACAGGACACCACGATGTCGGCGAGCGCGAGCTCGTCCTCGACGCCGGCCATCGCCACCGCGCGGGCGGTCAGGCCTCCCCCAAGTTCTCGGCTCCGCTCGAACAGGGCGGTACCCCCACGCGCGCCGGGCCCGCCGGGTTCGGTGAGGATGGCCACCAGCCGCTCGGCGCGCTCGACGGTGCGGTTGGCGACCGCCAGCTCGCCGATGCCGTTGCGCACGAGGGTGGTGGCGGCCAGCGACGACATCGAGCCGGCGCCGATGACCAGCGCCCGCTTGCCGTGCGTCCAGTCCTCGACGTCCCGGCCGGCGGCGAGCTGCTCCAGGCCGAAGGTGACCAGCGACTGGCCGGCCTTGTCGATGCCGGTCTCGCTGTGGGCGCGCTTGCCGACCCGCAGGGCCTGCTGGAAGAGGTCGTTGATCAGCCGGCCGGCGGTGTGCTGTTCCTGCGCGACGGCCAGCGCGTCCTTGATCTGCCCGAGGATCTGGCCCTCGCCGACGACCATCGAGTCCAGGCCGCAGGCCACCGAGAAGAGGTGGTGGACGGCGCGGTCCTCGTAGTGGACGTAGAGGTAGGGGGTGAGCTCCTCCAGGTCGACGCCGCTGTGGCGGACCAGGAGGGTGGACAGCTCGGCGACACCGGCGTGGAACTTGTCCACGTCGGCGTAGAGCTCGATGCGGTTGCAGGTGGACAGCACCGCGGACTCGGTGACCGGCTCGGCCGACACCGCGTCCGCGAGCAGCTTGCCGCGCGCCTCCGGGGCGAGCGCGGCCCGCTCCAGCACGCTCACCGGCGCACTGCGGTGGCTCAGTCCGACAACGAGAAGGCTCATGCCGGCATCACGGCGGGCACGTCCCCGTCCGGTCCCTTGCGGTCGGCCGCGGCGGCGGCTTCGGCCGCGGCCGCGACGGCGGCGGCACGGCCGGAGGTGGCCGGGGCGCCGCCCTCGGGGGTTTCCTCGCCGGCCTTGCGCTGCTCGTGGAAGGCGAGGATCTGCAGTTCTATCGACAGGTCGACCTTGCGGACGTCGACCCCGTCGGGGACGGTCAGCACGGTCGGCGCGAAGTTGAGGATCGAGGTGACGCCGGCCGCGACCAGGCGGTCGCAGACCTGCTGGGCGGCGCCGGCCGGCGTGGCGATCACGCCGATCGAGACGCCGTTGCTCTCGATGATGTGCTCCAGCTCGTCGGTGTGCTGGACCGCGATGCCGGCGACCGGCTTGCCGGCCATGGCCGGGTCCGCGTCGATCAGCGCGGCGACGCGGAAGCCGCGGGAGGCGAAGCCGCCGTAGTTGGCGAGGGCGGCGCCGAGGTTACCGATACCGACGATGACGACCGGCCAGTCCTGGGTCAGGCCCAGCTCGCGCGAGATCTGGTAGACGAGGTACTCCACGTCGTAGCCCACACCGCGGGTGCCGTAGGAGCCGAGGTAGGAGAAGTCCTTGCGGAGCTTGGCGGAGTTGACCCCCGCCGCGGCCGCGAGTTCCTCGGACGAGACCGTGGGCACCGAGCGCTCGGAGAGCGCGGTCAGCGCGCGCAGATACAACGGAAGCCGGGCGACGGTGGCCTCGGGGATGCCTCGGCTTCGGGTCGCCGGTCGGTGAGTTCGGCCAGTTGCCACGGTGCTCCTGCGGGTAGAGCGGGGCTGCGGGCGACCGTATGGAACCCGACCGCCCTGTCTACTGCAGGCTATGTCTTTGTGAACGCGTGCACAAAGATGGTGTCCGCTTTGTCCGGCCAAAGTGATAGGGGTCACGCGCCCTTTCCGGCCCTCCGTGGAACCAACTCCCACGTCGCACCGTTCACTCGCGCCACCCGCACACCACGGCAGCACCGACGGGGACACGCGCGTGCACTCCTTGTCGCTATCCCCCCGGAAACCTACAAATCGTCCATCGATGGTAAGCGACCCCGGCCCGTCCGGCGCCCGTCCCGCCACCCCCTCGCTTCGTCGCCGACCCGGCACAATGGCTCCATGGCCCCCTTGTTCAGCCGCAGCCCCCGCAAGCGCCCCGCCGACCGGCTGGTCACCCTCGTCGGCAAGCCCGGCTGCCACCTCTGCGACGACGCCCAAGCGGTGATCGAGAAGGTCTGCGCCGAGACCGGAGCGTCCTGGGAGAAGAAGGACATCACCGAGGACGCCGAACTGCACCGCAAGTACTGGGAGCAGATTCCGGTCGTCCTGATCGACGGCGCCCAGCACGACTTCTGGCGTGTCGACCCCCAGCGACTGCGGACGGCCCTGGGCGCCTGAGCCGCCCGGGGCCGTCCGGACCCGCCCGCGAGTCGGCCGTAATGCGACCGTCGGCGGCTCCCGGCCCACCGGACACGCGCCCGTAACCGGAAGCACCGAACAAACTGGCTACGCTAGCGCCATGGCCGCCCGCCCCTCGCCCGCTCGCCGATCCGGCTGGATGCCCTCCGGGGCGCTCTTCGACCTGGGCTGGATCCCCCGCCGCCGACGCCCCGCCACCGCCCGCAGCGTGCTGGCCGGCGAGGCCGCCGCCGAGGCCGCCCGGAAGACCTCGCAGGAGGTCGATCAGGCCCAGGCCGTCGAGGAGACCCCGGCCGAACCGGAGTTCCCGGTCGTCGGGGACACCGCGGCCGCCGCCTTCTTCGACCTCGACAACACCGTCATGCAGGGCGCCGCGCTGTTCCACTTCGGCCGCGGCCTGTACAAGCGGCACTTCTTCCACAAGCGCGACCTGGCCCGCTTCGCCTGGCAGCAGATCTACTTCCGGCTGGCCGGCTCGGAGAACCCCGAGCACATGGCGGACGTCCGCAACAGCGCGCTGTCCATCGTCCAGGGCCACCGCGTCTCCGAGCTGATGTCCATCGGCGAGGAGATCTACGACGAGTACATGGCCGAACGGGTCTGGCCGGGCACCCGCGCGCTGGCCCAGGCGCACCTCGACGCCGGCCAGAAGGTCTGGCTGGTGACCGCCGCCCCGGTGGAGACCGCGACGATCATCGCCCGCCGGCTGGGCCTGACCGGCGCGCTGGGCACCGTCGCCGAGTCCGTGGGCGGGATCTACACGGGCAAACTGGTCGGCGAGCCGCTGCACGGCCCGGCCAAGGCCGAGGCGGTCCGCGCGCTGGCCGCCGCCGAGGGCCTGGACCTGTCGCACTGCGCCGCCTACAGCGACTCCGCCAACGACATCCCGATGCTGTCCCTGGTCGGCCACCCGTACGCCATCAACCCGGACAGCCGACTGCGCAAGCACGCCCGGGCACACGGATGGCGGCTGCGCGACTACCGCACCGGCCGCAAGGCGGCCAGGATCGGCATCCCCGCGGCGGCCGGAGTGGGCGCCCTCGCGGGCGGTGCCGCGGCCGCGGTCGCGCTCCAGCGCCGCCGCCGCTGACCAGGGCTGATCGCCCGTCGGCGCGGCGGGCCATCCCCACTCCCTACCCCCACGGGCTCCTGGTCAGTCCCCTTGCCACGGGACAACCACAACACGCCTTCCAACCAGGCAGATTGCGTTCCCTTCCGATCAATAGTTGCTCAGTATTCGATACTTGATCTGCCACCAACCCGTCACAGACCGTAAGTAATCGATGATTTGAGCAACTGGGTGTAGCGCTGCCTGTACGAAGCGTTATTCTCCTCAGACGCAATCCGGAACCCACACGTCCCTACGACGAGTGAACGGTCCCGCACTGCACGTGATGGAAGCTCTGCCTCTGGGAGTCCCGTGTACCCACACGTCGGGGTTGACGCCTCGGGCCTGGCTACGCTGCGTACGACACTCGTCGACCACCTGCGCAGTTTCGTCCCCACCGCGTACGCCGTCCCCGCATTCGCCTCAGCAGTCCCCGCCGCCGGACCCTGCTACGCCCTGGCCGACGGGAGCGCTGCGGTCGGCAAGGCCGCCGGCAGAACCCGCCGCGCCGGCGCCGGCACGACCACCGCCCGGCGCCCCGCCGACAGCGACAGCCGTCGCATGATGGACCTCGTCGAACGCGCCCAGGCCGGCGAGGCCGAGGCCTTCGGCCGCCTTTACGACCAGTACGCCGACACCGTCTACCGCTACATCTACTACCGCGTGGGCGGCCGCGCCACGGCCGAGGACCTCACCAGTGAGACGTTCCTGCGCGCCCTGCGCCGCATCGGCACCTTCACCTGGCAGGGCCGTGATTTCGGCGCCTGGCTGGTGACCATCGCCCGTAACCTCGTCGCCGACCACTTCAAGTCCTCGCGCTTCCGTCTGGAAGTCACCACCGGAGAGATGCTCGACGCCAACGAGGTCGAGCGCAGCCCCGAGGAGTCGGTCCTCGAGTCCCTCTCCAACGCCGCCCTCCTGGAGGCGGTACGCAAGCTCAACCCCCAACAGCAGGAATGCGTCACGCTGCGGTTCCTGCAGGGCCTCTCGGTCGCCGAGACCGCCCGCGTCATGGGCAAGAACGAGGGCGCCATCAAGACCCTCCAGTACCGCGCCGTCCGCACCCTCGCGCGCCTCCTCCCCGAAGACGCCCGCTGACCCACCCCCCTCGTTCCGTGCTTCTCCGCCCCTCCGCGCGCCGCACCACGCTCACGCCTGGTGACCGGCCGTGCCCGGTCGGTCAGATCATCGTGAGTGCGTAACCCGAGTGCCGCGCCGCTCGTTGTGCGGGGTGCAGGCTCCATGCGGTCACGCCATGCCCGCTGCCTCTCACTCGATCGAGTGGCCGCGGACATCGGTGTGCAACCGTCCGGCCCGTCTGGATAGTCAAAGCCAGTCCGGGGAGTCGAGCGGGATGATGAGAGGAGGTGCCGCCCGTGATCGCGAATGTCTCGGTGCACCGGCGGGCCAACGCCTTCGCCCAGACCCTGGAGGAGCAGGTCCTCAAGGGCGCGGCGGCCGAGGAACAGGTCGACAATCCGGCACAGACGCCGGGCGAGGCACGGCTGTTGGCGGTCGCCGACGGTCTCGGGAGGCTTCCACGGCCGGAGATGGCCGCCGAGGTCAAGACTGTCCAGCGCGCTCAGCTCCTCGCCGCGATGGAGTCCGCCTTCGCCGAAGGCACTCCGTCCGAGGGTGCCAGGGTGCCCGAGCAGCGCGAACACAAGGGCGCGCACCGCGCCGACAAATCGATCGGCCGGCTGCGGCCGCGCTCCCGGCTCTCCAAAGGACTGGCCGCCGGCGGGCTGACCGTCGGCGTCGCGGCCGGAGCCTTCACCGGGGTCGCCGCCGCCAGCTCCGACGCCCTGCCCGGTGACTCCCTCTACGGCCTCAAGCGGGGCATGGAGGACCTCAGGCTCGGCATGGCCGACGACGACTCCGACCGCGGCCGGCTCTACCTCGACCAGGCGTCCACCCGCATGTTCGAGGCGCGCCGCCTGATGGAGCGGGCCCGGGCCGCCGACCTCGACCACGAGTCGCTCGGCGAGGTCCGCCGCGCCCTGTCCGGGGTGAAGCACGACGCGGGCGAGGGCCACCGCCTGCTGCACGCGGCGTACGAGCGGGACGGCTCGCTCGGCCCCATCCAGGCGCTGAACTCCTTCACCCGGTCCCATCGCAGCACGTGGTCGCAGCTGCGCGACAAGCTCCCGGTGCAGCTCATGGACGTCCGCGACCAGGTCAGCTCGGTCTTCGACGCCATAGACCAAGAGGTCGGTCCGCTCCGTTCGCTGCTGCCGCAGGCCCCCGACGGCAAGAACCACCCGCGCAACACCCCGGCCTCCGCGGGCACCGGCTCCGGTCCCGACGGCCACCCGGCCCCCTCCGGCCACGGCTCCGCCACCAGGGGCCACTCCGCGGGCCCGCACGCCCCCCGTCCGTCGGCCTCCCCGTCCCAGGAGGACGGTCTGCTCGGCGGCAACACCGGCGGTCTGCTCGACCCGCAGGACAAGGCCGACAGCCCGTCCCCGCACGACGCCGGCCACGGCACGGGAGGCCACCCCGGCGGCCATCCCGACGTCACCCTGCCCCCGCTGCTCCCGGGCCTGCTGCCCGGCCTGGGCATCGACGGCCAGGACCTCCCGAAGTAACGCCACGCCGCGCCGGGTGCGGCGGCGTTCGACGCTCCTCATATGACGGGCCGCCGCACGGCGGCCCGTCAGAAGAACACCGAACGCCGCCGCACCAACAGCTTGCGAAGAGCTCAGAAAAACACCGAACGCCGCTGCACCAGCAGCTTGTAGAGGGTGTGCTGAATCGTTTCGCGCACCTGGTCGGTGAGGTTGAACATCAGCATCGGGTCGTCCGCGGCCTCCGGCGGATAGCCGTCGGTCGGGATCGGCTCGCCGAACTGGATCGTCCACTTCGTCGGCAGCGGTACCGCGCCCAGCGGGCCCAGCCACGGGAACGTCGGCGTGATCGGGAAGTACGGCAGCCCCAGCACCCGCGCCAGGGTCTTGGAGTTCCCGATCATCGGGTAGATCTCCTCCGCACCCACGATCGAGCACGGCACGATCGGCACCCCGGCCTTCAGCGCCGTCGACACGAAGCCGCCCCGCCCGAAGCGCTGCAGCTTGTAGCGGTCCGCGAAGGGCTTGCCGATGCCCTTGAAGCCCTCCGGCATCACCCCGACGATCTCGCCGCGCTCCAGCAGCCGCTGGGCGTCCTCCGCACACGCGAGGGTGTGCCCGGCCTTGCGCGCCAGCTCGTTTATCACCGGCAGCACGAACACCAAATCCGCCGCCAGCAGCCGCAGGTGACGCTGCGCCGGGTGGTTGTCGTGCACCGCGACCTGCAGCATCAGGCCGTCCAGCGGCAGCGTCCCGGAGTGGTTGGCGACGACCAGCGCCCCGCCGTCCGCGGGGATGTTCTCGATGCCCTTGACCTCGACCCGGAAGTACTTCTCGGCGAAGGGCCGCAGCAGCGACATCAGGACCTGGTCGGTCAGCTCCTCGTCGTAGCCGAAGTCGTCGACCTCGTAGTCGCCGGTGATCCGGCGGCGCAGGAACGCCAGTCCGCCCGCGATCCGCTCGTCCAGGGAGCGCGGCCGGGGCGGCGGGGGTGCCGCCGGCGGGTGCTCGGTCCGGGCCTCCGGTACGGGCGCCAGCGCGGCACCGCGCCCGCCGCGCCCGGCCCGCCGGGCCTTCCGGCGCGCCCGGGGCTCCTCGCCGAAGGGAATGACCTTGGCGTCCGCCATGGTGGGTGACCTCCTCACTGGGCCGGGGTCCGGCGTGCGGTGAGCACGCCGGCGAGCCGGTCGACGGTGCGGGCGAGGGACTCGGGCGGCAGCAGCCCGGGTCCGCGACTGCGGGCGAATTCCGCGAAGGCCTCCGCCGTCGTGTACTTGGGGTGGAACCCCAGTGTCTCGCGCATCTGCGTCGTCTCGACGACCCTGCCGTGCGTGAGCAGCCGGATCTGTTCCGGCGAGAAGTCCGTGATGCCGACGGACCTCAGGGCGGTGCCGGCCCAGGTCACCGTCGGCAGCAAGAGCGGCAGGGTGGGCCGGCCGAGCCGCCGGGAGGTCTGCGAGAGCAGCAGGACGCCGTCGCCGGCGATGTTGAAGGTGCCGCTGTTGAGCGTGCCCCGGCGCGGCGCGGCGGCGGCGATCCGCAGCACGTCGAGGGCGTCGTCCTCATGGACGAACTGCAGCCGCGGGTCGTAACCGAGGACCGTGGGCAGAACGGGCAGCGAGAAGTACTCGGCGAGCGGGGAATCCGCGCACGGCCCGAGGATGTTGGCGAACCTCAGGATGCAGACGGCCACGTCGGGCCGGCGCCGGGCGAAGCCGCGGACGTACCCTTCGACCTCGACGATGTCCTTGGCGAAGCCTCCGCTGGGCAGCGACTTCGGGGTGGTGGTCTCGGTGAAGACGGCCGGGTCGCGGGGCGCGGAGCCGTAGACGCTGGTGCTGGACTTGATGACCACGCGCTCGACGTTCGGGGCCTTCTGGCAGGCACCCAGCAGCTGCATCGTCCCGATGACGTTGGTTTCCTTCACCGAGGTGCGGCCGCCGCGTTTGCCCAACGGCGTCCCGTTGATATCCATATGGACCACCGTGTCGACGCGGGTTTCGGCCAGGACCCTGGCGATCGCCGGGTGCCGGATGTCGGCCCTGAGGAATTCGGCACCGCCCAGATGGTGCTCGGGTGCCACCGCGTCGACCCCGATCACCCGGTCGACGTCCGGATCGCGCCGGATCCGGCGGACGAATCTGCCGCCCAGCTGCCGTGCGACTCCCGTGACGAGCACGACCTTGCCCAAGATCAGCCCTACCTTCCCGCCGCGACCTGCGCGTAGCCCAGCTGTGCGGTCAACGCTATCGGGTCGGTGTTGCGCAGTGATGACCACGGGATGCCCACGACGACATTTCCGTCCCACCACCGTCCATACGGCCCACAACGCGCCGCAGCCCCCGACCGCACCAAGGCGATGGGGGGCTGCGAAATCGCGATCAGCGTCGCTTACTTCTTGTTACGACGCTGAACACGGGTGCGCTTGAGCAGCTTGCGGTGCTTCTTCTTGGCCATCCGCTTGCGCCGCTTCTTGATAACAGAGCCCACGACTACCCTCGCTCACTTCGAATCACTCGGTGCGGGGCGTCCGAGCCCACACTACCTACATCGGGCCAGCCTACCCGGCACCGGGCGAACGGCGTAATCCGAGGGTCGGCGGGGTGTCCGTCAGGCCGATTCCACCCCCACGTAGGACTCCCGGAGGTAGTCGTGAACCGCCTGCTCCGGGACCCGGAATGACCTCCCGACCCGAATCGCGGGCAGATGACCGCTGTGCACCAAGCGGTACACGGTCATCTTGGACACTCGCATCACCGTGGCGACTTCCGCCACCGTAAGGAACACGACCTCGTTCAGAGGCCTCTGGTCAGCAGCCATGAACACACCTGCACCTTCCGCATAAGACGGTCACCGGCTTCCCCTCCGGTGACTCTTCGTCGCTATGCGCTCACTCCCCAGATTAGGGGCGGGTGATGCGAGTGGGGAAGAGGAGCAGCGAACAGCCGCCTAATATGACAGACCGACACGATTCAGGACGTACCGCATGAGCGGCCGGTAGGACGCGGCCGGGACGGCATCGTCGAGCGGCACCACCTCCGAGAGCCGTCCCTCGGCCTGTCCGACGAACGGAGCCGGGTCGTCCGAATCCGCCAGCGCGATCGCCTCAATGCCCAGCTGACCTGCCCCGCAGGCCCACCCGTGGTCCCCGATCACCAGCCCCGGAAGCGGCCCTCCGGCGTCCGCGGCAGCCGCCAGAACGGTCCGCACCGGCAGCGGCGAATGGGTGTGTACGCCCCCCGCCCCGGACGCGCCCCGCACGCCGGTCTCTTGCAACATCGCGACTCCCCGTACGTAGCCCAGGGCCCGGGTGCGTACGCCGAACCGGGTCGCTATGTCGACACGGACGCCATACGCCGGGGTGAGGACGGGGCAGCCCGCCGCCGAGAGGGCGTCTGCCAGGCCGGCGTAGAACTCCAGTAACGCCTGCGGGTGTCCGGTGCCGAGCAGCACCGGCTCCGCCCGGCCCGCGGCGACGCCGATCCGGTCGGCGAACCGGTCGAGCGCCGCGATCGTACGATCCGGATCGATCACGTCCGGGCCGGAAATGTGCGCGGGATCGACCGAAACACCGCACTTCTGTCCCATCAGTCGCAGGAGTGCGCTGAGTGGCCACTCCCGCTCGGGGTCCAGCCCCAGCAGCACCCGGGGATCGCGCGCCGCGAAGAGCCGGTAGCGCCCCAGGCTCTGCTCCCGGGTCGTCGCGATCGTCCCTGCCAGCCGCGCCCCGATCAGATGCGCCCGCAGCTCCCCGGTGGCCAACACGCCGCCCATGCTCACTCGTTGGCCGGCCGGTCGATGCCCCAACCGACGGGTAGTCACACATCCGGGCGCATCCGCCCGCCGGCCCGTTCCTCCGGGGCCTGTTCCGCCGTCCCGTTCCGCCGGCCTCCGCTACGGCAGGAGACCGTGCGCCGGGAACACCGCCCGCCGGGTGGCCAGCACCGCCTGGTCCAGCCGGTCGGCCGGGTCGTAACCGCCGTCGAGGAAATCCCGCCACCGCGGCGTCCGGCCGTCCGTCATCCGCTGCGGCGCCAACTGGCGCGTCCGCCGGAACACTTCGTGCCGCCAGGACTCCGGCACCGGGGTGGTCGGCTCGATCGGCCGCCCGGCCGCGATCGCCGTCAGATGCGTCCAGCTGCGCGGCACCACGTCCACCACGGCATAGCCGCCGCCCCCGAGCGCGACCCACCGCCCGTCCGCGTGCTCGTGCGCCAGCGAGTGACAGGACTCGGCCACCGCCCGCTGGGCGTCCAGGCTCACCGCGAGGTGCGCCAGCGGGTCCTCGAAGTGCGTGTCGGCGCCGTGCTGTGTCACCAGCACCTGCGGGCGGAACGCGCCCAGCAGCTCCGGCACCACCGCGTGGAAGGCCCGCAGCCAGCCCTCGTCCCCGGTCCCGGCGGGCAGCGCCACGTTCACCGCGCTGCCGGCCGCGCCCTCCCCGCCGGTCTCCTCCGGCCAGCCGGTCTGCGGGAACAGCGTCCGCGGATGCTCGTGCAGCGAGATCGTCAGGACCCGCGGATCGTCCCAGAAGGCCGCCTGCACACCGTCGCCGTGGTGGACGTCCACATCGACGTACGCGATCCGCTCGGCGCCCAGCTCCAGCAGCCGGGCGATCGCCAGCGACGCGTCGTTGTAGATGCAGAATCCGGACGCGCCGCCCGGCATCCCGTGGTGCAGCCCGCCGGCGAAGTTCACGGCGTGCGCCGCGTCACCGCGCCAGACCGCCTCCGCGGCGCCGACCGACTGGCCGGCGATCAGCGCGGACACCTCGTGCATTCCCGCGAACGCCGGATCGTCGGCCGTCCCCAGCCCGTACGAGAGGTCCGCGGCGGCCGGATCCGCCGACGCCCGGCGGACCGCCTCGATGTAGTCCTGGCGGTGCACCAGCCGCAGCGTGGAGTCCCCGGCCGGCTTGGCCGCGACCACCTCCAACGGCCCGCGGTCCAGCTCGAACGCCTCGACCAGACGCATGGTCAGCGCGAGCCTGACCGGGTCCATCGGGTGCCCGGGCCCGAAGTTGTAGCCCGTTACTGCCTCATCCCACATCAGCTGTGCGCGGCCGCTCATGCCTGTCACCGTATCCGGCCCGCGGCGCACCGAACGCGCGGGCATACACGAGCGTCACCAGCACCAGCGCCATCGGCACCAACATCGCCCCCCGATAGCTCCAGGCGTCGCCCAGCGCCCCCACCAACGGAGAACCGATCAGAAAGCCCACGTAATTGAAGATGTTCAGCCGCGCAACGGCCATGTCCGAAGCTCCGGCACCCTGGCTGTCGTACGCGTACCGCCCGGCCGCCGCGAACGTCTGCGGCACGATCACACACAGCCCCAGCCCCAGCAGCGTGAACCCCGCCATACCCGCCCAGGCCCCCGGCGCCGCGGCCACCACCGCGAAGCCGCCCGCCGCCACCACCGTCCCGCACCGCACCACCGCGACCGCACCGAAGCGCCGCACCCCCAGGTCCCCCACCGCCCGCCCCAGCAGCGTGGTGACCATGTAGACGTTGTACGGCACCGTGGCGAGCTGCTCGGAACTGCCCAGGACGTCCTGCAGATACTTGGCGCTCCAGTTGGACACCGTCGAGTCGCCTATATAGGCGAACGCCATCACCAGACACAACGGCAGCAGCAGCCGCATCGCGACGGGAGTGACCGGCCCGGCAGGGACTGCGGGAGCTACGGAGGCGGAGGGTGCGCCGGGGACGCCTGGGGCACCGGGCGTGACCTCCGCCGGCTGCACGGGCATCGGCTTTCCGGGCCCGGCCTCGTCCCGCTGGTCCACGAACCATCGCCCCACGACCACCGCCAACGGCACCAGCACCGCCACCACCGGCCCGTACAGCAGTCCCAGCGACAGCTTCCAGTGCGCCCCCGCCCAGGCCAGCGACGCCCCCACGATGCCGCCCAGGCTGTACGCGGCGTGGAAGCCGAGCATGATGCTCCGCCCGTACGCACGCTGCAGGCTCACCCCTAGCATGTTCATCGAGGCGTCCAGGGCCCCCACCGCCAGCCCGAACGCCGCCAGTGCCACGGCCACCTGCGCCATCGACCCGACCGACCCCACGGCCAGCAACGCCAGACACACCACCGGCTGTACGCACCGCAGCACCCGGCTCGGCCGCACCCGCTTCACCAGCTGCTCGGTGACGAGGCTGCCGACGCCGGCCAGCACCGGCACCGCCGCCAGGAACGCCGGCAGCAGTCCGTCCGAAATCCCGTACCGGTCCTGGATCGCCGGTATCCGTGTCACGAGGAGGGCGAAGACCGCTCCCTGGACGAAGAAGCTGAGGGCGAGCGAAACCCGGCCGTGCCGCAGCTGCGCTCCCGGTGCCAGAGGGGCCGTCATGGCCGCTCAGCGTAGAACTCCCGGCTACCGCTGGGTAGATGGATCACACCGTCAATTCCGATGTGCGTCCGGCGGGTGATGCCGCGTCACAGTAGATCCGGCAGCTCGGCCATCCCGCCGAACAGCGCGGTCGCTCCGGCCTCCACCAGCTTCGCCGCCGGGGTCATCGCCGTGTACCCGTAGACGTCCATCCCCGCAGCAACCGCCGCCTGCACCCCCAGCGGACTGTCTTCGACCACCACACACCGCTCGGGCGCCACACCCATCTCCCGCGCCGCATGCAGAAAGAGATCCGGCGCCGGCTTCCCCCGCCCCACATCCTGCGAGGAGAAGACCCGCTCCGGCACGAACCACCGGTCCAGCCCCGTCGCCCGGTGCCCCACCCGGATCCGCTCATGACTCCCGGACGATCCGACGCAGTACGGAATACCGTCCGCGGCCAGCTTCTCCAAAACGTCCGTCACTCCCGGCACCGGCTGCAGCTCCCGCTCAAAAGCCGCGAAGACCCGCCCGTGAAAAACCTCGTCGAACTCCTTCGGCAGCCGCCGCCCGGTCCGCTCCAGGACGATGTCATGAATGCGGTGCATCGCCGACCCCATGTAGTCGCGTATCGATTCCTCGTACGAAGTGGGGTGCCCGAGCTCGGTGAGATAGCCGGCCAGGATGGTGTTGGACAGGGGCTCGCTGTCGACGAGGACGCCGTCGTTGTCGAAGATGACCAGGTCATAGCGCATACCCCTGACCCTAAACGCAAAATAGCCTCGTCCCGAGTTGAATTACTTCAACTCGGGACGAGGCTATTTCAAAATTTGTTCGGCGGCGTCCTACTCTCCCACAGGGTCCCCCCTGCAG